>NZ_PZKG01000001.1 GCF_003034985.1 Cereibacter changlensis JA139
CCGTCGTCTCGGTGAAGCGGTATTTACGGAGGGAGGCCGGAACCCGCAAGAGGAAAAAAACAGTTCGATGACATTATTTTCCGGACGGTCGAAAATTTCGCAAAATCTTGCGGTTCCGGTCACTTCCACCACAATCCATCGATCCGGCGCAGCCTTGTTGCCGGAAGGCTCAGGCGGTTCTCGCGACGGCCCTGCGCCCGTTGCGGATCGCCCGCACCGCCAGCAGCGCCACCACCCCGCCGAGGTAGAGCATCGGTTCCAGCGGCCAGGCCTTCACCAGAAGCAGGAAATGCAGGGCTCCGGCGAGGGCGGCGACATAGGTGAGCTTGTGCAGCCGCGCCCAGCCGGCCGGCCCCAGTCGGCGAATCGAGGCGTTGTTCGAGGTCAGGGCCAGGGGAATCATCACCGCAAAGCCCAGCATGCCCAGCATGATATAGGGCCGCTTCAACAGATCGGCCCCGATCTCGGCCCAGCGCAGCTGGATATCCAGCAAGAGCCAGGTCGCCAGATGCAGCACCACATAGAGGAAGGCCATCAGCCCCACCGCCCGGCGATAGCGGATCAGGCTGACCCCGGTGGCCCAGCGCAGCGGCGTGATCGCCAGACCCGCCACCAGAAGCTGCAGCGCCACCTCGCCCAGCCGATGCTCGATCGCCTTCACCGGATCGACGCCCAGCGCCCCGGAAAAGGTCTGCCACACCAGCAGCAGAAGCGGGATCAGCGCCAACGGATAGATCACCCAGCCCGGCACCGCGCGCAGCGCCGTGTTGATCCGCTGCGCCAGCATTCAGAAATCCACCGCCAGATCCTGCCCGGCATACATCTGCGCCACCTGTTCGCCATAGCCGTTGAACATCTGCGTCTCGATCCGCGGCGCGAAGAAGCCGCCGCCGATCCGCCGCTCGCTGGCCTGCGACCAGCGCGGATGGTCCACCTCGGGGTTCACGTTGCTGTAAAAGCCGTATTCCCGGGCGTTCTGCATGTTCCAGGTGGTCTGCGGCATGGCCTCGACGAGGCTGATCTTCACGATGCTCTTGATCGACTTGAACCCGTATTTCCACGGCACCACCAGCCGGATCGGCGCGCCGTTCTGCTTGGGCATCTCCTCGCCATAGAGCCCGGTCGCCAGGATCGTCAGCGGGTTCATCGCCTCGTCCAGCCGCAGCCCCTCGCGGTAGGGCCAGTCGAGCGACCGGCCCCGCTGCCCCGGCATCTCTTCCGGCCGCACCAGCGTCTCGAAGGCAACGAATTTGGCCGAGGGCTGTACCCCCACCCGGTCCAAGAGCGTCGCCAGCTCGAAGCCGACCCAGGGGATCACCATCGACCAGGCCTCGACGCAGCGGAGACGGTAGATCCGCTCCTCCAGCGTGACACCGGAGAGGATATCGCCCAGATCGTAATTGCCGGGCTTGTCCACCAGCCCGTCGATCTGCACCGCCCAGGGGTCCACAGTCAGCGCCCCGGCATTGGCGGCGGGGTCGCCCTTGTCGAGGCCGAATTCGTAGAAGCTGTTGTAGCCCGAGATCTCCTCGATGCTGTTCGGCGTCTCGTCGGTGGAGAACGCGCTCGGCACGGTGGCGATCTTCGCCACGGCGGGGCTGGCAATCGCCAACGCCCCGGCCCCGGCGATCAGCTGCCGCCGGTTCAGCCACAGCGGCTTCGGCGTCACATCCGCCCAGCTCAGATCATTCCGGTATCCCTTGCGCATCGCCGTCTCCCTCTTGCCTGAGGCAAACCTGCGCCGCGTGGGCGGAAAATCCAACAAAACTCGTGTCACTTTGCCGGGAAAAACCTGCAACAATTGACGGGTCGCAGCGAAAAGGGGAGGGGTCGCCCCCTCCCCTTCTCCTCAATGCACCACGGCTTCCTGCGGTCGCTCGCGCCGCGAGGCCGAGATCCGGTCGCCGATGATCAGCCCCTCGGATCCGGCGCTGACATGCACGGTGGCCCCGTCCATCACATCGCCCGAGAGGATCATCTCGGCCAGCGGGTCCTGCAGATGCCGCTGGATCACCCGCTTCAGCGGACGCGCCCCGAACACCGGATCGTAGCCTTCGTCGGCCAGCCACTGCTTCGCCGCCGCGTCCAGATCCAGCGCGATCTTGCGCCCGGCCAGCCGTTTCTCCAGCCGCTTCAGTTGGATCTCGACGATCGCCCCCATGTCGGCCCGTCCGAGCCGCTCGAAGATCACCGTCTCGTCCAGCCGGTTCAGGAACTCGGGGCGGAAATGCCCCCGCACCGCTTCCATCACCGAGGCCCGCGCCGCCGTCGGGTCGGCCCCGTCGGCAAGCTGGCTCAGCGCATAGGCGCCGAGGTTCGAGGTCAGCACGATCAGCGTCTGCTTGAAGTCCACCGTGCGGCCCTGACCGTCGGTCAGCACCCCGTCGTCCAGAACCTGCAAGAGCACGTTGAACACGTCCGGATGCGCCTTCTCGACCTCGTCGAACAGGATCACCTGATACGGCCTGCGACGCACCGCCTCGGTCAGCACCCCGCCCTCGTCATAGCCGACATAGCCCGGAGGCGCGCCGATCAGCCGGGCGACCGCATGTTTCTCCATGAACTCGCTCATGTCGATCCGCACCATCGCCTGATCGTCGTCGAAGAGATATTCGGCCACGGCCTTGGTCAGCTCGGTCTTGCCGACCCCGGTCGGCCCGAGGAACAGGAAGCTGCCCAGGGGACGGTTCTCGTCGTTCAGCCCGGCCCGCGCCCGGCGCACGGCATTGGCCACCGCCGTCAGCGCGACGCGCTGGCCGACGACCCGCTTGCCCAGCTCCTCTTCCATGCGCAACAGCTTCTCGCGCTCGCCTTCCAGCATCCGGCTGGTCGGGATGCCCGTCCAGCGTTCCACCACCTCGGCGATCTGCTCCGGCCAGACGGCTTCGGACACCAGAAGATCGCCCTCGCGCGCTTCCGCCTCGGCCAGCCGCTTCTCCAGCCCCGGGATGATGCCATAGGACAGCTCGCCCGCGCGGCCGAGATTGCCTTCGCGCTTCACCTGATCCAGTTCGGCGCGCGCCCGGTCGAGCTGCTCCTTCAGCTCGCGCGAGGCTTCCAGCTTGTCGCGTTCGTCCTGCCACTTCGCCGTCATCTCGGACGAGCGTTCGGTCAGCTCCGACAGCTCCTTCTGCAACCGTTCCAGCCGGTCCTTGGAGGCAGCATCCTCCTCCTTCTTCAGGGCCTCGGCCTCGATCTGCAGCTGCAGGATCTGCCGGTCCAGCGCGTCCAGCTCTTCGGGCTTGCTGTCCACCTCCATGCGCAGACGGCTCGCGGCCTCGTCCATCAGGTCGATCGCCTTGTCCGGCAGGAAGCGGTCGGTGATGTAGCGATGGCTCAGCGTCGCCGCCGCCACCAGGGCCGAGTCGCTGATCCGCACCCCGTGGTGCAGCTCGTATTTCTCCTTGATGCCGCGCAGGATCGAGATCGTGTCCTCCACCGTCGGCTCTTCCACCATCACCGGCTGGAAGCGCCGCGCCAGAGCCGCGTCCTTCTCGACATATTTGCGGTATTCATCCAGAGTCGTGGCGCCCACGCAATGCAGCTCGCCCCGCGCCAGCGCCGGCTTGATCAGGTTGGCCGCATCCATCGCGCCTTCCGATTTGCCCGCGCCAACCAGCGTGTGCATCTCGTCGATGAACAGGATGATCTCGCCCGCGGCTTGCGTCACCTCGTTCAGCACGGCCTTCAGCCGCTCCTCGAACTCGCCGCGATACTTCGCCCCGGCGATCAGCGCGCCCATGTCCAAGGCCATCAGGCTCTTGTTCTTCAGGCTCTCCGGCACGTCGCCATTGACGATGCGCAGCGCGAGGCCCTCCGCAATCGCGGTCTTGCCCACGCCCGGCTCGCCGATCAGCACCGGGTTGTTCTTGGTGCGGCGGCTCAGCACCTGCATCGCGCGACGGATCTCCTCGTCGCGGCCGATGATCGGGTCGATCTTGCCGTCCCGCGCCGCTTCCGTCAGGTCGCGCGCATATTTCTTCAGCGCGTCATAGCCTTCCTCGGCACTGGCACTGTCCGCCGTCCGCCCCTTGCGGATGTCGTTGATCGCCGCGTTCAGCTTCTGCGCCGACACCGCGCCCGCATCCAAAGCCTCCTTGGCCTTCGACGACACCATGCACAGCGCCATCAGGATGCGCTCCACCGGCACGAAACTGTCGCCCGCCTTCTTCGCGACCTTCTCGGCCTCGTCCAGCACCCGGACGAGCCCCGGGTCCATGAAGGGCTGGGCGTCGCCCGTCACCTTCGGCAGTTTCGCCAGCGTCAACTCCAGCGTCTCCGTCACGCGCTGGGGTTCACCCCCCGAGCGGCGGATCAGGTTGGCGGCAAGCCCCTGATCGTCATCCATCAACGCTTTCAGCAGGTGTTCGGGAGCGAGCCGCTGGTGGCTCTCCCGCGCGGCAATCGTCTGCGCAGCCTGCAGGAACCCGCGCGACCGCTCCGTGAATTTTTCCAAATTCATCGCAATCCCTTTCATCAAGCCCCCGGCGCACTCCCGCCCGATCATCGGCACGGCATATCCGGGTCTCAGGATGAAATTGGTCGCGGCGCCCGCCGAATTCAAGGATCACGCCCCGTTCAGCGAAGCGTGATTTTCCAAAGCGCGCGGCAGGGAACAAAATCGACCCGATCCGGCTTTTATCCACAACGTAAGTGACCGCAAGCATGACGAAAGAACTTCCCGACCGTCAGCCTGCGCCGTCCCGTCACAGTCCCCGAACCGCGTTCTAGGTTCATCCTGAAATCCTCCGCAGCAGCAATGACGCGCTGCGGATTGTCCGAGGAGTTTCGTCATGCGTATCCTCTCTGCCACCATCGAGCACGCTCATTATGCCCGGGACTTCGGGCAGGTCGAAGCGCAGGTCGCCCTGCTGGTGAAAGACAGCAGCCGCCCCGTCCCCTACATCCGCCGCATCTTCACGGTGGAGCCGGCCCGGGGCGACGAGCCGCTGCGCCAGCGGCTGACCGAAAGCGCCACCGCGCTCTATCTCGCGCGCTTCGCCACGCCGCCCGAGGTGCAGTTCAAGCACGCCGCCTGAGCGCGTCCTTCAGCGCCCGCACCCGGCCCGCGTCGGTGCGGCGCCGCCCGCCAAAGCCGAAGCCGCTCTCCTGCGCCACGACCGAGCAGGAGCCATGCACTTCGGCCAGCGGCAGCGCCGCCAGCGCGCCGGGGCTCTCCGCCGACACGCCGCTGCCCGGCATCACCACGATCCGCCCGGCAGCCTGCCGCATCAGCCGTTCCAGCACGGCGGCGCCCTCCGGCGCCGTCGCCGCCCCGCCCGAGCTGAGCACCCGGCGAAAGCCCAGCGCCACGGCCTGTTCCAGCGCCGCAGCCTGATCGGCGCAAAGATCGAAGCAGCGGTGCAGCGTCAGGTCCATCCCCGTCGCCGCCTCCACCAGCCGCCGCAGCATCCCGCCATCCAGCGCCGCGCCGCGCATGGCCCCCAGCACCACGCCGGCCAGCCCGGCGGCCCGCGCCGCCGCGATATCCTCCAGCATCACCGCCAGATCCGCCGCGCCAAAGTCGAAATCCCCCGCCCGCGGCCGGATCATCGCCAGCACCGGCACCCCGCAGCCCGCGGCCAGCCGCATCAGCCCGGCGGAGGGCGTCAGCCCGCCCAGCTCCAGCGCCGAACACAGCTCGATCCGGTCGGCCCCGCCCTCGATGGCCGCCGCCAACCCCTCGGCGGAATCGACGCAGACTTCCAGCAGCAGCTCAGCCAAAGGCCTGCGCCCCGGCGATGGCCGCGCCCACCAGCCCCGGCTCGGTCCTATGCGCCGCCGGCGTCAGCAGCGGCCCCGCCGTGCGCCGCAACAGCCGCGCCCGCACCGCGCCGTCCAGCGCCCCGATCAGCTCCGGCGCCGAGGACAGCCCGCCGCCCACCGGCACGGCGGAAGCGCCGACCACGTTCAGCACCATGGCCAGCGGCCCGCTGACCAGCTCCAGCCAGACTGCCACGGTCTGCGCCGCCGCCGCATCGCCCGCCTGCCAGCCGGCGATGATCGCCGTGCTCGCCGCCACCTGCCCGCTCAGCTTCAGATGCAGCCGCTCCAACCCGCGGGCCCCGCCGACCGTGTCGACACAGCCCGACAGCCCGCAGCCGCAGGGAAAATGCGGCACATCGAACCCCAGCGGCCGGGTGTTCAGCACCGGCCCGTGCCCCCACTCCCCGGCATAGCCGCCGGCGCCGGTGACGATCCGCCCGTCGATCACCAGCCCGCCGCCGACCCCGGTGCCGAGGATGATGCCGAACACCGTGCGATGCCCGACGCCCGCGCCCTGCTGCGCCTCGGCCAGCGCGAAGCAGTCGGCGTCATTGCCAACCCAGACCGGCAGCCCCAGCACCCGTTCCAGATCATCGACGATGGCGCGCCCGTCGACGCAGGGAATATTGGCGCATTTCAGCCGCCCGGTATCCGGATCGACGCAGCCGGCGATCGACACCGCGACGCCGCTGACCTCCCGTCCATGCAGGAACGTGTTCATCGCGTCGGTGAAGGCGCGGAAATTGGTCGGCGTCGGCGCCTCGCCCAGCCGCTCCACCCGCCCATCCGCGCCACCCAGCCCCGCCTTGATGCGCGAGCCGCCGATATCGAAGCATATGATCATGGTCACCCCCGGCGTCACGATTAACAGCCTCTTCCGGCGCTGTGTATCCCCCGCTTCGCATCTCCATCGGGGCAACCCCGCTTGACACACCGGCCCCCTCGCCGCATCACCCCGCCACCGCAGCAACAGGAGAATGACATGGCCGATGATCGTCTGATCGTGGCGCTGGATGTGCCCAACGTCGTGCAGGGGCTGGAGCTCGCCAACCGGCTGGGCGACGCCGTCTCCTTCTACAAGATCGGTCTCGGCATGCTGACCGGCGGCGGGCTGGCGCTGGCCAACGAGCTCAAGCAGGAACAGGGCAAGCGCATCTTCCTCGACATGAAGCTCTTCGACATCGGCGCGACGGTCGAGGCGGCGGTGCGCGGCTTCTCCAACTTCCAGCTCGATTTCCTCACCGTCCACGGCGACCCGCAGGTGGTCGCGGCGGCGGCGCAGGGCAAATCCGGCGGGCTGAAGATCCTGGCGGTGACCGTGCTGACCTCGCTCGACCGCGCCGACCTCGACGCCAACATGATCCGCCCCGGCGATCTGTCCGAAATCGCGCTGGAACGCGCCGCCCGCGCTCTGGAGGCCGGGGCCGACGGCGTCATCGCCAGCCCGCACGAGGCCGCGGCGATCCGCGCCCTGCCGCAGGCCAAGGGCCGGCTGATCGTCACCCCCGGCGTCCGCCCGGCAGGCGCGGCGCTCGGCGACCAGAAGCGGGTCGCCACCCCGGCGCAGGCGATTACCGACGGCGTCGACCACATCGTCGTCGGCCGGCCGATCTGGCAGGCCGACGACCCGCGCGCCGCAGCCGAAGCCGTCGTCGCCGAAATGGGCCGCGCGTAACGCAAAAAGGGCAGCCCGAGGGCTGCCCTTTCCGTATCCGTCAGGCCCGGATCAGTTGGCCGGAGCCGGGGTCGCCGGAGCGGGCGCCGCAGCGTCCGGAGCAGGCGTGGTCGCCTCGGGCGCCGGGGCGGTGGCGTCCGGAGTCACGGTCGCATCCGGGGTCACGGTCGCATCCGGCGTGGTGGTGGTGGCGGCCGGAGCGGTCTCGGTTGTGGTGGCCGGAGCAGTCGCATCATCGACCGGGGTCGGGTTCGCGAACAGGAACCACAGCACGGCGAGCAGGGCGACGATACCGCCCAGCACGAAGAAGATCGTGCGCGAGCCGGAACGCTCGACGGTGCGCTCCGTGGTGCGGTCGGTGCTGGTGTGGACGTTCGAGGTGCCCGGAGTGCCCGGATCACGGCGGTAGTCGGACATTTCTGCCTCCTGAAACTGTGTCATGTAGCCTATCAACACGGGCCGGACCCCGCGGTTCCGCAGAGCGCCGGCTTTCTGCGCAAAGCGGCAGGAAGCTGCCGCCTTCCCGGGCGAACCCCGTCCCGCGGCGACGAAAACCCTCAGTTGTCGTTGATATCCCGCTCCCACAGTTTCACCTGCCCCGCACCGCTGCCGAACACCCGCCGCAGCACCAGCCAGACCGCCAGCGAGATCAGCCCGAAGATCAACAGCACCAAGGGCAGCCCCGCCTCCAGCCCGAGCCAGAGCAGCGCCCCGGTGACGATCGCCCCCGCCGAGAAGCCGAGGAACACATAGCCCGGCAGCACGACCTCGATGATGCCGAGCACCACCCCCGCCACCATCCAGACCCACCAGACCAGCATCAGCCGCGCCCCTTCAGCATCTTGAACGCATCGGCAAAGGCATCCATCGCCGCCGCCGGCACGATGATCGTCTGCTTGCCGGCGCCCTGCCCCACCGCGGTCAGCGCCTCGACCTGCTTCAGCGCCACCTGATACTGCGCCGCCTCCAGCCCGTTCTTGGCGATGGCATCGGCGATCACCCCCGTCGCATAGGCCTCGGCATCCGCCAGAACCCGCCGCGCCTTGCTCTCCTGTTCGGCGGCATAGAGTTCCGCATCCGCGTTCAGCTCCACCGCCCGCTTGCGCCCCTCGGCCTCGGTCACCTGCGCCCGCCGCGCCCGCTCGGCATTCAGCTGCTGCAGCATCGCCGCCCGCGTCGCCTCGTCGAGATTGACGTCGAGGATCTCCGCCCGCGTCACCTCGATCCCCCAGTCATCCACCATCGCCCGCACCTGCTCGCGGATGTTCTGCGTCAGCTCGTTGCGGTTCGACTGCACCTGATCCAGCTCCATCTTGCCGATCTCGCTGCGCACGATCCCCGCCACCGTGGTGGCGATGGCCGCATCCACGTCGCGGATCCGGTAGACGGTCTTCTCCGGCTCGGTGATCCGGTAGAAGACGCTGGTCTCCACCTTCACCAGCACGTTGTCCGTCGTGATCGCATCCTGATGCGCCGTCGGCAGCTGCCGCTCGAGGATCGAGATCCGGTGCGCCACCCGGTCGAGGAAGGGCACCACGAAGTTGATCCCCGGCCCCAGCACCGCCCGCAGCCGCCCGAACCGCTCCACCACATGCTTTTCCGACTGCGGCACGATCCGCACGCCGAGAAAGATGCACAGGATGACGAAGGCCGCGAAGGCCAGCATCACCGCATTGCCACCAATGAAATCCGCCGGGTCCATCATCTGCTCCTCACATGAGGCCCCAGTCTCGCCGCGATCCGCCCCCGAAGGCAAGCGCAGCGCGCGCATCGGGGCCTTCCGCCGCAACACCCCCCGGCCCTAGGTTATCCTGCTGGCCGCCCAACAAGGAGCCGCCATGATCCAGATCCCCCTCGCCGCCATCGACGAATCCGCCCTGCCCCGCGACCGCGGCGCCCTCGACCCCGAGGCGCTGTCGGAGCTGCAGCATTCCATCGCCTTGCACGGGCTGCGCCAGCCGATCGAAGTGTTCGAGACGGCGCCGGGCCGCTACGCCCTGATCTCCGGCTACCGCCGCCTCGCCGCCATCCGCGCGCTCGAGGCTCTGGGCGGCCGCTTCCCCACCATCCCCGCCTTCCTCCGCAGCCCCGCCACCCTGCCCGAGGCGGTCGCCGCCATGGTGGCCGAGAACGACCTGCGCTGCGAGATCGCGCCCTGGGACAAGGGCCGCATCGCCGTCACCGCCCGCAATGCCGGGCTCTTCCCGACGCTCGACGCCGCCATCGACGCGCTCTACCCCACGGCTCGCGGCGCCCGCCGCACCCGCCTGCGTGCGCTGGCGACGCTGGCCGAAGAGCTCGACGGCCTGCTCGCCGCCCCCGAGACCCTGTCGCAGCGCCAATGCCTCCGCCTCGCCACCGCCTGCCGCGCCGGCTTCGCCGACCTGATCCGCACCGCGCTCGAGGAGTCCCGCGCCACGACCCCCGAGGCGCAATGGACCCTCCTGCAACCGATCCTGCTCGAGGCCGACCAGTCCCTGCACGACGAAACCCCCTACCGCCCCGGCCACCCCCGCCGCCTGCTGCGCCCGAGACCGGGCCTCACCATCCGCCGCGAACTGGCCCCCGAGGGCTGGGTGCTGAGATTCACCGGCCCGGAGGCGACCGGGATGATGATGGAGTCGGTGATGGACGAGGTGGAGCGGATGTATGGGAAGCCATGACCCCCGTAGGGTGGGGTTCCACCCCACCAACCCCAAGCCCCGTAGGGTGCGCATTCATTGCGCACCGAACAACGGCCCGCCCAAAACCGCCCATGGGTGGGGTAGAACCCCACCCACCCGACCTCCGGCGTCCTCCCCATCTCCGCCTCCGGTCCGCTTCTCATGGTGAGGTAAAACCCCACCCTACCCCAACCTCCGTAGGGTGGGGTTCCACCCCACCCTCCTCATCAACGCACCGCCCCGCCGCCACAAACCCCCACCCCACTCCTCGCGAAAACCCCTTACCAAACCCCTAACAAAATCCCGCCTCCCCAGTGATTCCAACCCCTTACCCCGATTTTCACGCGTGAAAATCCCCGATGCCCCGCCCCGCGCCGCCTGCTATACTGCCGCCATGCCCGCCCTCTGCCGAGATTGCCTGACCCAGTTCGACAGCGGACCCCGCTGCCCGTCCTGCCGTTCCCCGCGCATCCTCTCCCACCCCGAGCTCGCCTCGCTCTCCATCGCCCACATGGATTGCGACGCCTTCTATGCGTCGGTCGAGAAACGCGACCATCCCGAGCTGCGCGACAAGCCGGTGATCGTCGGCGGCGGCACGCGGGGCGTCGTCTCGACCTGCTGCTACATCGCCCGGATCAACGGCGTCCGCTCGGCCATGCCGATGTTCCAGGCGCTGAAACTCTGCCCCGGGGCGGTGGTGGTGAAGCCGCGGATGGAGGCCTATGTCGCCGTCTCGCGCCAGATCCGCGCGATGATGGAGGCGCTGACCCCGGCGGTGGAGCCGCTCTCGCTCGACGAGGCCTTCCTCGACCTCACCGGCACCGCCCGGCTGCACGGCGCGCCCCCCGCCGTCCTGCTCGCCCGCCTGACCCGGGCGATGGAGACCGAGCTCGGCATCACCGGCTCGGTCGGGCTGTCGCACAACAAGTTCCTCGCCAAGATCGCCTCCGACCTCGACAAGCCGCGCGGCTTCTCGATCATCGGGCAGGCCGAGACCGAGGCCTTCCTGAAGCCGAAGCCGGTCCGCATCATCTGGGGCGTCGGCACAGCCACCCAGACCGCGCTGGAAAACGCCGGCATCCGCACCATCGCCGATCTTTTGCGCTGGGACAGGCAGGATCTGACCGCCCGCTTCGGCCATATGGGCGACAGGCTTTGGCATCTGGCGCGGGGCGAGGATCACCGCCGCGTCTCGCGCGATGCCGAGAAGTCGATCTCGAAGGAGACCACCTTCAACGAGGATACCGCCAGCGCCGAGGTGCTCGACGGCCATCTCTGGCGGCTGTCGGAACAGGTCTCGGACCGGGCGAAGGCCAAGGAGCTGGCGGGGCGGACGGTGACGCTGAAACTGAAGCGCAGCGATTTCAGCACGATCACCCGGCGCCATTCGCTCGCCGATCCGACCCAGACCGCCGACCGGATCTACCGCGAGGCCCGCGCCCTGATGGACGGCGCGCGCGAGCCCGGGCCGTTCCGGCTCATCGGCGTCGGGATCTCCGATCTGACCACCGCCGATCAGGCCGATGCGACGGGCGACCTGCTCGACCCCGGCGCGGGCAAGCGGACGGCGGCGGAGCGGGCGACAGACAGGATAAGGCAGCGCTTCGGCAAGGATGCGATCATCAAGGGCCGCGCGCTGCGCTGACTATTCGGCGGCCAGCGGCAGCTGCGCCCGGCCGATGTCGGCGATCTCAGCCACGACCGAGGCGATCAGCGCCTTGAAGGCGTCGAAGCCGCCATGCCGCTCGATCCGCGCCTCGGTCATGTAGAGCGCGCGGTCGATCTCCACCTGCACCACATGCTGCCCGCGCGAGGGCCGACCGTAGGCCTGGGCGATATAGGCCCCGGCGAAGGGCGCGTTGCGCACCACCCGCAGCCCGGCATTGGAAAAGGCCGCCTCGATCCGCTCCATCACCCCGCGCCCCGCCGCCGCGCCGAAACGGTCGCCCAGCACCACCTCGGGCCGCGGCTGGCCGGGGCGGGCATGGGCCTCGATCGCCTCATGCGGCATCGAATGGCAGTCGATGAGAATCGCCTCCCCGAATTGCGCGAGGCTCTCTTCCAGCAGACCGCGCAGCGCGAGGTGATAGGGGGTCCAGTAGCGGGCGATCCGCGTCTCCGCCTCTTCCAGCGCCAGCTTGCCGCGATAGATCGGCCGCCCGTTCGCCACCACGCGGGGAATCACCCCGAGGCCGGAGGAGACCCGCGGGTTGTGCGGCGCCCGGGCCAGCCCCTCGATCAGCGCGGGGTCGAGCTCGTCGGCCGAGCGATTCATGTCGATATAGGCGCGCGGCACCTTCGCCGCGATCAGCGGCGCCCCGAGCCCCGGCGCGCAGGAAAACAGCTCGTCGACGAAGGCGTCCTCGGAGGAGCGGATCGTCATCTCGTCCAGCGCCGTGCGCCGCATCAGCGAGGCCGGATAGTCCCGACCGCTATGCGGCGAAGAGAAAAACGCCGCGGTATCGCGTCTTTCCGGGCGGAACAGGCTGTAGGCTTCGAACGTCATGCGGCATCCTTCACCCGGCGGAGCATGCGTCATTTTCTAGCGTTGCAAAACCCCTTGAACAGGCCGGCGACTCTATTTATAGACACGCCAACCGACGCGGTCCCGCCCGCGTCGTTTTCTTTCGGGAGCGACCCGGGATAACGAGGGTGGGATGGCAGCGGCAGCGTGGGCGGTTAGCTCAGCGGTAGAGCACTACGTTGACATCGTAGTGGTCACTGGTTCGATCCCAGTACCGCCCACCATTCACCGCCCCCTCACGGGGGCACAGTTTTTTCAAGGCGCACGCGCGCCGCGAATGGGAGAAAAGAGATGAAGGTTGCGAACTCGCTCCGCTCGCTCAAGCTGCGCCACCGCGATTGCCAGGTCGTGCGCCGCAAGGGCCGCGTTTATGTGATCAACAAGACGCAGAAGCGCTACAAGGCCCGTCAGGGCTGAGCCCAGACTGACCGACGGACGGATCAGCCGCCGAGGGAAACCTCCGGCGGCTTTTTCATGTCCGCCGGCAAGGCTGCTGGACCGCGCTCGGTCGTTTACAGCCGCCCTCCCAGACCCTACCATCGGCCCCGCACATACCGGAGGTCGCCCATGCCCCTGCCGCTCGTCCCCATCGCCGCCTTCGCCCTGCGCACCGGCGCGGTCGCCGGAGCCGTCTGGCTGGTCCGGCGCAGCCTTGTCGCCGGCCGCACCGACCAGCGCGCCGAGGATGCGCTGGACGACATGTCCGAGGGTCTGGCCCTGCACCGCCCCGCCGACCGCGCGGTGGACGGGGCGCGCCAGACCAATGTCGCCAGCCGCTTCCGCCGCACGCTGCGCTGGGGCGACAAGGGCGTCGAGATCGACGCGGCCCTTCTGGGCCGGTTGAAAATCCGCAAAGTCTGAACGGGAATCCCATGCGTCTGTATTACTCGCCGACCTCGCCCTATGTCCGCAAAGTCATGGTCCTGCTGCACGAGACCGGGATGCTCGACCAGGTGGAGCTGATCTCGGTCGGCGGCACGCCGGTCGACACCGGCACGCTGCCGCTGGCGCTGAACCCCTTGGGCAAGATCCCGGCGCTGGAGCGCGCCGACGGTCC
Organism: Cereibacter changlensis JA139; assembly: GCF_003034985.1. Classification (GTDB taxonomy): domain Bacteria; phylum Pseudomonadota; class Alphaproteobacteria; order Rhodobacterales; family Rhodobacteraceae; genus Cereibacter; species Cereibacter changlensis. The sequence continues at coordinate 13,686 of NZ_PZKG01000001.1, forward strand.
CGCGCTTTATGACAGCCGGGTGATCTGCCGCTACCTCGACTCGCTGGCCGGCAACCGGCTCTACCCCGCGGGCAACCGGCTCTGGGACACGCTGACGCTGGAGGCGACGGCGGACGGGATGCTCGATGCGGCCGTCCTCATGGTCTACGAGACCCGGGTGCGCCCCGAGGAGAAGCGGTTCGAGCCTTGGGTCGAAGGCCAGTGGGGCAAGATCGACCGGGCGCTCGACGCGCTGGAAAGCCGCTGGATCGCGCATCTGACCGGCCCGCTCGACTTGGGCCAGATCGCCGTGGCCTGCGCGCTGGACTATCTCGACTTCCGTCACGCCGGCCGCGCCTGGCGCAGCGCGCGGCCCGACCTGGCCGCCTGGCACGCCCGCTTCGCCGACCGTCCCTCGATGGCGGCCACCGTTCCGGTCGCCTGACCACGATTCGCGCGGCCGGGCGGGCGCCAGCCCTTCCGCCCGGCCACGCTGCATCCGGGCCGCGCCGCGGCCCGGGGCGCCAGATATGCTCCCGGCCCGCCGCCGGGGGCAGCCGCGCCCCGCCGGACGCCCCCGCCGCCGCCTGCGGCCGCGCCGGACCCGAGCGCAACAGCCCCAATTTTTTCATGCAGAATTGGTCCTATAACGCCGCCTGCGCCTGTTTGTCCGCTGGACGCTGCAAGATCGTCGCACTAGAACGCGACAGGCAAGGCTGCGACTTTACCGCGGCCCCATCAACTGTTGGGCCCCGGTGCGGCCCTAGGAAGGGAGAAGTTCTCGTGTCCCACGCAGACGATCACGCAGGCACCCGCAGGGATTTCCTGTACTACGCAACGGCCGGCGCCGGGGCGGTGGCCACGGGCGCCGCCGTCTGGCCGCTGGTGAACCAGATGAACCCCTCGGCGGACGTGCAGGCGCTGTCGTCGATCTTCGTGGACGTGAGCGCGGTCGAAACCGGCACGCAGCTGACGGTGAAGTACCTCGGCAAGCCGGTGTTCATCCGCCGCCGCACCGAGGCCGACATCGCCTCGGCCCGCGAGACGCGGCTGACGGACCTGCCGGACAACAACGCCCGCAACGCCAACCTGGCCGACGCCACCGCCGACGCCTCGGACGAGCACCGCACGATGGACGAGGCCGGCGAATGGCTGGTGATGATGGGCGTCTGCACCCACCTCGGCTGCGTGCCGATCGGTGACGGCGCGGGCGACTTCGGCGGCTGGTTCTGCCCCTGCCACGGCTCGCACTACGACGCCGCCGGCCGCATCCGCCGGGGCCCGGCGCCGGAGAACCTGCCGATCCCCGTCGCCCAGTTCATCGACGAAACCACCATCCAGCTCGGGTAAGGAACAGCACCATGGCCGGAATTCCTCACGACCACTACGAGCCCAAGACGGGCGCCGAGCAATGGCTGCATCGGCGTCTGCCGATCGTCGGGCTTCTCTACGACACCATCATGATCCCGACGCCGAAGAACCTGAACTGGATGTGGATCTGGGGCATCGTCCTCACCTTCTGTCTCGTCCTGCAGATCGTCACCGGCATCGTGCTGGCGATGCACTACACGCCGCATGTCGACTACGCCTTCGCCTCGGTCGAGCACATCATGCGCAACGTGAACGGCGGCTTCATGCTGCGTTACCTGCATGCCAACGGCGCCTCGCTGTTCTTCGTCGCGGTCTACCTGCACATCTTCCGTGGTCTCTACTACGGCAGCTACAAGGCCCCGCGCGAGATCACCTGGATCATCGGCATGCTGATCTATCTCGCCATGATGGCCACCGCCTTCATGGGCTACGTGCTGCCCTGGGGCCAGATGTCCTTCTGGGGCGCCACGGTGATCACCGGCCTGTTCGGCGCGATCCCCGGCATCGGCGAATCGATCCAGACCTGGCTGCTCGGCGGCCCGGCGGTCGACAACGCCACGCTGAACCGCTTCTTCTCGCTGCACTACCTGCTGCCCTTCGTGATCGCGGCCCTGGTCGCCATCCACATCTGGGCCTTCCACTCCACCGGCAACAACAACCCCACGGGTGTTGAGGTCCGCCGCACCTCCAAGCAGGAAGCCCAGAAAGACACCCTGCCCTTCTGGCCCTACTTCGTGATGAAGGACCTCTTCGCGCTGGCCATCGTGCTCCTGGTGTTCTTCGCCATCGTCGGCTTCATGCCGAACTACCTCGGCCACCCCGACAACTACATCGAGGCGAACCCGCTCTCTACCCCCGCGCATATCGTGCCGGAATGGTACTTCCTGCCGTTCTACGCCATCCTGCGCGCCTTCACCGCCGACGTCTGGATCGTGCAGATCGTCCAGTTCATCACCTTCGGCATCATCGACGCCAAGTTCTTCGGCGTGCTGGCGATGTTCGGGGCCATCGCGGTCATGGCGCTGGCGCCCTGGCTCGACACCTCCTCCGTGCGCTCGGGCCGCTACCGCCCGGTGTTCAAGTGGTGGTTCGCGGTGTTCTGCGTGAACTTCGTGGTGCTGACCTGGGTGGGCGCGATGCCGACCGACGGGATCTACCCCTACATCTCGCTGATCGCCTCGACCTACTGGTTCGCCTACTTCCTGGTGATCCTGCCGCTGCTCGGCGTGATCGAGAAGCCGCTGGCTGCGCCGGCGACCATCGAAGAAGACTTCAACGCCCACTACTCGCCCGCTACCGGCGGCACCAAGACCATTGTGGCCGAGTAAGGGAAAGGAACTGGACATGATCCGCAAACTCACCCTCACCGCCGCCACAGCCCTCGCCCTCACGGGCGGGGCGGCGATGGCCGCCGGCGAAGCCCACACGCATGACGTGGACTTCAGCTTCGAAGGGCCGTTCGGCGCCTTCGACCAGCACCAGCTGCAGCGTGGCCTGCAGGTCTACACCGAGGTCTGCTCAGCCTGCCACGGCATGAAATTCGTGCCGATCCGCACCCTGTCGGACGAGGGCGGCCCCGCCCTCCCCGCCGATCAGGTCCGGGCCTATGCCACGCAGTTCACCGTGACCGACGCCGAGACCGGCGAGGACCGCGAGGGCAAGCCGACCGACCACTTCCCGAATTCGGCGCTGGAGAACGCGCCGGACCTCAGCCTGATGACCAAGGCCCGCGCCGGCTTCCACGGCCCGCTCGGCACCGGTCTGAGCCAGCTGTTCAACGGCATGGGCGGCCCCGAGCACATGTATTCGGTGCTCACCGGCTATACCGAAGTGCCGGCCTGCGCCGTCGACAACGAGCCGGACGGCTTCTACTACAACGAAGCCTTCGCCAACGGTTCGGTGCCGGACAGCTGCAAGGACGAGCATGGCGCCTCGACCGTCGCCGGCAGCTGGATCGCCATGCCGCCTCCGCTATTCGATGACATGGTGACCTATGCCGACGGCCACGAGGCCTCCGAACATGCCATGGCCGAGGACGTGACGGCTTTCCTGACCTGGGCCGCCGAGCCCAAGATGATGGCGCGCAAGCAGGCGGGCTTCACCGCGGTCGTGTTCCTCACGATCCTGTCGGTGCTGCTCTACCTGACCAACAAGCGCATCTGGGCCAATGCCAAGGGCAAGAAGAAGACCGTCTGATCCCGGTCGGACAGACAGACAGAAGGCCCCGCCATCGCGCGGGGCCTTTTTCATTGGTGCGCCCGTCAGCCCAGATAATCGCGCAGCGCCTGCGGCGGATCGGCGAACAGCGCTTCGGTCCCGCGCGGCGGCAGCGCCTCGCCGCCCGCCACCAGCACCGTCTCGCCGCCGAGCCGCCGCGCATCCTGCGGGTCATGCGTGACCATCAGCACCATGGCCCCGGTCTCGCCCGCGATCTCCGCCACCAGCGCCAGCATCTCCACCTTCAGCGCCGGCCCCAGGGCGGCGAAGGGCTCGTCCAGCAGCAGGACCGGCCGCGCCCTGAGCAGCGCCCGCGCCAGCGCCGCCCGCCCCTGCTGCCCGCCCGACAGCCGACCGGGCCGCGCCGCCCCAAGCCCCGCCAGCCCGACCCGCTCCAGCGCGCCCGCAATCCGCGCCTCCTGCGCCGCATCCAGCCGCAGCCGCGGCGACAGCCCCAGCCCCAGATTTTCGCGCAGACTGAGATGCGGGAACAGGTTCTGGTCCTGGAACAACATGCTGACTGGCCGATCCCCCGGCGCCACCGCCGCCAGATCCTTCCCCTGCCACAGCACCCGCCCCGCGCTCGGCGCGAGGAACCCGGCAATCGCCATCAGCAGCGTCGATTTGCCGCCGCCCGACGGCCCGATCACCGCCACCCGACTGCCCTCCGCCACCTGCCAGTCGGCCCTCAGGGTGAAATCGCCCTGCGTGATCCGCAGCTTCTCAAGCCTCAGCACCGCGGCGCCCTCCCCAGTCGAACAGCCAGAACAGCCCGAAACTCAAGGCCACCAGCAGCAGCGAGGCCGAAGCCGCCGCCTGCATCTGATAGGCCCCGACCAGCCGCTGCACCAAGAGGGGCAGCGTCGCCTCGCGCTCGCCGGCAAAGAGCGCGATCACCCCCAGATCGCCCATCGACAGCGCGGCGCAGATTCCCAGCGCGAATCCCAAGGGCCGCCGCAGCCGGGGCAGCACCAGCCAGCGCAGCCGCGCCATGCCGCGCAGCCCCAGGGCCTCGGCCAGCCGCCCGTGATCCGCCTGCATCCGCCGCGCCTCGGGCAGGATGACGCGGAAGGCGAAGGGCAGCGACAGCGCGGCATTGACCAGCACCGTCACCGGCAGGGCCACGCTTGCCGGGCTGACGAAGGGATAGACCGCCAGAAACAGCCCCGTCCCCAGCACCAGCGACGAGGCGGCCAGCGGCAGCGTCGCCGCCAGCTCGAAGCCCCGCGCCCCCCGCGCCGCCGCCAGCGCCAGCACCAGCGCCCCCGCGACCGAGACCAGCGTCGAGGCCAGCGCGACCGAGACCGACCGTCCCGCCGCCGCCCAGACCGTGTCCGGCAGGCTGCCAAGCCCCGGCAGCCCCGCCGCCACCACCGCGCCGAGCGGCGCCAGCAGGAACCCCGCCGCCAGCGCGATGGCCAGCGCATCGAGCCCCCGCCGCCAGCCCCCCGGCGCCAGCGTCAGCGCCGTCCGGTCCAGCCCCGCGCCGAATCCCGCTGGCAGCGCCAGCCGCGCCGCCGCCAGCACCGCCGCCGCACAGAGCGCGAATTGCGCCAAGGCCAGCACCGCCGCCCGCGTCAGGTCGAACTCGAATCGCAGCGCCTGATAGATCGCGAGCTCCAGCGTCGTCGCCCGCGGTCCGCCGCCCAGCGTCAGCGCCACGGCGAAACTGGTCAGGCAGATGACAAAGATCACCACCACCGCCCCCGGCAGCACCTCGCGCAGCATCGGCCGCTCCAGATGCCGGAACACATCGCCGGGGCCGAATCCCAGGGAGGCCGCCAGCCGGAACCGCTCCGCCGGAATCGTCGCCCAGCCCTGCAGGATCAGCCGCACCGCCAGCGGCATGTTGAGAAACACATGCGCCAGCACCACCCCATGCAGCCCGTAGACCGACAGCACCGGCAGCCCCAGCGCCTCCAGCCCGCGGTTGAGCAGCCCGGCCCGGCCGAAGACCGCAAGCAACCCCAGCACCGCCACGATCACCGGCAACAGGAACGGCGCTCCCAGGAGCGCGATCAGCGCCCCCCGCCCGGCAAAGCGCCGCCGCGCCAGCGCCCGCGCCACCGGCACCGCCAGCAACACAGAGGCCAGCGCCGACAGCACCGCCTGCCAGACGGTGAAGCGCAGGGCCGCCCAGTCGGCAGGCCCCAGCCGCAAGCCGCCGCCGGTCTGCAGCGCCACCACCGCCAGCGTGCCCAGCGTCAAGAGCCCCAGCGTTGCGGCGACCGCGCCTGCGGCTAGCGTGCCAGCGCGTTCCGCCATTCCTCCAGCGCCTCCTCCCGGATCGCCAGCGCCTCCTCCGAGGAGAACAGCAGCGTGGCCTCGGGGCGCATCGATTCGAAGCCCTCCGGCAGCCCCGCCTCCGGCGTCTTCGCCGGATACATCCAGTTCGTCGTCGCCAGCACCGACTGGAAGGTTTCGCCGGTCATGAAGTCGAGAAACCGGTCGGCCAGCTCCGGCTGGTCGCTGCCGGCCAGCTTGCCCGCGACCTCGACCTGCAGGTAATGCCCCTCGGCAAAGCGCGCCGCCGCCTTGCTGTCATCCTCCTCCGCGATCAAGTGGTAGGCGGGCGAGGTGGAATAGCTCAGCACCATGTCGGCCTCGCCGTTCAGAAACAGCCCATAGGCCTCCGACCAGCCCGGCGTCACCGTCACGATATTGTCGGCCAGCCCCTGCCAGATCTCCGCCGCCCGCTCGCCATAGGCCGCCTTCACCCACATCACGAGGCCGAGCCCCGGGGTGGAGGAGCGCGGGTCCTGGATCACGATCTTCAGATCCGACGCCGCCAGCTCCTCGAACGACCCCGGCGGCGAGGCCAGCGCCTTGTCATGCACGAAGGCGAACCAGCCCCAGTCGAAGGGGATGAACTGCGGATCGGTCCAGGTCACCGGCAGGTCGAGCGCGGGCATCTTGCCATGCGGCGCAAAGAGCCCCGTCGCGGCAGCGGCAGCGGTCAGGTTGGTGTCGAGCCCCAGCACCACGTCGGCGTCGGAACGCGCGCCTTCCAGCTGCACCCGCGCCAGCAGCGCCGCGCCGTCGCCCGCCGCGACGAAGCGCAGATCGCAGCCGCACTCGGCCTCGAAAGCCTTTTCCACCGCCGGCCCCGGCCCCCATTCGGAGATGAAGCTGTCATAGGTCATCACAGTCAGCACGGGGGTCTCGGCCGCAGCCATGCCGGCCGCCGCAAGACATCCCGTGGCAAGTATCGGAGTGCGCATCTTCATCCTCTCTCACGACGGGCGGAGACGGGATGGAGATCGTCCATGCACCTTCCCTCCGCCGGTCTTAACCGGGTCAGGTTCAACGGGTCCGCTTTCGCATCTCAGCCACTCAAGGCACCCCGAGGTATCCCCGACCATACCGGGGCCCCAACCGTCCGCAAGGCGAAAAGATCGCGCGGGGGCCGCCCCGCCCGCGGCGTATCGGCAAAATCCGGTTCCCCCGAGCCCCGGCTTGCCCTATGCCTTGGCCGCAAATCGCGGCCCAACTCGGGGCCTTGGCCCCAATCGGGGCCCGAAATCGGGGACTGCCTGCCATGAGCTTCAACACCTTCGGCCATCTCTTCCGCGTCACCACCTGGGGCGAAAGCCACGGCCCGGCGCTCGGCGCCACCGTCGACGGCTGCCCGCCCGGCGTGGCGATCGACGCCGCCGCGATCCAGCACTGGCTCGACAAGCGCAAGCCGGGGCAGAACAAGTTCACCACCCAGCGCAAAGAGCCCGACGAGGTCAAGATCCTCTCCGGCACCTTCGACGGCCTCTCCACCGGCACGCCGATCCAGCTGATGATCGAGAACACCGACCAGCGCTCCAAGGATTACGGCGAGATCGCCCAGGCCTTCCGTCCCGGCCATGCCGACATCACCTATCACCAGAAATACGGGCTACGCGACTATCGCGGCGGCGGCCGCTCTTCGGCGCGCGAGACCGCGGCGCGCGTGGCGGCGGGCGGTGTCGCCCGCGCGGCGCTGGCGATGCTGGCTCCGCAGGTGAAGATCACCGGCTACATGGTGCAGATGGGCCCGCGGCAGATCGACCGCAGCCGCCTCGATCTGGCCGAGGTGGAGCGCAACCCCTTCTGGTGCCCCGACGCCACCGCCGCCGCCGACTGGGCCGCCTATCTCGATGAGCTGCGCCTGTCGCACAACTCGGTCGGCGCGGTGATCGAGGTGGTGGCCCAGGGCGTCCCCCCCGGCCTCGGCGCCCCGGTCTACGGCAAGCTCGACAGCGATCTCGCCTCGGCCATGATGAGCATCAACGCGGTGAAGGCGGTGGAGATCGGCGAGGGCATGGCGGCGGCCAGCCTCACCGGGGTCGAGAATGCCGACGAGATCCGCATGGGCAATGACGGCCCCATGTATCTGTCGAACCACGCCGGCGGCATCCTCGGCGGCATCTCGACCGGGCAGGATGTGGTGGTGCGCTTCGCGGTGAAGCCGACCTCCTCGATCCTCACCCCGCGCCGCACCATCACCATGTCGGGCGAGGAGACCGAGCTGATCACCAAGGGCCGCCACGACCCCTGCGTCGGCATCCGCGCCGTGCCGGTGGCCGAAGCGATGATGGCCTGCGTGATCCTCGACCACCTGCTGCTCGACCGCGGCCAGACCGGCGGCCTGCGCGGCCGGATCGGCTGATCCGGGGAAGGGCCTGCCGCTCAGGCCCGCCCCGGCACCTTCGCCCATTGCACGGCGAGGATGCCCAGCGCCACGATCACCACGCCGACCACGTCCCAGATCCCCAGCCGCTCGCCCAACAGCGCCCAGGCCACCAGCACCCCGAAGAACGGGTTGAGGAAATGGAAGGTCGCGGCCCGCACCGCGCCGATCCGCGCCACCAGCATGAACCAGATCCAGGTCGCCATCAGCCCCGGCACCAGCGTCGTATAGGCAAAGGCCCAGAAAAGCCGTGCCGACCAGGTCACCTGCCAGGGCTCGGTCAGCGCCGCGACCACCGCCAGCACGGCCGAGCCGACCAGCATCTGCAGCCCCACCACCATCAGCACATTGCCCCCTGCCGAAGCGCCGCGCACCGCCAGCGTGGCGAAGGTCAGCGCCAGCACGCCGATGCCGCAGAACACCAGCCCCAGCACCTCCACCCCGCCCGACAGCCGGGTGCCCATGATCAGCGCCACCCCGGACATCCCCAGCAGCAGCCCGAAGACCCCCAGCGGCCGCACCCGCTCGCCGAAGATCAGCCAGCCGGCCAGCGCCACCAGAAGCGGCATGGTCGAGGCGACGATGGCGGCGAGGCTCGCCTCCACCCATTGCATCGCCACGAAGTTGAAGCCGAGGTACAGCGCGTTCTGGCAGATGCCGAAGATCACCACCCCGCGCCACGACGCCCTCGACAGCCGGGCGCTCTGGCCCAGCGCGGCGGCCAGCGCGATGCCGATCAGCCCGGAAACGAGGAAGCGCAGCGCCAGCGCGGTCAGCGGCGGCGCATCGGCGACGATCATCCGCGCCGAGGTGAAGGCCGAGGACCACATGAAGGCGAAAGCCAGCCCCATCCCGATACTGCGCAGATCCATCTTGCCTCCAATGGCCTGAGCCGGGATGCGGCCAAAGAAAAAGGGCCGCCGGAGGGCGACCCTACATCAGCCGATGCCAACCGCAAGCGGTCAGCTGCAGCCCGTCACTCGTTCACGCTGTCCTTCAGCGCCTTGGCGATGGTGAACTTCACCTGCTTGTCGGCCGCCTTGGTGACCTGCTCGCCGGTCGCCGGGTTGCGGACCTGACGCTCGGGACGCTCGCGGCACACGACCTTGCCGAGGCCCGGCAGGGTCACGGCGCCACCGGCAGCCACTTCGCGCGCAACGATCGAGGCGATCGCATCCAGTGCCGCACCGGCGGTTTTCTTGTCGGCGCCCATCTCTTCGGCGAGGGTGGCCACAAGTTGCGTCTTGGTCATCGGTTTCGACATCTGCTGTCTCCTGATCTTGCCCCGCTGGCTTGCGGGGTCTGTTCCTGCCCCTAGGGGCGAATGTCAGGGCTACACAGGTTTTCGGGGCATAAATCAAGCCCTTTCCCCAGGAAAACCAGCGTCAATTCGCTCACAGGAAGGCGGTCTCCTCGAAGCTGCGCAGCTTGCGGCTGTGAATCCGCTCGATGGGAGTCTCGCGCAGCGTCTCCATCGCCCGGATGCCGATCAGGAGGTGCCGCGACACCTGGGTCTTGTAGAAATCTGTCGCCATTCCGGGCAGTTTCAGCTCGCCATGCAGGGGCTTGTCCGACACGCAGAGCAGCGTGCCATAGGGCACCCGGAAGCGGAATCCGTTGGCGGCGATGGTGGCGCTTTCCATGTCCAGCGCGATGGCCCGCGACTGGCTCAGCCGCTGCACCGGGCCCGACTGGTCGCGCAGCTCCCAGTTGCGGTTGTCGATGGTGGCCACCGTGCCCGTGCGCATGATCCGCTTCAACTCGTAGCCTTCCAGCTGCGTCACCGCCTCCACCGCGTCTTCCAGCGCGATCTGGATCTCGGCCAGCGCCGGGATCGGCACCCAGACCGGCAGGTCGGCGTCCAGCACGTGATCCTCGCGCAAATAGGCATGGGCCAAGACGAAATCCCCCAGGCTCTGCGTGTTCCGCAGCCCGGCGCAATGCCCGACCATCAGCCAGGCATGCGGGCGCAGCACGGCGATATGGTCGGTCGCGGTCTTGGCGTTCGACGGGCCGACGCCGATGTTGACCAGCGTGATCCCCTGCCCGTCGCGCCGCTTCAGGTGATAGGTCGGCATCTGCGGCATCTTCCCGACCAGCAGCGGCGGCGCATCCGGCCCGGTGATCTCGTGATTGCCTGGCGCCACGAAGGCGGTGTAGCCCGAGGCCGGGTCCGCCAGCGCCTTGCGGGCGAAGGCCTCGAATTCATCGACATAGAACTGGTAGTTGGTGAACAGCACGTGGTTCTGGAAATGCCGCGGATCGGTCGCGGTGTAATGCGTCAGCCGCGCCAGAGAATAATCCACCCGCTGCGCCGTGAAGGGCGCCAGCGGCCCCGACCCGTCGGGGTTCACCAGCCGTACGCCGTTGACGATATCGTCATTGGTCGTCGCCAGATCCGGCACGTCGAACACGTCGCGCAGCGAGAAATCCAGCACTCCCTCCTGCGGCACCAGCACCGCCGGATTGCCCGCCACCGCGAAATGCACCGGAATCGGCGTATCCGACACGCCGATCATCACCGGCACCGAGTGGTTCTCGATCAGAAGCCCGATCTGCTGCACCAGATAGTTGCGGAACAGGTCCGGCCGCGTCACCGTCGTCGCATAGGTGCCGGGCTGCGCCACATGGCCGAAGCTCAACCGGCTGTCGGCGCGGGTGAAGCTGGTCGTGGTCAGCCGGATCTCGGGGTAGTAGGCCCGCACCCGGGTCTTCGGCCGCCCCCGCGTCACCGCCTCGCTGAACTGCAGCGACAGGAACTCCGTTGCGGCGAAATACAGCTCCTCCAGCCGGGCGACCGCCGCGGCGGGGTCGGTGAAGGCTTCGGCCTCGGTCGGGGTGGGGGTCAGCAGCGGCGCAAGTTCGGTCACGATCATGGTCTTTCACAAAGGATCGCCAAACATGCACCATCGCGGCCCGGCGGATCAACCCCCACCAATTGCACCCGGCTTCGGTAACGGCAGCTTAAAGTCGTCGCGGCATGTTGTCGGCGCGCGCCCCCTTGCGGCGCCGGCGGCGCGGGGAAATACTGCGCCATGACCCAGACACTCCTCTCCCTCGGCCACGGCTACTCCGCCCGCGCCCTCGCCCGCCGCCTGATCCCGCAGGGCTGGCGCATCATCGGCACCACCCGCAGCGCCGCCAAGGCCCGCGCGCTTCAGGCCGAAGGGGTGGAGCCGCTGCTCTGGCCCGGCGACCTCTCCGCCGCCCTGGCCGGGGCCAGCCACATCCTCGTCTCCGCCGCCCCGGATCCGACCGATCCCTTCCTCGCCGCCGCCCCCGGGATCGCCACCGGCGCCCCGCTTTGGGTCGGCTATCTCTCCACCACCGGCGTCTATGGCGACCATCAGGGCAGCTGGGTCGACGAATCGACCCCGCTCACCCCCTCCACCGCCCGCGGACAGGCCCGCGTCGCCGCCGAGGCCGAGTGGCTGGCAACCGGCCTGCCGGTGCACATCTTCCGCCTCGCCGGCATCTACGGCCCCGGCCGCGGCCCGTTCGAGAAGGTGCGCGACGGCACCGCCCGCCGCATCCTGAAGCCCGGTCAGGTCTTCAGCCGCACCCATGTCGACGACATCGCACAGGTGCTCGAGGCCTCGATGCTGCGCCCCGATCCCGGCGCGATCTACAATGTCTGCGATGACGACCCGGCCCCGCCCGAGGATGTGCTGTCGCATGCCGCGCATCTGCTCGGCCTGCCGGAGCCCCCCGCGGTGCCCTATGACGAAGCCGAGATGTCGCCGATGGCGCGCAGCTTCTACGCGGAATCGAAGCGCGTGCGGAACGACCGGATCAAGCGCGATCTGGGCATCCGGCTGATCCATCCCGACTACCGTTCGGGCCTGCAAAGCCTTCTCGCCGAAGAAACCTGACACCGCCCCTTGTCAGCCCCGAGGTTAACAAGGGCTGAACAAATCCTGCGCTATACAATGAAATCAAAGCGTTGCGTCGATTTTCACGCGTGAAAACGGGCCCTCAGGCCCGCTTTCCCACCAGCGCCACGCCCAGCGTCTGCAAGACCTTCGCCTCGATCTCGGCGGCGCTCATCCCGGCGACCTGATACATCTTCTCCGGGCTCGCCTGATCGATGAACGTGTCGGGCAGCACCATCGAGCGGAACTTGATCCCGCCATCGAAGACACCCTCCTCGGCCAGAAGCTGCGCCACATGGCTGCCGAACCCGCCGATCGCGCCTTCCTCGATGGTGATCAGTGCCTCATGATCCCGCGCCAGCCGCAGGATCAGCTCCCGGTCCAGCGGCTTGGCAAAGCGGGCATCCGCCACCGTCGGCGCGATCCCCCGCGCCGTCAGGGCCTCCGCCGCCATCATCACCTCCGACAGCCGCGTCCCGAACGACAGGATAGCCACCCGGCTGCCCTCCCGCACGATCCGCCCCTTGCCGATCTCCAGCGGGACGCCCTTCGCCGGCATCTCCACCCCCACGCCATCGCCGCGCGGGAACCGGAAGGCGATCGGCCCCTCGTCATGCGCGACGGCCGTGGCCACCATATGCACCAGCTCCGCCTCATCGGCGGCGGCCATCACCACGAACCCCGGCAGGTTGGCGAGGAAAGCCACGTCGAAGGCCCCCGCATGGGTCGCCCCATCCGCCCCCACCAGCCCGGCCCGGTCGATGGCGAAGCGCACCGGCAGCCGCTGGATCGCCACGTCATGCACGATCTGGTCGTAGCCGCGCTGCAGGAAGGTGGAATAAAGCGCGCAGAACGGCCGCAAGCCCCCCGCCGCCATCCCGGCGCTGAAGGTCACCGCATGCTGTTCCGCGATGCCCACGTCGAAGCAGCGGTTCGGGAACCGCTCCGCGAACAGGTTCAGCCCGGTCCCGTCCGGCATCGCCGCCGTCACCGCCACGATCCGCTCGTCGCGCTCGGCCTCCTTCACGAGGCTCTGGGCGAAGACCTTGGTATAGCTCGGCGCATTCGACGGCGCCTTGGTCTGCTCGCCGGTCAGCACGTTGAACTTCGACGTGGCATGCCCCCGGTCGCGCGCCTCTTCCGCCGGGGCGTAGCCCTTGCCCTTCTTGGTGATCGCATGGATCAGCACCGGCCCCGTCGCCCGCGCCTTCACCGTGCGCAGGATCGCCAGCAGCTGCTCCAGATCATGCCCGTCGATCGGCCCGACATAGGAGAAGCCCAGCTCCTCGAACAGCGTGCCGCCGACGGTGATGCTCTTGAGCATCTCCTTCGCCCGCCGCGCGCCCTCCTGGAACGGCTCGGGCAGGAAGCCGAGCGCCCCCTTGGCCGCCGCCTTGAAATCTTGGAACGGCGCGCCGGCATAGAGGCGGCTCAGATAGGACGACAACGCCCCCACCGGCGGCGCGATGCTCATCTCGTTGTCGTTCAGGATGACGATAAGCCGCTTCTTCAGATGGCCCGCGTTGTTCATCGCCTCGAAGGCCATGCCCGCGCTCATCGACCCGTCGCCGATCACCGCGATGGCGTCGCCGCCCTCGCCGGTCAGGTCGCGCGCCGCGGCAAAGCCCAGCGCCGCCGAGATCGAGGTGGAGCTGTGGCCCGCGCCGAACGGGTCATAGGGGCTCTCCGACCGCTTGGTGAAGCCCGCCAGCCCGCCCTCGGTCCGCAGCGTGCGGATGCGGTCGCGCCGCCCGGTCAGGATCTTGTGCGGGTAGCACTGGTGCCCGACGTCCCAGATGATCTTGTCACGCGGCGTGTCGAAGACGGCATGCAGCGCCACCGTCAGCTCCACCACGCCCAGACCCGCGCCCAGATGCCCGCCCGTCACCGATACGGCCGAGATGGTCTCGGCCCGCAGCTCGTCGGCGACATGCCGCAGCTCGCGGTCGCTCAAGGCCTTCAGGTCCACGGGCAGGTTCACCCGGTCCAGCGTCGGCGTCTTGGGTCTGTCGGTCATTGGCTCCCCTCCTCGGGGTGGCTGCTCAGCTTTCGCGCGCAATAACGAAGCGCGCAGCCTCGATCAAGGTTCCCGCTGCCGCACCATAGGGGGCCAGAGCGGCTTCCGCCTCGGTCACCAGGGCTTTTGCGCGGTCTTTCGCCCCCTCGAGACCCAGGAGCGAGACGAAGGTCGCCTTGCCCGCCTCGGCATCCTTCTGCAAACGCTTGCCCGCCTTGGCCGCATCGCCCTCGACATCGAGGATGTCGTCGGCGATCTGGAAGGCGAGACCGAGGGCCGTGGCATAACGCCCCAGCGGCCCGGCATCGGCCTGGCCGAGCACGGCGCCCGCCTCCGCCGACCAGCGGATCAGCGCGCCGGTCTTGCCCGCCTGCAGCCGGGTGATCTCGGGCAGGGTCAGCGGCACGGCGGCGCTTTCGGCGGCGATGTCCAGCGCCTGCCCCAGCACCATGCCCTCGGCGCCCGAGGCCTTCGCCAGCGAGGCCACCAGCGCGATCCGCACCTCGGCCGGGCCCAGCGCCGGATCGGCCAGAAGCTCGAAGGCCAGCGTCTGCAGCGCATCGCCCGCCAGCACCGCCGTCGCCTCGTCCCATTTCACATGCACCGTCGGCAGGCCGCGGCGCAGGTCGTCGTCATCCATGCAGGGCAGGTCGTCATGCACGAGGCTGTAGGCATGCAGCGCCTCGATCGCCGCCGCCGCACTCACCGCCGCCGCGGGGGCGACGCCATGCAGCCGCGCCGATTCCAGCACCAGAAAGCCGCGCAGCCGCTTGCCGCCCTGCAGCGCATAGCGCATCGCCGCGACCACCGGCAGATCGTCATGGCCCGCCAGCGCCGCATCGAGCCGGGCCTGCACGGCAAGGGCCGCATCGTTCAAAGCAACGGGAAAGCTCACAATCCCTCCGCAGCCACCGTTCCGACCGCACGGCCCTCGGCGGCGCGGATCATCTCCACCTTCTCCTCGGCATCCTTCAGCTTGCCGGCGCAATGCGCCTTCAGCGCCGCGCCGCGTTCGTAGAGCGCGATCGACTGGTCCAGCGGCACATCGCCCTTTTCCAGAGCGCCGACAACCTGCTCCAGCGCGGCCATCGCCTCTTCGAATGTCATGCTTGCCACCGGCTTTTCCGTCATGCGCTCCGCTCCTTCAAGACGCCCACATGGGCCGCGACACTCGCAGCAAGGGCAGGCAGATCATATCCCCCCTCGAGTGTCGAGACCACCCGCCCGCCACAATGCGCCGCAGCCAGATCGCAGATCCGCCCGGTGAGCCAGGCGAAATCCTGCGCCGTCCAGTTCAGCCCGGCCAGCGGATCGTCGGCATGGGCGTCGAACCCGGCGGAGATCAGGATCAACTCGGGCCGGAAGGCATCGATCCGCGGCAGGATCACGTCCTCGTAGGCCGCCCGCATCACCGCCCCCGCGCTGCCTGCACGGAGCGGCACATTGACGATCTGGCCATGCGCGCCGCGCTCCTCCGCCGCCCCGGTGCCGGGATAGAGCGGCATCTGGTGGCTCGAGGCGAACAGCACGCGCGGCTCGTCCCACATCAGCGCCTGCGTGCCATTGCCGTGATGCACGTCGAAATCGACGATGGCGACGCGGGAAAGCCCGTGCTCCTCCAGTGCCCGCTTCGCCGCGATCGAGACAGAGCCGAAGAGGCAGAAGCCCATCGCCACATCCTGCTCGGCATGATGCCCCGGCGGGCGGCAGCCGACGAAGGCATTGCCCGCCCCGCCCGACAGCACCAGATCCACCGCCGCACAGGTGCCGCCGACCGCGCGCAGCGCCGCCTCCAGCGAGCCGGGCGACAGGAAGGTGTCGCCGTCGAGCTGCGACCAGCCCTCCTCCGGCAGACCCGCCTTGATCCGCGCGAGATAGGAGGCCGGATGACAGCGCAGCACCTCGGCCTCCTCGGCCAGCGGCGCCTCGCGCCGGTCGAGGTCGAGCCCGGCAAGCCCCTCCGCCACCGCCCGCATCCGCTCCACCCGCTCCGGATGACCCGGCGGCGTCACGTGACCCGAGGATGCCTCATGGAAAAAACAGGCCGTCGTCATGCGTCACCCTCCCGCTCAGTAGACATTTTCTGTCCTTAAATATCCCGCGGGGGTCCAGGGGCGCGAAGCCCCCGGCGCGTTCCGCTAGTCCGGCGCCAGCATGTAGCCCGACCCCCGCACCGTCTGCAGATAGCGCGGCTGCTTGGGGTCCACCTCGATCTTGCGCCGCAGCCGGGTGATCTGCACGTCCACCGCGCGTTCCTGGCTCTGCCCGTCGTCGCGGCCGAGATCGCCCACCAGCTTCTCGCGGCTCACCGCCTCGCCCGGCTGGGCGGCGAAGATCCGCATCAGCGCCGCCTCGGTCGCGGTCAGCCGCACCGGATCGGCGCCGCGCCACAGCTCGCCCCGCTCCAGATCGTAGCGCACCGAGCCCAGATGCAGCACCTTCGGCCCGGCATCGGCCTTCAGCACCGGCACGCGGCGCAGGATGGCGTTGATCCTGAGCAGCAGCTCCTTGGGTTCGAAGGGCTTGGCCAGATAGTCGTCGGCCCCCGCCTCCAGCCCCTCGATCCGGTTCGCCGTCTCGCCGCGCGCGGTCAGCAGGAGGATCGGCGTGGCGATCTCCTCGCGCAGCGCGCGGGTCAGGGTGATGCCATCCTCGCCGGGCATCATCACGTCGAGCACGATCATGTCGAACTCGAGCCCGGCCAGGAGCCGCCGCGCCTGCGCCGCGTCGCGGGCGGTCGAGACGAGGAAGCCGTTGCGCACGAGGAATTTCTGCAACAATCCCCGGATGCGCTCGTCGTCGTCGACGACCAGAAGATGGGCCTGCGGTTCGGTCATGCGCTGCTCTCCTTCAGCGTCTGATACTGTCTCCGCAGGTCCGGGTCCATCATCGCTTCGAGAACCTGACGGAAGCCCTGCACCGCCGCGGGCCCCGCCACCCGGTAGGCGGCGCGCAGCCGCGCCCGCTGGGCATCCGACAGCACCCGCTCCAGTTCCGAGCCTTTCGCCGTCAGGAACAGGTGCCGCTCGCGCTTGTCGACCCGGCCCACCCGGCTCTCCACCAGCCCGTCCTCTATCAGCGTCCGGAGCACCCGGTTCAGCGACTGTTTGGTCACGCCGAGGATCGACAGCAGGTTGTTCACCGTGGTCCCGGGCGAGCGGTGGATGAAGTGGATCGCCCGGTGATGCGCCCGGCCATAGTCCATCTCGTCGAGAATCCGGTCGGGATCGGCGGTGAAGCCGCGATAGGCGAAGAACATCGCCTCGATTCCCTTGCGCAACTGCTCGTCGGTCAGGAACAGCAGCGACTCGCCGCCCCCCGGCCCTGCTCCACCCTCGGCCATCGATCCGCTCTCCCTCGTTACAATGGGATTTTATGTCAGCCTTGTTGACTTTCCAAGACTCAACTGTTAGCGAATCCCCGCGTTTTGCGCAACTTTATGTCCGCACCGGACCTTTTCAGCGCAACAAACGGAAAATGCCCGCGGGCGAAGGAGGTTACGATGGCAGGTTATGACGATCGCGACGGTTTCATCTGGATGGATGGCGAGCTGGTGGATTGGCGCTCCGCCAAGGTGCACGTCCTGACCCATGCGCTGCATTATGCCTCCTCGGTCTTCGAGGGCGAGCGCTGCTACAACGGCAAGATCTTCAAGTCGGTCGAGCATTCCGAGCGCCTGCGCAAGTCGGGCGAGTTGCTCGACATGCCGCTGCCCTATTCGGTGGCCGAGATCGAGGCGGCCAAGGAAGCCACCATCAAGGCCAACAACCTGACCGACTGCTACGTCCGCGCGCTGGCCTGGCGCGGCGCGGGCGAAGACATGGGCGTGGCCTCGCAGCGCAACCCGATCCGCATGGCGGTGGCCTGCTGGGCTTGGGGCAACTACTACGGCGACGCCAAGTTCAAGGGCGCCAAGCTCGACATCTCGAAATGGAAGCGACCCTCGCCGGAAACCATCCCGCATGCCGCCAAGGCCGCCGGTCTCTACATGATCTGCACCATGTCGAAACATGCCGCCGAGGCGAAGGGCTGCTCGGACGCGATGATGTTCGACTACCGCGGCTATGTCGCCGAGGCGACCGGCGCAAACATCTTCTTCGTCAAGGGCAACGAGGTCCACACCCCGATCCCCGACGCGATCCTCAACGGCATCACCCGGCAGACCGTCATCCAGATGCTGAAGGACAAGGGCATCACCGTGGTCGAGAAGCGGATCGAAGCCGGCGATCTGGAAGGCTACGAGCAGTGCTTCCTCACCGGCACCGCCGCCGAGGTGACGCCGGTCGGCCAGATCGGCGACTACAGCTTCGAGGTGGGCGAGCTGACGAAATCCATCGCCACCGATTACGAAAAGCTGGTCCGCGCCTGACGGACAGAGAGCGCGCCCTCGGGCGCGCTCTTCCTCATCGGCGCTTGCGGTTCAGGCGGTGCGGCCGCGCTCGATCCGCAGGAACTCCATCAGGCGGCGGTTGCCCGCGGGGCGCGCTGCGTCCCGGTGCCAGATCGCCCGCGGGCTGCGCGCGATCTTCAGGAACATCTTCACCCGCCCGCCTTCCGACGGGCTGCGCTTGTCTGCAAGGTGACGGCTCATGTCGGTCCTCCTCTGGCTGCACGACAATTCCCCGAAGGCCCGGCGTCCGGCCCTTGCGGGAGGGGCACCCTAGCACGATTCGGGCCCACGACCAAACCGGGCGGCAGGGCCCCGCCGGTCACGACCCCGGGCCAAATCGCCGCGGCATCACCCGCTCCGGCTCGGGCTCCGGCCCCGGCTCGAACAGCGTGAGGCCGATCCCCGCCCAGCCCTCGCCGCCGAGCCAGCGCATCGCCGCCCCGGTCCAGCCGGCCGCCGTGGCGGCAAGCGCCAGAGCCAGCACCAGCTGCAGCGCGCCGATCAGGTTCAGGATCCGCGCGAAAGGTTGCTTGCGCGTCTTGTGCCTGAGCCGCCACTGCGCCAGCTTCGCCCCCGGCCAGCCGCCGAACAGCGCCAGCCTGAGCAGCGACACCTCGCGCAGCCGCCACGCCCCCGCGACCGAGCGGCGCTTGTCCAGCGCGAAGGCCGCATAGGTCGCGATGTTCATCACCCCAAGATAGGCCGCCGTCAGCCCGATCCCTTCCCAGCCCATCCTCACCCTCACCCGCCGCATGCGCCGCCCCGATGCCGCGCCAATGTGGCGGATTTCAGGACAGCCGCGCCACCGCCCATTCCGCCGCCTCGGCCACCACCGGATCGGCGTCGCCCAGACGCGCCCGCGCCGCGGGCAGCAGCGCCGGATCGCCGGAATTGCCGATGGCATAGAGCACGTTGCGCAGGAAACGGTCGCGCCCGATCCGCTTGATCGGCGACCCCGCGAAACGGGCGCGGAAACCCGCATCGTCCAGCTCCGCCAGCTCGGCCAGAGGCGGCGCCCCGACCCGTGCGGCATAGCCGATCTCGCGCGCCGCCACGGCGAACTTGTTCCACGGGCAGGCGGCAAGACAGTCGTCGCAGCCATAGATCCGGTTGCCCATCAGCGCCCGCAACTCCGGCTCCACCGGCCCGTGATGCTCGATGGTCAGGTAGGAGATGCAGCGCCGCGCGTCGAGCTGGAACGGCGCCGGGAAGGCCCGCGTCGGGCAGGCCTCGAGACAGGCGGTGCAGGAGCCGCAATGCTCGGGCTCGGCCGCGTCCTTCGGCAGATCCAGCGTGGTGAAGATCGCGCCGAGAAAGAACCAGTTGCCCAGATCGCGGCTCAGGAGATTGGTGTGCTTGCCCTGCCAGCCGAGCCCCGCCGCCTGCGCCAGCGGCTTCTCCATCACCGGCGCGGTATCGACGAAGACCTTTATCTCGGCCCCGGTCTCGGCCACCAGCCAGCGCCCGAGCCGCTTCAGCCGCTTCTTCACCAGATCGTGGTAATCCTTGCCCTGGGCATAGACGCTCACCGCCGCCCGGTCGCGCTCGGCCAGCACGGCGCGCGGATCGGCCTCGGGGGTATAGACCTCGGCCAGCATGATGACCGACCGCGCCTCGGGCCAGAGCGCCGCCGCATCGCCGCGCCAATGTTCGCGCTCGGCCATCCAGCCCATCTGCCCATGCCGCCCGGCCTCGAGAAAGGCCCTGAGCCGCCCCGCCGTCTCCGGCGCGGCGTCAGGCGCGCAGATCCCGACCTTGGAGAACCCCTCCTCCAACGCCCGCGCGATGAGACGCTCCTTCACGGGCAGTCCTTTCATCTTGGCCTAAATATCCCCGGGGGGTTATGAGTGTTTAGAAACCCTCCCGTGGAGGGTTTCAACGAATAACGCCCGGCCCGTGGCCGGGCTGGGAGGCAGGCCGCCCGGCGCTTTCCGCTCAAAAATCCAGATCGGCGTAATGCGCCGGCGGCGGGAAGCCCGGCACCTGATCGACCAGCAGCGGCCGGAACGAGGGGCGCGACTTGATCTTGGCATACCAGTCCTTCACCACCGCATGCCGGTTCCAGTCCACGTCCGAGATGTAGTCGAGGCAGGACAGGTGAGCGGCGGCGGTGAAATCGGCCAGCGTCATCACGTCGCCCGCCAGCCACCGCCGCTGATCGAGCAGCCAGGCCATGTAATCGAGGTGGTACTTGATCCGCTGCGAGCCGAACTTCACGTTCTTCGAGTCCGGATAGCCTTGCGCCATCAGCTTCTTGTTCACCCGTTCGTAGAGCAGTTTCGAGGTCACCTCCTCGTGGAACTTGTCGTCGAACCAGGCGCAGAGCCTGCGCACCTCGAAACGGCCGTCGGGATCGCGCGGCATCAGCTGCGGCTGCGGCACGGTGTCCTCGATATATTCGCAGATCGCCTGGCTCTCCGACAGAACCTTGCTCTCCATCCTGAGCACCGGCACCTTGCCCGCCGGGTTGCGCCTCAGGAAGTCGGGCGAGGGCTCCCAGTACCGTTCCTCGACCAGCTCCACCTCGATGCGTTTTTCCGCCAGTGTCAGCCGGACCTTGCGGCAGAAGGGCGAGAGGGGGACGTGATAAAGTCGGTTCATCGCAATGCGGTGCTTTCAAGGTAGGGATGCCCCTCATTGCCGCGGGAGGCGGCGGAATTCAATCCCGCAGTGGTTAACAGGGCGGCATTCGGCCTGCGCTACTCGAAACAGCCGGCCCGGCCATCGGCGCGGATGGTGTTGGCGCCATCCATGATCGAGGCCGCGCGCCGCCGGGTGAAGCTGCCCGGATTGGCCGCGTCGCGCTCCTTCGGATCGGGCAGCACCGCCGCCAGCCGGGCGGCCTGCACCGCCGTCAGCCGGTCGGGCGTGGTATCGAAGGCATTCTGCGCCGCCGCCTTCACCCCGAACACGCCCTCGTCGAATTCCGCCACGTTCATGTAGACCTCGAGGATGCGGCGCTTCGTCCAGACCGTCTCCACCACCGGGGTGATGATCGCCTCCAGCGCCTTGCGCGGCCAGCTGCGGCCCTGCCAGAGGAAGACGTTCTTCACGACCTGCTGGCTCAGCGTCGAAGCGCCGCGATTGCCGCCCGCCTCCATCGCCGCGCGGATCGCCCGCATGTCGAAGCCCCAGTGCAGGCAGTAGTTGGCATCCTCCGCCGCGACGATGGAGCGCGCCATCACCGGGGCGATCTCCTCCCAGTCGGCCCATTCCTGCTCCACCCCGCCCAGACGACGGCCTTCGGCCAGCATGGTGAAGGTGGTGGGCGGGTTCACCACGGCGAAGAGCAGCACGAAGAACAGGATCAGCGCGCCAAAGCCGATCACCCCGCGCAGCGCCCAGCGCCGGATCAGCCGCCCGGGCCGCAGACGCGGGGCGGGCGCGGGCTTGCTGGCGGATTTGCGCGAGGAAGGCTTGCGTGTCATCGGCGAAGCAAGACCACGAAGCCCGCGCCGGGGTCAAGCGCTGCGAGGCCGCGTCGGGCCCGAAAGCCGAAGACCCCCAAAGCCGAAGACCCCGGGGTTTCCCCCGGGGCCTTCGCGATCACTCCGCCGGAACCGCCTGCGGCTCGTCGCTCAGGGGATGCGGCAGGTGCACCAGCATCTCCTTCGGGCAGGCCTGCAGGAAGTTCTGCCGCTCCACCGCCCAGTCCGCGAGGATGCGCTGCGCATGGCGGCTGCCGGTCTCGCGCGCGTGGCGCTCGATCAGCCCCTTCAGCTGCGCCTCCCAATGCGGGTGGCTGACGGCGCAGGTCACCAGCGTCTCGAGGTTCATGAAATCCTCGGCGACGCCTTCCGGGTCGTAGAGATAGGCCATGCCCCCGGTCATCCCGGCGCCGAAGTTGGCGCCGATGCTGCCGAGGATCACCGCGACCCCGCCGGTCATGTATTCGCAGCCGTTGGTGCCGCAGCCCTCCACCACCACCGTGGCGCCGGAGTTGCGCACCGCAAACCGCTCGCCCGCCCGCCCGGCGGCAAAGAGGAAGCCGTCGGTCGCACCGTAAAGCACGGTGTTGCCGATGATGGTGTTCTCCGCCGCGACCAGCGGGCTTTCCATCTGCGGCCGGACCACGATCAGCCCGCCCGACAGCCCCTTGCCGACATAGTCGTTGGCATCGCCCGAGACCTCGATCTTCAGCCCCTTGGTGGCGAAGGCGCCCAGCGACTGTCCGCAGGAGCCCGACAGCTTCACCGTCAGGTGGTCATGCTGCAGGTTGTTGCGCATGCCGTATTTGCGCACGATATGCGACGAGGCCCGCGTGCCGATGGTGCGGTGCGTGTTGCGCACGGCATAGCTCAGCTGCATCTTCTCGCCATCCTCGAAGAAGCGCGCGCCGTCCTTGACGATCTCGGCATCCAGCGTGTCGGGCACGTGGTTGCGCGGCTTCGAGCGGTCGTAGGTGATCCGGTTTGCCCCATCCACGGTGATGAGCAGCGGGTTGAGGTCCAGATCGTCGAGATGCGCCGCCCCGCGGCTGACCTGCGTCAGCAGATCGGCCCGGCCGATGATCTCGTCCAGCGACCGCGCCCCGATCGAGGCGAGGATCTCGCGCACCTCCTGGGCGTAGAAGGTGATGAGGTTCACCACCTTGTCCGCCGAGCCGGTGAACTTGGCGCGCAGCGCCGGGTCCTGGGTGCAGACGCCCACCGGGCAGGTGTTCGACTGGCACTGGCGCACCATGATGCAGCCCATGGCGATCAGCGCCGCGGTGCCGATGCCGTATTCCTCGGCCCCCATCATCGCCGCCATGACGATGTCGCGCCCGGTGCGCAGCCCGCCGTCGGTGCGCAGCGTCACCCGCTCGCGCAGGTTGTTCATCGCCAGCACCTGATGCGCCTCGGTCAGACCCATCTCCCACGGCAGGCCCGCATATTTGATCGAGGTGCCCGGAGAGGCCCCGGTGCCGCCGTTGTGGCCCGAGATCAGGATGATGTCGGCCTTGGCCTTGGCCACGCCCGCCGCGATGGTGCCGACGCCGCTGGCCGAGACCAGCTTCACCGTCACCTTGGCGCGCGGGTTGATCTGCTTGAGGTCGTAGATCAGCTGCGCGAGGTCTTCGATCGAGTAGATGTCATGGTGCGGCGGCGGCGAGATCAGCGTCACGCCCTTGGTCGAATGCCGCAGCCGCGCGATCAGCTCGGTCACCTTCATGCCGGGCAGCTGTCCGCCCTCGCCGGGCTTGGCGCCCTGCGCGACCTTGATCTCCAGCTCCTCGCAGGCGTTCAGATATTCCGCCGTCACGCCGAAGCGCCCGGAAGCCACCTGCTTGATCTTGGCGCTCGGGTTGTCGCCGTTCGGCTCCGGCAGGAAATGCGCCGGATCTTCGCCGCCCTCGCCCGAGTCGGACTTCGCGCCGATCCGGTTCATCGCGATGTTCAGCGTCTTGTGCGCCTCCGGCCCCAGCGCGCCGAGGCTCATGCCCGGCGTGACGAAGCGCTTGCGGATCGAGGTGATCGATTCCACCTCCTCGATCGGCACCGGCTTGCCCAGCACCTTGATGTCCAGCAGGTCGCGGATATGGATCGGCGGGTTGGCCCGCATCGCCGCGGAATACTGCTTCCACAGGTCGTAGGAGGCGCGGTCGCATGCCGATTGCAGCATGTGCATCGTCTGCGCTTCCCAAGCGTGCTTCTCGCCCGAGCGCCGCGCCTTGTAGAAGCCGCCGATCGGCATCACATCGGCCCCGCCGAGCCAGCCTTTCGCATGGACCTCCTCCAGCTTGTGCTGGATGCCCGAGACGCCGATCCCCGAGATGCGGCTGTGCATCCCCGGGAAATACTCGGCCACCATGGCGCGGCTCAGACCGACCGCCTCGAAGTTCAGACCGCCGCGATAGGAGGAGATCACCGAGATCCCCATCTTCGCCATGATTTTCAGCAGTCCCGCGTTGATCGCGTCGCGGAAGCGCCGCATCGCATCGGTCAGCGACCCCTCGACCAGACCGCGTGCGATCCGGTCGGCGATGGTGTCCTGCGCCAGATAGGCGTTCACCGTGGTGGCGCCGCAGCCGATCAGCACCGCGAAGTAATGCGGGTCGATGCACTCAGCCGAGCGCACGTTGACCGAGCAGAAGGTCCGCAGACCCTTGCGCGTCAGCCAGCTATGCACCGCCGAGGTGGCGAGGATCATCGGCATCGGCACCGCATCCGGCCCCTGCCCCTGATCGGTCAGCACGATATGCGACGCGCCCGAGCGCACCGCATCCTCGGCCTCGGCGCGGATGCGCTCCAGCCCCAGCCGCAGCGCGTCATGCGCCCGGCTGGCCGGGAAGGTGCAGTCGATGGTTGCGACATTGGCCCCGAACTGCGACAGCATCACGTCGAATTCGGCATTGGCCACGAAGGGGCTCTCGAGGATCAGGATCTCGGTCTGGCTGGAATTGTCCTCCAGCACGTTCTTGAGGTTGCCGAACCGCGTCTTCAGGCTCATCACCCGGCTTTCGCGCAGGCTGTCGATCGGCGGGTTGGTGACCTGGCTGAAGTTCTGCCGGAAGAAATGGCTCAGCGGACGATAGACCGACGACAGCACCGCGGGCGGCGTGTCATCGCCCATCGAGGCGATCATCTCCTTGCCGTCCTCCGCCATCGGGGCCAGCACCTGCTCGATCTCCTCGACGGTGTAGCCCGCC
Source organism: Cereibacter changlensis JA139 (assembly GCF_003034985.1). Taxonomy (GTDB): domain Bacteria; phylum Pseudomonadota; class Alphaproteobacteria; order Rhodobacterales; family Rhodobacteraceae; genus Cereibacter; species Cereibacter changlensis. The sequence continues at coordinate 38,823 of NZ_PZKG01000001.1, forward strand.
GCGATCTGCCGCTTGCGCAGCTCCGCCGGCTCGAACATCGCCGCTTCCGGGACGTCGCGCAGCAGCGCGTTCAGGTCCACCACCTTCTCGATCCAGGCGCCGAAGGGCTGCGAGCCCGCCAGCCGGTCCTTGATCTCGGTGTCGTGGTAGAGCTTGCCCTGCGCCATGTCGACGGCGATGATCTGCCCCGGCCCGAGCGCGCCCTTCTCGCGCACGCTCATCTCGTCCACCGGCACCATCCCGGCTTCGGACCCGGCGATCAGCATGCCATCGCCGGTCACCACATAGCGCATCGGCCGCAGACCGTTGCGGTCGAGCCCGCCGCAGACCCAGCGGCCATCGGTCATCGCCAGCGCCGCCGGCCCGTCCCACGGCTCCATCACCGCGTTGCAATAGGCATACATGTCCGCCCAGGCCTTCGGCATGTCGGTCGTGGTCTTCGACCAGGCCTCGGGGATCATCATGGTCTTGGTCATCGGCGCCGACCGGCCCGAGCGCACCATCACCTCGAACACCGCGTCCAGCGCGCCCGAATCCGACGTCCCCTGCGGGATGATCGGCTTGATGTCCTCCGCCGCGTCCCCGAAGGCCGAAGAGGCCATCCGGATCTCGTGCGATTTCATCCAGTTGACGTTGCCCTTCAGCGTGTTGATCTCGCCGTTGTGCGCCAGCATGCGGAAGGGCTGCGCCAGCCACCACTGCGGGAAGGTGTTGGTCGAATAGCGCTGGTGATAGATCGCGAAGGCGCTCTCGAAGCGTTCGTCCATCAGGTCGGGGTAGAACACCGCGACCTGCTCGGCCAGCATCATGCCCTTGTAGATGATCGACCGGCAGGAGAGCGAGCAGAGATAGAGCCCGGCGATCTGCGCCGCCAGCGCCGCCTTCTCGATCCGGCGCCGGATGATGTAGAGCTCGCGCTCGAACTGCTCCTCGTCGATGTCCTTCTCGTTGCGGATCAGGATCTGCTCGATCTCGGGCCGGGTCGCATTGGCCTTCTCGCCCAGCACCAGCGTGTCCACCGGCACGTGGCGCCAGCCGTAGATGTAGTGGCCCATCCGCAGCACTTCGGTCTCGACGATGGTCCGGCAGCGTTCCTGCGCGCCGAAATCGGTGCGCGGCAGGAAGACCTGACCGACGGCGATCAGCTTCGACATGTCGGGCTCGTGCCCCGTCCGGCGCACCTGGTCGTAGAAGAACCGCACCGGGATCTGCACATGGATGCCCGCGCCGTCGCCGGTCTTGCCGTCGGCATCGACGGCGCCGCGGTGCCAGACCGCCTTCAGCGCCGAGATCCCGCTTTCCACCACCTTGCGAGACGGCTTGCCGGAGATCGCGACCACAAGGCCGACCCCGCAGGAGGCATGTTCGTCGTCGGATTTGTAGAGCCCGTTCTCGTCCAGCCACGCCCGCTTGGCTTCTTCCGCCTTCACCCAGGCTTCATCATAGATCGTCATGGCTCACTCCTCGGGGCTGGCAGACAGGGAGGCAAGGAAATCGGCCTCGGTTGTTCTCTTGCGATCGCCGGCGAAGGCGAAGGCGTCGGGTTTCTTGTCGATGAAAAGCTCGTGCTCCAGCGTCATGCCCGACAGATCGTCGAGCAGGCCCGCGGCCACGTAATGCGTCAGCTCCTGACCGGGGATCGTCAGGTGATACCAGAGCGTCGATCCGCAGACCTTGCAGAAGCAGCGCTCCGCCCAGTCGGAGGACCGGAAGGCGGTCACGTTCTCGCTGCCCTCGATCTTCAGCTTCCGCTCGGCGACGCCGAAGCCGACGAAGGCGACGCCGGTCCATCGGCGGCACATGTCGCAGTGGCAGGCGCCCAGTTCATGCGACGGATCGGTGACGGTGATCCGCACGCCGTTGCACAGGCAATGTCCTTGGCGTTCATTGGTCATGGCGTACCCTCTGCAAAAGGTCGAAGACGGGCGACTGCGACAGGATCGCGTCGCAGTCGAAGATCGGCTGGGTTGCCGCAAATCCCGGCTCGCCGGGGAAGATGAACTGGACCGGGCTGCCGTCGACCGGCACGAAGCTGCCGTCGCCCGCGTCCCACTCGGTCGGGCCGGAGAAGAACAGCCGCCAGTCGCGGTGGATGTATTCCCGGCCGCGCGCCCGGCGCAGCACGCTGCCGCCGATGCTGGTCTCGGTGAATTCGAAGGCGGTCTCCTCCAGCGGGATGCCGTCGATCACCACCGTCCTGCCGGTCAGCCGGTCAAAGCCGCTGACCTCGCTGCGCTCGCCATTGTCCTTGCTCAGGCCGAAGGCATAGGTGTCGGTTCCACCCAACAGCTCGGTGAACGAGGCCGGGTCCTGCGGGTTCGGGTCCATCACCTGCGCGACGGTGGGGAACATCTCGTAGCTTTCCACCCATTGCGCCTCGGAATCGATCCGGCTCAGGAAGAACACCCCCTGCTGGTCGAAATCGGCGCGCCACTGGTCGCCCGGCGCGTCCTTCTCGCAGCGGTAATGGTTGGAGACACGGCAGCCGCGCGACTGCACCGTCATGAAGCCGGTGCAGCCCTCGGGCGGGGTGAAGCCCTGCGCCGCTGCGGGCTGGGCGAGGGCCAGCATCAGCCCTCCCGCCGCCATGATCCGTGTCAGCCCCATCGCCTTGCTCCCGGCCTGTTCAGGTCAGCGCCCCTGTCCCGGTTTCCGGACCGGCGCTGCTCCGTTGCGTGATCCCGTGCATCATCTGTGCACGGGATGCAGACGCAAATCATATCCGCCTTCTGCGCTACTCTGCCGCCACCGCAGCCGGTTGCGCCAGATAGTCGAGGATCGCCTCGGCGGCCTCCCGCCCGTCGCGGATCGCCCAGACGACGAGGCTCGCGCCGCGCACGATGTCGCCCGCCGCATAGACGCCCGGCAGGTTGGTCGCGTGGCTGCGGAAATCGGCCTTCACCGTGCCCCAGCGGGTGACGCCCAGATCCGGCACGCCCCAGAGCGTCGGCAGCGCCTCGGGCTCGAAGCCCAGCGCCATGATGGCGATATCGGCGGGCTCGACGTAATCGGCGCCCTCGATGATCTCCGGCATCTGCCGACCCGTCGCATCCGGCTCGCCCAGACGCATCTTCTGCACGATCACGCCTTCCACCGACTCGCCGCCGGTGAAGCCGCGCGGCGCCGAGAGCCAGACGAATTCGACGCCCTCTTCCTCGGCATTGGCGACCTCGCGCTGCGAGCCCGGCATGTTCGCCCGGTCGCGGCGGTAGAGGCATTTCACGCTGACGGCGCCCTGACGGATCGCCGTGCGCACGCAGTCCATCGCGGTATCGCCGCCGCCGATCACCACGACGCGCTTGCCCGCCGCGTTCAGATCGCCGTTCTCATAGGCTTCGACCTCGTCGCCGAAGCTCTTGCGGTTCGAGGCGGTGAGGTAGTCGAGCGCGGTCACCACGCCCTTCGCCCCCACGCCCGGCGCCGCCAGATCGCGCTGCTTGTAGACGCCGGTGGCGATCAGCACCGCATCGTGCTGGCCGCGGATCGCGTCAAAGCTCAGATCCACGCCGACATTGCAGTTCATCACGAATTGCACGCCCGCCTGCTCCAGCTGCTCGACGCGCTGCATCACCACGTCCTTCTCCAGCTTGAAGCTGGGGATGCCGTAGGTCATCAGCCCGCCCGCGCGGTCGTAGCGGTCATAGACCGTCACCTGGATGCCCTTGCGCCGCAGCATGTCCGCCGCCGAAAGCCCGCCGGGGCCTGCGCCGATGATGCCCACCGACTCGCCGCGTTCCGCATGCGGACGGATCGGCTGCACCCAGCCGTTTTCCCAGGCCGTGTCGGTGATGTATTTCTCGATCGCGCCGATGGTCACAGTCCCGTGGCCCGACTGCTCGATCACGCAATTGCCTTCGCAGAGCCGGTCCTGCGGGCAGATGCGGCCGCAGATCTCGGGGAAGGTGTTGGTGGCCTGGCTGATCTCGTAGGCCTCCTGCAACCGCCCCTCGGCGGTCAGGCGCAGCCAGTCGGGGATGTTGTTGTGCAGCGGGCAATGGCTCTGGCAGAAGGGCACGCCGCACTGGCTGCAGCGGCCGGCCTGCTCGGCGGCCTTGGCATCGGCGAACTCGCGGTAGATCTCGTGGAAATCCTGAGCCCGCAAAGGTGCGGGACGTTTCTCGGGCATCTCCTTGTCGGTCGTGACGAACTGGAGCATCCGTTGCTTTGCCATGCTGCATCCCTCCGGGGTACTGTGCGGGTGCGCCTTAGTACTTCACGGAAATCGGCAATAAAAGTCAGCCTTGCTGATCTATATGGCGGTTTATTCGATGATGCGTCAACTTTGCTGACCGAAAACCGGGTTATTGGGTCAGCCTTGCTTACCTATCACCTCACCGCCCCAGCAAAAGCGCGGTCAGAGCCGCCGTCCCGATGATGATTCGCCACCAGCCGAACAGCGCGTAGCCATGCCGGCTGACATAGCCGAGCAGCCATTTCACCACGAAGATCCCGCTGATGAAGGCCATGACGAAGCCCACCGCGATCTCCGACATCGCCCCGGCGTCCAGAACGTCGCGGTTCTTGTAGAGGTCATAGGCGAAGGCGCCGGCCATGGTCGGCATCGACAGAAAGAAGGAAAACTCCGCCGCCGCCCGCTTGCTGGCGCCCAGAAGCAGCGCGCCGACGATGGTCGAGCCGGAACGCGACACGCCGGGGATCATCGCGAGGCACTGGATGAAGCCGATCTTCAGCGCCATGCCCAGCGGCAGCGCCATCGCGTCCTCATAGCGGGGATCGGGCGCCATGCGGTCGACGAAGAGCAGCACGATCCCGCCGAGGATCAGCATGACGGCGATGAGGATCGGCGTCTCGAACAGCACGGTCTTGATGAAGCCATGCGCCAGCACGCCGATGACCACGGCGGGCACGAAGGCCACCAGCACCGAAACGATGAAGCGCCGCGCCTTGGGATCATGCGGCGCGGCGGCGAAGACCGCGAGCAGCCTCGCGGCATAGACGGTCAGCACCGCCAGCACCGCGCCGAGCTGGATCACCACCTCGAAGGTCCGGCCGGCGCTCTCGAAGCCGAGGAAATGCCCTGCCAGCAGCAGATGCCCGGTGGAGGACACCGGGATGAATTCGGTCAATCCTTCGACCAGCCCCAGAAGGGCTGCGACCAGGGTCGTGGACTCCGCCATAGTCGCTCCTGTTGGTCAGATCTTGCGCAGATTCTTCGCCGAATTCTTGATCGACGCGTATTGGCCCGAAGCCCGGTAGCGCCACAGGTATTCCGGAAGCACCGCTTCCATCGCCGTGGGCACGATGCCCAGATCGGCGAAGCCCTTCGCCCCCGGCGCCACGACATTGTCGCGCGAGAGGTTGCGGACCTGGTCGCGGGTCAGGATCTTGTTGGTGAAGAGGCCCAGCGTCAGCGTCTGCAGCAGGCCGAAAGCGCCCGCCATGATGTGCGCGAGGAAGAACGGGATGTTGATCACCATCTTGCGACGCTCGATCACCGCCAGCATCTCTTGCATCAGCTGGCGGAAGGTCGCCACATCCGGCCCGCCCAGTTCGTAGATCCCCAGCGCGGCCTTGCCGGTGACGCCGAGCACTGCAGCCTTGGCCACATCATCGACATGCACCGGCTGGAATTTCGTGTTGCCGCCGACCACCGCCAGCGCGGGGGCGAAGCGGGTCATGCCGGCGAAACGGTTGAAGAACTGGTCCTCCGGCCCGAAGATCACCGAGGGCCGCAGGATGACGGCCGCCGGGAAGGCGGCCCGCACCGCGGCCTCGCCCTTGGCCTTGCTGCGGGCATAGGCGCTGGGGCTGGCGGCATCGGCGCCGATGGCCGACAGCTGCACCAGATGCGCCACGCCCTGCTCGGCGGCGATCCGGGCGATCCGGGCGGCGCCTTCCGCCTGCACCGCGTCGAAGCTGTTCTTGCCGCTCTCGCTCAGCACGCCGACGCAGTTGATCACCGCATCCGCGCCATGCATCACCGCGCGCACCGAAGCGTCGTCGCGGATGTTGCAGAAGACCGGCTCGACCTGGCCGACGCTGCCATAGGGTTTGACGAAGAGAGCCTCATTGGGGCGACGAACCGCCACACGCACGCGCCAGCCATCTTTCGCGAGACGGCGGACGATATACCGCCCGACAAAGCCCGAACCGCCATAGATCGTGACAAGCTTGCTCATCTTCCATCCTCTTCCGGGCATGGTCCAATTCTGCCCTCTCCCATAACTTTCCGGGGCGTCTCGAACAAGCGACAATAAGCATGCGGATTTTTCGTAACACCCCGTTGACAGTCCCCGCGACGCCCTTTAGATCAGCCCTCACGACACCTGCCCAGGTGGCGGAATTGGTAGACGCGCACGGTTCAGGTCCGTGTGCCGCAAGGCGTGGAGGTTCGAGTCCTCTCCTGGGCACCATCGATCCTTCGTGCCAATTCGAAGGATCAGCACGTGACAATCCACTTGTATCGCAATGACTTGCCCTCTGGGCTGGACCTAGGTCCCGTCGTTGCCATCGACACCGAGACGATGGGTCTGGACCCGCGTCGCGACCGGCTCTGCGTCGTGCAGCTGTCGTCCGGTGACGGTCACGCGCATCTGGTCCAGATCGACAGGGGCCAGCGCTCCGCGCCGAACCTCGAACGCCTGCTGACCGATCCCGCCGTCCTGAAACTGTTCCACTTCGGCCGCTTCGACATCGCCGCGCTGTTCGCCGCTTTCGGCGTCGTCACCGCGCCGGTCTGGTGCACCAAGATCGCCTCGAGGATGATCCGCACCTTCACCGACCGGCACGGGCTGAAATACCTGTTGCAGGAGCTGGTGGGCGTCGACGTGTCGAAGCAGCAGCAGACCTCCGACTGGGGCGCCGAGAAGCTGACCGACGCGCAGAAGGACTATGCGGCCTCGGACGTGCTCTACCTGCACCGGCTGAAGGCAGAGCTCGAGACCCGGTTGCAGCGCGAGGGCCGGACGGAGCTGGCGCAGAAGTGTTTCGACTTCCTTCCGACGCGGGCGCAGCTGGACCTGATGGGCTGGGACGAACCGAATGACATCTTCCATCACTGATTTCCTCGCCACCGGCCGCCGGGTCATCGCCCGTGAGGCCGAGGCGCTTACCGCGCTCGGCGCCAGCCTCGACGGCGGATTCGCCGAGGCGGTCGAGACGATCATGCAGGCCAAAGGCCGGGTGATCGTGTCGGGCATGGGCAAGTCGGGCCATGTCGGCCGCAAGATCGCCGCCACCTTCGCCAGCACCGGCACGCCGGCGCAATTCGTCCATCCCGCCGAGGCCAGCCATGGCGATCTCGGCATGGTGATGCGCGGCGACGTGGCGCTGGTGCTGTCAAACTCGGGCGAGACGCCGGAGCTGGCCGACATCATCGCCCATACCCGGCGCTTCGACATCCCGCTGATCGGCGTCGCCTCGCGCGCGGGATCCACCCTGCTGCGCCAGTCCGATGTGGCGCTGCTGCTGCCGCCGGTGGCCGAGGCCTGCGATACCGGCATCGTGCCGACCTCCTCCACCACGATGACGCTGGCGCTCGGCGATGCGCTGGCCGTCGCGCTGATGGAACATCGGCAGTTCACCCCCGAACATTTCCGCGTCTTCCACCCCGGCGGCAAGCTGGGGGCGCGGCTGTCCAAGGTCAGCGACCTGATGCACCGCGAGCCGCCGCTGATCCGTCCCGACACGCCGATGAGCGAAGCCTTGCTGGCGATGAGCGGGCGCGGCTTCGGCGTGGTTGGCGTGACCCGCGACGATGGCTACCTAGAGGGTGTGATCACCGACGGCGACCTTCGGCGCCACATGGACGGGCTGCTGTCGCTGACCGCCGGGCAGGTCATGACCCGCGGCCCGCGCACCATCGGGCCGGAGGCTCTGGCGGAGAAGGCGGTGGCGGTGATGAACGAGAAGAAGATCACCTCGCTCTTCGTGGTGGACCCGGAGGGCAGCGGCAATGCCGTGGGCCTGATCCACATCCACGATTGTTTGCGCGCCGGCGTGGCCTGAGCCGATGGCCCGGCCGGACAATCTCCATTCCCGGCTGGTGTCCTGGCTGAAGATCCTGCTGCCGCTGGTGGCGCTGGTCATGCTGTCCACCCTGTTCCTCGTGTCGCGCACCATCGATCCCTCCGACGCGATCCCCTATTCCGAAGTCGATATCGAGGACCGGGTGCGCGAACCGCGCATCACCGCGCCGACCTATGCCGGGATCACCAGCGACGGCGCGGCCCTGACCGTCGACGCGGCCGAGGTCCGGCCGGGCGCCGAGGGCAGCCCGGACGGCAGCGCGCTGGCGCTGCAGGCCGAGCTCGACACCCCCGACGGGGCCAGCACCCGGCTGGTGGCGGAGCGCGGCGCGCTGGATCAGGCCGCACGGCTGCTGCGGCTGGAGGGCGGGGTGCAGATCTCCACCTCGACCGGCTACCGGCTCACCACCGATGCGCTGAGCGCGGCGCTGGACGTGACCGACGTGCAGAGCCCGGGCGCCCTTGCCGGGACCACCCCGATGGGTCAGATTACAGCAGGTTCCATGCGCATAACCCAGGACGCGACCGCCGCGGGCGGTTATGTGATCGTTTTCGGGAACCGGGTCAGACTGATATACGAGCCACAGAATTGATGTTCCCCGATCCGAGGCAAAGCATGGGTAAGCTGTTTTTCGCTGCGATTTTTGCGGTGATCCTTCCGGTCGCGACCCTGGCGCAGGGGGCGAATGTCGCCTTCGACGGGCTGCGACAGGACACCTCGCTGCCGGTCCAAGTCGACGCCGACGGGCTGACCGTGAACCAGGCCGATGGTACCGCGGTGTTTTCCGGCAACGTGACGGTCGCCCAAGGCACGATGCGGCTCTCGGCCGCCGAGGTGCTGGTGGAATATGCCGAAGGCGGCGGGATCGAGCGGCTGCATGCCTCGGGCGGGGTGACGCTGGCCAGCAACGAGGACGCGGCCGAGGCGCGGGAGGCGGTCTACACCATCGACTCGGGCGAGGTGGTGATGACCGGCGACGTGCTGCTGAGCCAGGGGACCAGCGTGCTCAGCGGTCAAAAGCTGGTGATCAACCTGACCTCCGGCACCGGCTCCATGCAGGGCCGGGTGCAGACCGTGTTCCAGCCGGGCTCGGCCCCATGAATGCCAGACAGGTCATCGCGCCGCCGCCGGCGCCGGGCGGGCTGCAGATCGTCGGGCTGCGCAAGAGCTACAAGCGGCGGCTGGTGATCCGCGACGTCAGCATGCACCTGAACCGTGGCGAGGTCGTGGCGCTGCTGGGGCCGAACGGTTCGGGCAAGACGACCTGCTTCTACTCGATCGCCGGGCTGGTGACGCCGGAGGGCGGGCAGGTGCTGATCGACGGGCGCGACGTGACCGCCCTGCCGATGTACCGCCGCGCCCGGATGGGCATCGGCTACCTGCCGCAGGAGGTGTCGATCTTCCGCGGGCTGTCGGTGGAGGACAATATCCTTGCGGTGCTGGAGATCGCCATCCCCGGCGACCGGCACAAGCGGCGCGAGCGGCTGGAGGAGCTCTTGGGCGAGTTCTCCATCACCCACCTGCGCCGCGCCCCGGCGCTGGCCCTGTCGGGCGGCGAGCGGCGGCGGGTCGAGATCGCGCGCTGTCTTGCCGCAGATCCGAGCTATCTCTTACTGGACGAGCCCTTCGCCGGGGTCGATCCGATCGCGGTGGGGGAAATCCGCCACTTGGTGCACGACCTGAAAAGCCGCGGCATCGGCGTGCTGATCACCGATCACAACGTGCGCGAGACGCTGGAAATCGTTGATCGCGCCTATATCCTGCATGACGGAACCGTGCTGATGAGCGGCACCACCGACGAGGTGGTGCGCGACGAAACCGTGCGCCGGGTCTATCTCGGCGCTAACTTCCGCATCTCCTGAAGTTAGCGCCAGCGTAACGGCTTCATGACGTGGCTGTTGACAATGGCGGCCCAAAGGCAGCCAAATGCCCTTGATGTGTGCAGAACCCGCCCTCGTCAGAACCGTCTCCGGCACAGGCCATCCGCCTGTTTCCCGGCTGGTTCTGGCGGATGCACAGGTCGCGAAACCGGAATCGGCGGGCACCCCGGTAGGGGGCGGACTGGCCTGAGCCGAGTCACCAAGGAGGAATCATGCGATACCAGATCAGCGGAAAACAGATCGACATCGGTGAGGCGCTTCAGACCCACGTCAAGGCAGAGCTTGGCGAAGTGGTCGAGAAATACGCGCAACGTCCCACCGAGGCGGTCATCGTGTTTTCCCGTGTTGCGCATGAACATGTCTGCGAAGCCACAATCCACCTGTCCACCGGCCTGAACGCCCAGGCCAAGGGACACGCCCCGGAAATCTACGCGGCTTTCGAGAGCTGCCGCGAGAAGATGGACAAGCAGCTGCGCCGCTACAAGCGCCGCCTGCGCGACCATCACCGCGACCGTACGGCAGCGGTTGAATTCGGCGGCGGTACCTCCTATATCCTCGCCGCATCCGAGGGAGCCGAGGATGTGGAGCCGGAAACGCTGCAGCCGATGGTGATCGCCGAGATGGAGACGAAAGTGCCCTCCATCACCGTGGGCGAGGCCGTCATGCAGCTGGAACTTGCAGGGCAGCCCATGCTTGTTTTCCGGAATGAAGGACACGGCGGTGTGAATGTCGTATACCGTCGCGAAGACGGGAACATCGGCTGGATCGACCCGCGCAACAGCAAGTAAAGCGCAGCCTCTGCGCAGGACAAAAACTGCCCATGGAACTTTCGAAACTGTTGATGCCGGGGGCCGTTCGGGTCCTGGGCCAGGTCACAAGCAAGAAGCGCCTGTTTCAGGAACTCGGTGAGGTGGCGTCCTCGGCCTACGGTCTGAATGCCTCCGTGGCGATCGACGGGCTGCAGGAGCGTGAAAGCCTCGGGCCGACCGGCGTGGGTCACGGCATCGCGCTGCCGCATGCGAGGCTCGAGGATCTCGACAGGATCGTGGGTGTCTTCCTGAGGCTGGAAAAGCCGCTGGACTATGACAGCGTCGACCGGCAGCCGGTGGATCTGGTCTTTGCCCTGTTCGCGCCGAAGGATTCCGGCGTGGACCATCTGAAGGCGCTGGCGCTGGTGTCGCGCACCATGCGGGATTCCGCCGTGGTGACGAAACTGCGCGCCAACACCGATCCGGCCAAGCTGCACGCGATCCTCACGGAAACCCGCGCGCCGCAGGCCGCCTGACCTCAGGCTTCGGCTTCCGCCCGCCAAGGGCCGAAGCCGAAGCCGACATAGTCGCGCAGGTAAGCCTCGCGCGCCGCCTCCTCCAGATCATCGCCATGGATCGCCGCCAGAGCATGCGGCGCCGCTTCGGCCATGGGCCGGAAGACGGGCGACGGTGCGCCGACCTCCGCCGCCAGCGCCGCCAGTCCCTCGGCCAGCCGCGCCTCGCGCAGCACTGCGTCCGGGGTCTGGAACCGGGCGAAGCCCTGCAGGACCGCGGTCTGGCTGGCGAAATGCGCGTCCACCCTGAGGCCGGTCTGGCCCGACAGGTTCAGCCTGAGGAAGCGCAGGAAGCCGAGGAAGGCCTCGCGATGCGCGGCCTCCTCCTGCGGCTCGCCCGGCGGCGGCAGGCGCAGGCCGCAGGTCTTCTGCAGGGCGCTGCGCAGTTCGGGCAGCGCCCCGGTCAGGATCTGGCTGCAGAAGGCGGCATGCGCCCGGGCCAGCGGATGCCGCAGCACGGTGAAGCTGCGATGCGGCAGCGACTTCCGCTTCCAGTCGCGCAGGGTCTTCTGGGTGAAATCGCCGAGCAGCCCCTGCCCCAGCCGCCCCAGCCAGTCGCGCACCGCAGCCTCCGGCCCGCCACGCAGCGGCAGGTACAAAAGCCCCGCCCCCTGCGCCGCGACGAAGCCGGGGATCCCCGGAGCGCGGCGCGGCTCGAAATTCGGGGTGCGCGCCAGGTTGAAACGGTCCAGCCGGGCCAGCGCCGCGGTCATCTCCTCAGGGTTCTCGACCTTGGCGGCGATCTCGCCGGGGTTCTGCTTCTTCAGCGTCGCATCCGCCGCCGCCAGCCCCGCAGGCAGGCCGAGGAAGCGGGCGAGGCCGTTCAGAACCTCCAGATCCTGCAGATCCTCGTAATCGACATAGAAGGCGCCTTGGCCCGAGACCTGCAACCCGTGCAGCAGCCGGAGCTGGAAGTCCTGGGTCGCCTCCAGATGCCGCTCGAATTCCGGTGGGTCGAAGCGGACGGTGGCGGTCTTCAGCCGCCGGGCGTTGGTCAGCGTCCACTGCCCGGTGGCGCGGGCGATCTTCCACGAGACGTAGCTTTCCAGCGGGTTGCGGGTGAGGATGATCTTGGCGCAGCGCGGGTCGAAGAGCACCGGCTCCAGCACCCGCGGATCGTGGTCGTGGAAATAGCGGAAGCCCGCCAGCCCCGGCGTCGCGGCGCGCACCGCCTGCAGCATGGCCAGCGGATCGGCCTCGCGCGCGGCCATGTCGAAGCCCAGCAGCTCGGTCTGGCCCTGCCCGCCGATGAAGGAGGGGTTGAACAGCTCGCCATGGCAGCGGACGCCGGGCAGCGCGTTCAGGTTGGCTTCCAGATAGTTGGAGCCGGTCCGCATCGCGGCGAACATCACGAAACTGTCGAAGCGCGTCATGATCCGCCCGCCAGCAGCGGTTGGCGGCGGCGGGCGATCGCGGCCTCGCCGCGCGCCGGGTAATCGCCGATCAGCACAGGTTTCATCCCCTCGTTGCGCAGACTGTGCAGGAACTGGTCGAAGCCGGTCAGGTCCACCAGCCGCGGCGCCTCGGTCAGCCGGCGCAGGGCGCGCGGGCTGATCTCGTCCATCAGGGTCTGCAACGGCTCCATCGGGCTCTCGATGAATTCCGCGAGGCGCCAGACCCGCACCCGCGCCTTCACCCAGGAGGCGCCCAGCATGGTCAGGTGGCCGCTCTCAACCTTCTGCAGCCAGGCGGCCTGCTTGCGGATCTCGGCCACGGGGCGGCGGGAGCGGAACAGCGGAACCGCCCAGGCCCCCGAGATCACCGAGACCTGAGCATTCGGATCGGCGGCGAAGAAGCGGGCGATCTCCTGCCGGTCGCCGGGGCCGAACTGGAAGCACTGCCGCTCGCCCCTCGTGTTCCAGATCAGGCTGGTGAGGAAGGCCTGGGGGTTGTAGTCGCGCAGCGCCGCCGAAGAGCTGAGCCCGCCGTCATAGACCGGCTCTCCCCCGGCGAACTGCACCCGGTCCGGCGCGAACAGATGGCCATGCACCCGCGTGCCGGCTACCTTGCCGAGCCAGGGCGCAAAATTCTCGAACAGCTCGGCGAAGCCCTCGAAGACCGAATAGGCCGCGGCGGTGCGGCCATTCTCCCAGCCGGGGTTGGGGTGGCGGCTCTGCATGTAGAGCCCGGCGCGGCCCTTGGTCCGCCGCTCCACCGCCTTGGAGAACAGCCGGTCGATCTTGCCGGGGTTCGGCTCGGCCCGCGCCGCGTCGGCGGCGTCGTCGCGGAGGAAGCTGCGGTAGAGCTTGCCGGCCTGCGGCCAGATCTTGCGCGCCACGAAACAGTCGGAGCGGCGCAAGAGCTGCAGGTGATCGTCGTAGAAGATATGCGGCTTGCCCTGGAAATCGAATTTCGCCAGCGTCAGCGACCGGCTGTCGACCTGCCGGGAATGGCGCCGCACCAACGTCTGGAAATAGCACTCGTCCGGGATCCAGACCTTGCGGAAGTAGCGGTCGAGCACCGGCCGCTGCGGGTCCTGCAGGATCGCCTCCAGTGTCCGCCGGGTCAGGCACCACCACTGGCTGCCCAGATGCGGCTCCAGCCCCTCGGGGATCCGTCGGCGCAGGCCGAGACGGCGTTGGAGCGTGACGTATCGGTCGAACAGCCGCCGGTTGCGCCGCCAGGAGAAGGGGAAATGCAGGGTGAACCGCTCCAGATCCAGCCCGCCGACCGCCCAGCCGACATCCTCCGTGGTCACCGACTCGATGAAATCGGTCTGCGGCCGGGCCTCGAGATAGGCTTGCAGCTCGGCCACCGGGCGCAGCGGCAGGCAGGCGCCGGAGGCGAGATACACATGCCGCACATTGGGAAAGTCGCGCAGCAGCACGGTCGCGGCCGAGAGCGTGGCCCCGACGACGCCCCAGGTGCCCCATTCGCAGGCATGGCGTTCGCAGAAGCGGATGTTGCCCAGATCGGCCAGCACGGTCGCCAGCCGGGCATGGCGGCGGGCCGCAACCCGGCGGTCGAGGTGGATCACCACCGGGCATCCGCGCTCGGCCCAGTGCCGCGCCACCTGCGCCGCCCGGTCCAGGGCCGTGTGACAGAGCATGAGGAAACCGACGCTCATCTCAGGCCCAGTTCCCCCTGGACATCAGCCCCAGGATCTCCAGCTGGCGCCAGTTGATGTATTTCTCGCTCCAGCGGCCCCAGAAATCCGGCCGGTCGCCCAGCGCAGCCTGGTAGGCCCGGTATTCGTGGCTGTTGGCGTAATGCTCGCCGCGGCGGATCTCCTCCTCGGCCTTGGAGGCGAAGCTGTCGAGGAACTTGGCGTGCAGCAGGCAACCCGAGGCCTTCTCGCCGCCCCATTCGTCGTAGACGAGGTTCAGCCCGCGCGGCAGCAGCATGTGGGTGGAGCTGACATAGGCGTAATCCCTGCGCCATTTCACCAGCGGCACCTTGTTCAGCGCCGGAGCCCGCCCCGGCTGGTCGGCGAAGAACATCCGGGCGCGCGGCCCGCCCTGGATCCACAGGTTGCCGAAATGGGGGTTGCGGGTCATCGCGTAATTGCCGCTGTCGAACCAGCAGGCGATCTCGAACGGGTCCTGCCCCTCGCGGTAGGGCTCGGCGCCCACCGGCCCCTTGGGATACATGTCCAGCAGCATGGCGCTGAACGACTTGATCGAGGAAGCGTCGAGCCAGTCGGTCAGCGCCCGCAGCGGACGGGTGTCGCAGAACGGGTAGACGAAGAACTCGTCCGGATCGACCACCAGGCACCAATGCCCGTGGCCATGGCGCATCTGCAACCCGTTCAGCCAGTCGACGCCAAACCGCGCCCGCCGGTAGCTTGCCGCCGAATGCCAGAGAGAGACATCGGCCTGCCCGGCGAGGTAGTCCCGCGACCCATCCTCCGACCCGTTGTCGACGATCAGGAAATGATCGACGCCGAGCGCGCGGTAATAATCGAGGAAATAGGGCAGCCGCACCCGCTCGTTGCGCAGGGTGGAGAACAGCAGGATGTCGTCGCGGCGGATCCTGCCGGTGCGGCAGGCGACCGGCGCAAGCTCGCGGCGCTTGCGGAGCGCCCGCAACTGCCAGCGATTGCGCGCCAGACGCAGCCGGATGGTCGAGACGATGCCCAATCCCTCGTTACTCTCCCCGGGGCGACGCGCCCCGCACTCTTACAAAGCATCACATGCGGCGGTGACCGCCCGGAAATGGCTCGCCCAGTCGGGCAGGCCACGCGCCGGAGGGCGTCCGCCTGCCGGACTCCGGCCTGCGATCACCCTGATCCAGAGATAGCGATCGTTCGGATCGAGGTAAACGGGGTAGTCGCCCAGGGTCTCGGCAAAGACCGGCAGATTGCTGCACAGCACGGGCACGCCCAGCGCCATCGCCTCCAGCGGCGGCAGGCCGTAGCCCTCGGCGAAGCTGGGAAACAGCAGCGCCTCGGCCCCCGCCAAGAGCGCCGCCACCGCGCCGTCCGGCAGATCCGGATGCTCCCGCACGGCCGATCCGCTCCGGGCCCTGGCGTCAAGCCTCTGGAAAACCTCGTCATTGTTCCAGCCGCGCCGGCCGAGCAGCAGAAGCTGCGGAACCTCGCCGGCCGGCAGGCTCTCCTCCAGCCGATCCCAGACATCCAAGAGCAGCGCGTGGTTCTTGCGCGGCTCGATGGTGCCGACGGCGACGAAATAGCGCAGCGCCGGCAGCGGCGTCGCCGGGTCGGGGCGCGGCATCGGAACGCCCAGCGGCGCGGTGATCCCGGGCGGGGTCCGGCCCAGCCGGGCGAGCTGCGCCTCGGTGCGGCGCCGGGCGTCTTCGGTGCTGTGGATCACCAGATCGGCCCCGGCCGAGACCGCGGCCATCTTGCGGCGGAAGACGGCGGGGATGCCGGGCCGGGTGAACTCCGGATGCTCCAGCGGGATCACGTCATGCACCAGCACCACGACCCGCAGCCCGGCGGCGCGGATCCGTCGCAGGGCGAATTCGCTGAGGTTGGCATGGCCGAGGTTGAGATAGCAGCTGCCGGCGGGCAGATGCCGGCGCAGCAGGGGGGAGAGCAGGGGGGCAAGGCAGCGGTCGCAGGCCAAGCGGCGCATGTCGGCCTCGGCCTTGGCGCGCCAAGGTTGGCTGCGGCGGAACAGGCGGCCCGCAAGGTCGGCAGGGCCGAGCGGCAGCCCCTCCAGCCGGTCCCGCAGCGCCTGCATGCCCTTGCGGTCCAGCAGCAGGAAGCCGAGCCGGGTGCGCAGCAGCCCGAAACAGGGCTGCGGCGCATCGAGCAGGTGGTCGAGCCAGGCGGCCTCCACCCGGTCCACCCCGGTCAGCGGCCCCTGCCCCAGACGCGACAGCAGTCGCGTCAGGTCCAGAAGCCGCGCCGGGGCGGCGGCGCGCACTTACTGCGCGGCTTTTTCCAGCGAGGTCATATCGCTCAGATAGGCCGAAAACTCCTCGCGCAGTTCCGGGCGGGCGAGGCCGAAGGCCACGGTCGCCTGCAGGAAGCCGGCCTTGGAGCCGCAGTCGTAGCGCTGGCCACGGAAGCGGAAGCCATAGACCTTCTCCGGCCCGCCGATCTCTTCGGCGATGGCGTCGGTCAGCTGGATCTCGCCACCGGCGCCTTCCTTGATGCGGTTGAGGTTGTTCAGCACCGTCGGCGACAGGATGTAGCGCCCGATCACCGCGAGGTTGGACGGCGCGTTGCTCTTCGGCTTCTCCACCATGCCGTTCACTTCGACGATGGCGCCGCGATCCTCTGCAATCGACAGCATGCCGTAGGACGACGCCTTCTCGGGCGAGACCTCCATCGCGGCGACCATGTTGCCGCCGGTCTCGGCATAGGCTTCGACCATCTGCTGCAGGCAGGACTTGTCGGAGGCGATCACGTCATCCGGCAGCATGACCGCGAAGGGCTCGTCGCCGATCAGACGGCGCGCGCACCAGACGGCATGGCCGAGGCCCAGCGCCTTGTGTTGGCGCACATAGGCGATGGCGCCGCTTTCCATGTTGGTGTGCTCCAGCACCTTCAGCAGGTCGAGCTTGTTCGACCGGCGCAGCGAGGCTTCGAGCTCCGGCGCGTGGTCGAAATAGTCCTCCAGCGCGCCCTTGCCGCGCGAGGTGACGAAGATGAATTCCTTGATGCCGGCGGCCCGAGCCTCGTCGATGGCATATTGGATGAGAGGTCGGTCGACCAGGGTCATGATCTCTTTCGGGATCGACTTGGTGGCAGGCAAAAACCGGGTGCCCAGGCCTGCTACGGGGAAGACTGCCTTGGTAACCTTCTTGATTCTCATATCTCTCACTCTCATCGCCTCCCATTCGTGGAGGCTGGCCCAAACTACACGGAGTTGCAGCGCTTCGCACCATAAACCCGCAGCGTTTCGGCAGAATGACGCTGAACGACGGTTGTTCCGGCCGGTGTAAAGCGCTTCAGCGCGGCGCCTCGCCCATCGGCCGCAAGCTGGCAAGCCTCTGGCGCTCGGCTGAAATCCGGCTGTCGCGGCTCGCCCGGCGGAGGAGCGGGCCCTCGCGCAGGCTCTGGCCGAAAATTCCGCCGGTCTGCAGCCAGAAACCGCGCGGATCGTAGCTGTGACCGTGACGGGCCGGGCTTTTGCCGAAGAGGAAGAGGGTGACGATGTACTCCCCGGCGGCGGCCGCCGCCTCGGCCTCCAGCGCCCGGCGGCGGCTGGGCGGGCCGGCGAGCAGCAGCCCCGGCCGCGGTCCCGTGCCGTCGAGCGGGCGGAAGTCGGGCGGGTCAGTGGAGAGCGGCGGCAGGGCGGCAAGCGGGCGGAGCAGCCCCTCGGCCAGCCCCTGCTCCAGCGTGCCCAGCAGCCGGCGCAGGTCGCGCGGCTCCAGTCGGGCGGCGACCATGTGGCGCAGCAGCCGGCGGCGCTGGTCGTCACGCAGCCGCGCCAGCGCGCCGGGCCAGAGAGGCTCCGGCGCGTGGCGGCGCAGGAAGACCATGGTCGAGGCGCCGATCTCGCGCAGCGTGCGCGGCGCCCGGTCGGCGCGGCGATGGGCGCTTTCGGCGAAACCGTGATGCACCTCGGCCAAGGGCACGATGGCGGTCAGGCCGGGCAGGCGCAGGCAGACGTCGGCCTCGTCGAGGTAGAAGCGGAAGGCGGGATCGAAGCCGCCGATGGCGCGCAGCACCTCAGTGCGGAAGGCGCAATTGGCGCCCTGCACCTTGGGGGCGCGTGTCGCCGTTCGCTCCAGCAGGGTGACGGCCTCCGGATCGACGGCGCGCGCATGATCCTCGCCGCACTGGTCCAGCTCGCAGGCGCGCCACTGGAAGGAGATGCCGTTGCGGCCCCGGGTGAAGCCGCCCGCCTTGGTGACGTGCGGATCGGCGAAGGGGGCGGTGAGCCGCCTGAGCCATGTGGGCTCCGGGACCGCGTCATCGTCGAGAAAGGCCACCACGTCCCCCGCAGCCTGGGCGAGGCCCAGGTTGCGGGCGGCAGAGATATTGGCCTCGTCGAAGGTGACCAGCTTGATCTGCGGGTCGCTCACCCGCGCGGCGGAGGCCGGATCGGCCACCACGATCAGCTCGAAACGGGGGAGGTCCTGCTGCCGGATCGCCGTGATCGCCCGCGCCAGCGCCTCGGGGCGATGACGGCTGACGACGATCAGGCTGACCGTCATCCGGCCTGCATCTCGGCCATCATCGCCTCGATCCGGGCGACATCCTCCGGGTTGTTCAGCTCCCAGAACTGCCGCCCCCGCGCCTCGACCTCGACGCAGAGCACCGGGCGCTCGCGTTCGAGGAAGCGCAGCTGCTCCAGCCCCTCCAGCCCCTCCAGCGGGCCGGCCGCCCAGCCGCGATAGGCGGCAAGCGCCGAGGGGCGGTAGGCATAGACCCCGACATGGTGGAACACCGGCGTCTCGGCGTCATCGGCATAGGTCTTGCCGGTATAGGGGATCACTTCCTTGGAGAAGTAGAGCGCGCGGCGGTCGGCGCCGAAGACCGCCGTCGTGCCGCCGACCCGGCCGGCGCGGCGATCGGCGAGAAAGCCGTTCAGCGCCCGCCCGTCGCAGCGCAGAACCGGCGTCGCCACCTCGGCCCCGGCATCGGCATCGAGCCCGGCGATCAGATCCTCGACGAACCATGCGGGCGTCAGCGGCGCATCGCCCTGCAGGTTCACCACCATGTCGAAGCCGCCGAGCTGGTCCAGCACCTCGGCGCAGCGTTCGGTGCCGTTCTGGCAGTCGGAGGAGGTCATCACCACCTCGGCGCCGAAACCCTCCGCCGCCTCGCGGATGCGGTCGTCGTCGGTGGCCACCACCACGCGGTCGACGCCCTTCACCGCCATCGCGGCCTCCCAGCTGCGCTGGATCAGCGTCTTCGACACCCCATCGGCCCCGCGCAGCGCCACCAGCGGCTTGCCGGGATAGCGGGTGGAGGCGTAGCGGGCGGGGATGGCGATCAGGACGGACATCAGGACTGCAGCTCCACACCCGGGGCATAGGCGATGAAGAACGGGTTGTCCCAGCCGGGCTTGCCGTATTCCAGCACCTCCTGCGTGTCGAAGCGCACCACATGGCCGCCGGCCCCGCGCAGCACCGCATCGCCCGCCGCCGTGTCCCATTCCATCGTGCGGCCCAGACGCGGGTAGAGATCCGCCTCGCCGGTCGCCACCAGACAGAACTTCAGGCTCGATCCCGCGCTCTTCATGTCGCGCACCTGATACTTGCCGATGTAGTCGTCCGTCGCCTGATCGCGATGCGATTTCGACGCCACCACCATCAGCGCGCCGTTGTCGGGCTCGGAGACGGCGATCCGCCGCAGGTTGCCCGGCTTCTGCTTGTCGAGTGCGCCGGTCTCCTCGACCGAGCCGCCGTCGGGCTGGGTGTAGAACAGCCGCCCCTGCGCCGGGGCATAGACGACGCCGCGCACCGGCACGCCATCCTCGACATAGGCGATGTTCACGGTGAAGTCGCCGCGCCGCTGCACGAACTCCTTCGTCCCGTCCAGCGGATCGACGATGAAGAAGGTCCGCGCCATCAGCGCATGCGACTCCGCCTGTTCCTCGGTGATCAGCGCCACCTCGGGATAGGCCGCGCGCAGTCCGGCCGAGATCAGCGCGTCGGCGGCCTCGTCTGCCTCGGTCACCGGGCTGGCGTCGGACTTGGCCTTCACCTCGAAATCGGGGCCGTCATAGACCTGCATGATCCGGTCGCCCGCTTCGAGGGCAAGACGGCGGATCAGGGGAATGAGGTCGTCGAAATTCATCGCAGGCTCCGTGACATCCGCGCCGCGGCGCGCGTGTTGAAAAACAGGTCGCCTGTTCTTATCCTCGCTCGGAGGGGGAACGGCAAGGTTCGCGTATCCCCCGGTGTTTGTGCGAGTGAGGGAGCCGGTGATGTTCCGCAGCCATGACGCCGGAAGGCGGTCGCCCTGGGCGATCCTGGAGCTGATCTTCCACGCCTCGGTGCGCTCGGTGCGCAAGACCCATGGCAATGCGCTCTGGGGGCTCCTGATCAACATCCTGCAGACGCTGCTGCTGGTGATCGTGTTCTTCATGATGTTCGCGGTGCTCGGCATGCGCGACACGGCGATCAGGGGCAACTACCTGCTCTACATCATGTCGGGCGTCTTCCTGTTCATGACCCATACCAAGACCGTGGCCGCCGTGGCCGCAGCGGAGGGGCCGACCTCGGCGATGATGAAGCACGCGCCGATGAACCCGGTGATCTCCATCGCGGCGGCGGCCCTCGGCGCGCTCTACACCCAGGTGCTGTCGCTGTCGGTGCTGCTCTATGGCTATCACGCCATCGTCGAGCCGATCACCATCGACCAGCCGGTCGGGGCGCTGGGGATGCTGCTCCTGTCCTGGAGCACCGGGCTCGCCATCGGCATGGTGTTCCTCGCGATCAAGCCCTGGTCGCCGGAGGTGGCCAGCATCGGCGCGGCGGTCTACATGCGGGTCAACATGGTGGCCTCGGGCAAGATGTTCGTCGCCAACGCCATGCCCTCGCTGCTGCTGCGGCTGTTCGACTGGAACCCGCTGTTCCACACCATCGACCAGGGGCGCGGCTTCATCTTCCTGAACTACCACCCGCATTACAGCTCGATCGGCTATCCGGTCCGGGTGATGCTGGCCTGCATGATGATCGGGCTGATGGCCGAATTCTACACCCGCAAGCATGCCTCGCTGAGCTGGGCCGCCGGGCGCTGACCGCAATCGGCGCTTGCACCGAAGGGCGCTTGGGCCTATAGGACAAGCAACAGCGGCGCCTTGGCTTCCAAACCCAAGGCTCCACCGATCCGCACAACGGGCCGCTTGGCCCGTTTTTTCGTTTTGGGGCCCATCTGCCTTCTGGAGAGCGTCCATGTCCGACCTCATTGCCAAGACCGCCATCGACCGCCGCCTGGCCGACATCATCACCCCCACCATCGAGGGGCTGGGGTTCGAACTGGTCCGCATCCGCCTGATGGGCGGCAAGACCCGCGTCCTGCAGATCATGGCCGATCGTCCCGACGGCGGCATCATCGTCGAGGATTGCGCCACGATCTCCACCGCCGTCTCGGCGGTGCTCGACGTGGAAGACCCGGTCGAGGACAACTACATCCTCGAAGTCTCCAGCCCCGGCATCGACCGTCCTTTGACCCGCCTCAAGGATTTCGACATGTGGGTGGGCTATGAGGCCCGCATCGAGACGACCGAGCTGATCGACGGTCGCCGCCGCTTCAAGGGCGAGCTGGCCGGGACCGAAGGCGACGAGGTCCTGATCACGCTGGAAGAGGGCAAGGACAATTTCGTGACCATCGGCCTGCAGTTCGACTGGCTGTCGGACGCCAAGCTGATCCTGACCGACGAGCTGATCGCCGAGATGCTGCGCCAGCGCAAGGCCAGCGGCACCTTCGACGAGGCGGATTTCGACGAGATCCAAGAGACCACGGGCGACGAGGCGGATGACGCCGAGCAGCCTGCCACCAAGCACTGACCGCTTTCCAGGAGCACTGACATGGCGATTACCTCTGCCAACCAGCTTGAACTGCTGCAAACCGCCGAAGCGGTGGCCCGTGAGAAGATGATCGACCCGGATCTGGTGATCCAGGCGATGGAGGAAAGCCTCGCCCGTGCGGCCAAGTCGCGCTACGGCTCGGAACTCGATATCCGCGTGCGGATCGACCGCAAGACCGGCCGCGCGACCTTTGCGCGCATCCGCACCGTGGTCGAGGACGAGGCGCTGGAGAATCACCATGCGCAGATGACGGTCAAGCAGGCCAAGAGCCACCTCGCCGATCCCAAGGTCGGCGACGAGGTGATCGACGAGGTGCCGCCGGTCGATCTCGGGCGCATCGCCGCGCAATCGGCCAAGCAGGTCATCCTGCAGAAGGTGCGCGAAGCCGAGCGTGACCGCCAGTTCGAGGAATTCAAGGACCGCAAGGGCACGATCATCAACGGTCAGGTCAAGCGCGAGGAATACGGCAACATCATCGTCGACATCGGTCGCGGCGAAGCCATCCTGCGCCGGAACGAGAAGATCGGCCGCGAGAGCTACCGCCCGAACGACCGGATCCGCGCCTATATCAAGGACGTCCGCCGCGAGGCCCGCGGCCCGCAGGTCTTCCTGTCGCGCACCGACCCGCAGTTCATGGCCGAGCTGTTCAAGATGGAAGTGCCGGAAATCTACGACGGCATCATCGAGATCAAGGCCGTGGCCCGCGACCCGGGCTCGCGCGCCAAGATCGCGGTCATCTCCTATGACAACTCGATCGACCCGGTCGGCGCCTGCGTCGGCATGCGCGGCAGCCGCGTCCAGGCTGTGGTGAACGAGCTTCAGGGCGAGAAGATCGACATCATCCCGTGGAACCAGGATCAGGCGACGTTCCTCGTGAACGCGCTGCAGCCGGCCGAGGTCTCAAAGGTCGTGATCGACGAGGAAGCCGGCAAGATCGAGGTCGTGGTGCCGGACGAGCAGCTGTCGCTGGCCATCGGCCGTCGCGGCCAGAACGTGCGTCTGGCCAGCCAGCTCACCGGGCTCGACATCGACATCATGACCGAGGCCGATGAATCGGCCCGCCGTCAGGCCGAATTCACCGAGCGGACGAATCTCTTCATCGAGACCCTTGATATCGACGAGATGATGGCCCAACTCCTTGTTGCCGAGGGCTTCACCAATCTGGAAGAAGTCGCCTACGTCGACACCGAGGAACTGCTGTCCATCGATGGCTTCGACGAAGGCACCGCAGGCGAGCTGCAGGCCCGTGCCCGCGACCATCTGGAAGCGGCCAACCGCAAGGCGATGGAGACGGCGCGCGAACTGGGCGTCGAGGATTCGCTGGTGAACTTCGAGGGCCTGACGCCGCAGATGCTGGAAGCTCTGGCGAAGGACGGCATCAAGACGCTGGAAGACTTCGCCACCTGCGCCGACTGGGAACTGGCCGGCGGCTGGACCACGGCGAACGGCCAGCGGGTGAAGGACGAGGGTGTGCTCGAGAAGTTTGACGTCAGCCTTGAAGAGGCGCAGCATCTGGTGATGACCGCTCGCGTCATGCTGGGCTGGGTCGACCCGACCGAGGCGGAAGCCGAAGCCGAGGCCGTCACCGAGGAGAACGAGGCCTGAGGGCCTCGGATCGCCGACCGTGACGCGCGGGGGCCGGGACGACAAGGGGGATGACCCCGAACGCCGGTGCATCGCCACCGGCGAGAGCCAGCCGAAGGCGGGTCTGATCCGCTTCGGTCTGGGGCCGGATGCAGAGGTGGTGCCGGATCTTCTGGCGCGCCTGCCGGGCCGCGGCTTCTATGTCACGGCCGACCGCAAGGCGATCGAGAAGGCCGCTGCCAAGGGCCTGTTCGCCCGGGCGGCGCGGCAGCCGGTGAAGGTGCCCGAGGGCCTGGCCGATACGGTCGAGGCGCTTCTGGCCCGCCGGGTGGTCGATCTGGTGTCGCTGGCGCGCAAGGCCGGCGATGCCGTGACCGGCTTCGAGAAGGTGAAGGACTGGCTGGTGAAGGGGAAGGCGAAGATCCTGATCCAGGCCAGCGACGGATCGGAGCGCGGCAAGATGAAGCTGCACCCGCCCGAAGGCAAAGAGACGTTCATTGGCTGCCTGACGGCCCGGGAATTGGGTTTGGCATTCGGCCGTGAACATGCCATACACGGCGCGCTTGCGTCTGGTGGACTCACGACACGTGTTGTAGAGGAAGCGGCAAGGCTCGCCGGGCTGAGAAGCGAAATCGGCGGCAAGGCCGCCAGCGGCGGGCAAATCGACGGCGAGACCGTCGGAAGGGATACGAAAGACGCATGAGCGATACAGACGGTAAGAAACCCCTCGGTCTGGGTGGCACGCCTCGTTCGGGGCAGGTGAAGCAGAGCTTCAGCCACGGTCGGACCAAGAGTGTGCTGGTGGAAACCAAGCGCAAGCGCGTTGTCGTGCCGAAGCCCGGTGTCGCGGGGTCTTCTTCCACGTCCTCGTCGCCGTCGCACCTCGGTGATCCGTCGAAACGCCCCGCGGGCATTTCCGACGCCGAGATGGAGCGCCGGCTCGCCGCGCTGCGCAACGCCAAGGCCCGCGAGGCCGAGGACGCGGCCAAGCGCGCCGAGGAAGACCGCATCCGCGAGGAAGACCGGCAGCGCCGCCGCGACGACATCGAGGCCAAGGAGCGCGAAGAGCGCGAGCGGGTCGAGGCGCTGCGCGCCAAGGCCGAAGAGGAAGAGCGCGTCAAGGCCGAGGCAGCCGCCGCGGCCAAGCGCGCCGAAGAGGCCAAGCGGGCTCCGGCTTCCGCCGCGCCGGCTCCGGCCGCCGAAGAGGTCAACACCCGCAACCAGTCCGCCGCACCCGCTGGCGCCAAGCCGGGCCTCAGCCCGCGCAAGGACCGCGACCGCGACGGTGGCGGCGACCGCGACCGCAACGCCAAGGCCAAGACCGACGACGCCCGTCGCGCCGGCAAGCTGACGCTGAACGAGGCGCTGGCTGGCGAGGGCGGTCGCACCCGGTCGCTCGCCGCGATGAAGCGCAAGCAGGAAAAGGCGCGCCAGAAGGCGATGGGCTTCAACAAGCCCGAAAAGCAGGTGCGTGACGTCCAGCTTCCCGAGACCATCGTGGTGCAGGAACTGGCGAACCGCATGGCCGAACGCGCCGCGGACGTGGTGAAATCGCTCATGAAGATGGGCATGATGGTCACCATGAACCAGAGCATCGACGCCGACACGGCAGAGCTGGTGATCGAGGAATTCGGCCACCGCGCCGTCCGCGTGTCGGATGCCGACGTCGAGCACGTGATCGACTCGGTGGTGGACACCAGCGAGAACACCGTCTCGCGCCCGCCGATCATCACGATCATGGGCCACGTCGACCACGGCAAGACCTCGCTGCTCGACGCGATCCGCAAGACCAGTGTCGTGTCGGGCGAGGCCGGTGGCATCACCCAGCACATCGGCGCCTATCAGGTGACGACCGACAACGGTGCGGTCCTGACCTTCCTCGACACCCCCGGCCACGCGGCCTTCACCTCGATGCGGGCCCGTGGCGCGCAGGTGACGGATATCGTGGTGCTGGTGGTGGCGGCGGATGACGCCGTGATGCCGCAGACGATCGAGGCCATCAAGCACGCGAAAGCGGCGAAGGTGCCGATGATCGTGGCGATCAACAAGATCGACAAGCACGAGGCAGACCCGAACAAGGTCCGCACCGACCTGCTGCAGCACGAGGTCATCGTCGAGAAGATGTCGGGCGACGTGCTCGATGTCGAGGTTTCGGCCAAGACCGGGCTGGGGCTGGACGAACTTCTGGAAGTCATCGCGCTGCAGGCCGAGATCCTCGACCTGAAAGCCAACCCGAACCGGGCGGCCCAGGGTGCGGTGATCGAGGCCAAGCTCGACGTGGGTCGCGGTCCGGTGGCGACGGTTCTGGTGCAGCACGGCACGCTGAAGCGCGGCGACATCTTTGTCGTCGGGCAACAGTGGGGCAAGGTGCGCGCGCTGATCAACGACAAGGGCGAGCGCATCGACGAGGCCGGTCCTTCGGTCCCGGTCGAGGTTCTCGGCCTCAGCGGCACCCCCGAGGCCGGCGACGTGCTGAACGTGGTCGAGACCGAGGCGCAGGCCCGCGAGATCGCGGATTACCGCGAGAAGGCCGCGAAGGACAAGCGCGCGGCCGTTGGCGCGGCGACGACGCTGGAACAGCTGATGGCGAAAGCCAAGGCCGACCAGAGCGTGTCCGAGCTGCCGATCGTGGTGAAGGCCGACGTGCAGGGCTCTGCCGAGGCCATCGTCCAGGCGATGGAAAAGATCGGCAACGACGAGGTGCGCGTGCGCGTGCTGCACTACGGTGTGGGTGCGATCACAGAATCCGACATCGGTCTGGCCGAAGCCTCGGGCGCGCCGGTCATCGGCTTCAACGTCCGGGCCAATGCCTCGGCGCGGCAGTCGGCGAACCAGAAGGGCGTGGAGATCCGCTACTACAGCGTGATCTACGATCTCGTGGACGACGTGAAAGCCGCCGCTTCGGGCCTGCTGAAGGCCGAAGTGCGCGAGACCTTCATCGGCTATGCGCAGATCAAGGAAGTGTTCAAGGTCACCGGCGTCGGCATGGTTGCCGGCTGTCTGGTCACCGAGGGCATCGCCCGCCGCTCTGCCGGGGTGCGCCTGCTGCGCGACAACGTGGTGATCCACGAGGGCACGCTGAAGACGCTGAAGCGCTTCAAGGACGAGGTGAAGGAAGTTCAGTCCGGCCAGGAATGCGGCATGGCCTTCGAGCGTTACGAGGACATCCGTCCCGGCGACGTCATCGAGATCTTCGAGCGGGAAGAGGTCCAGCGCAAGCTGGCCTGATCCCCCGCCACCCTCCAGACATGAAAAAGGCCGGGTTTCGCACCCGGCCTTTTGCTTTCGTGACGCCCCCGATCAGGCGGCGCGCAGGGTCGACACGGGAAAGCCGACGAAGTTCCGCTCGTCCACACGCACCATGATCTTGCCATCGGCCAGATGGCCAACCAGCAGACCCTGAACCTGAACACAGGTACCGATTGTGATCGTTCTCAGCATGATGATCCCCCAAAGATAAATCTGTTCCCTGCCCCCATAATGAGGGAACAATTCCGGATAACACATTAACTTCTTGGCGAGGGAGTCTGTTTTACAGGCGTACGACGAACTTATGACACCAATATGTCACAGCCAATCGCGCAGAATCGGGATCAGCGGCAGGTCCGCCGGGGGCATCGGGTAGTCGCGCAGCCGGTTCGGCATGACCCAGGCCAAGGTCTGGCCCTCGCGCGCCTCGGGAATGCCCTCCCAGCGGCGGCAGGCGAACAGCGGCATCAAGAGGTGGAAGTCGTCGTAGCTGTGGCTGGCGAAGGTCAGCGGCGCGAGGCAGCTGGCCTTGGTGTCGATCCCCAGCTCTTCCTTCAGCTCGCGAATCAGCGCTGCCTCGGGGGTCTCGCCCGGCTCGACCTTGCCGCCGGGAAACTCCCAGAGCCCGGCGAGGGATTTCCCCTCCGGGCGCTGTGCCAGCAGGATGCGGCCGTCGCGGTCGATCAGGGCGACGGCCGAAACGAGCAGCAGTTTCACGAGCGGTAGTCGGCGTTGATGTCGATGTAGCGATGGGTCAGGTCGCAGGTCCAGACCGATTTCGCGGCCTTCCCGAGCCCCAGATCGACGGCGATCACCAGCTCGTCGCGCTGCATGTAGGCCGCGGCCTTCTCTTCGCTGTAGTCGGGGCTGCGCCAGCCCTTCTCGGCCACCAGCACGTCGCCGAAGCGGATCGTCAGCTTGTCCCGATCCGCCTGCGCGCCAGACTTGCCGACGGCCATGACCACGCGGCCCCAGTTCGGGTCCTGCCCGGCGATGGCTGTCTTGACCAGCGGCGAATTGGCGATGGCCATGGCCACGCGATGCGCGTCCTCGGGGGACGCCGCGCCCGTCACCTTCACCTCGACGAATTTCGTCGCCCCCTCGCCGTCGCGCACCACCTGATGCGCGAGGTCGAGCATGACGGCCTTCAGCGCCGCCTCGAAATCCTTGGCCACGCGCGACCGCAGCGCGATCTCGGCCGCCGGGCTCTGGCCGGTGGCGGCGAGGATCAGCGCGTCGGAGGTGGAGGTATCGCTGTCCACCGTGATCGCGTTGAAGGTGTCATCCACCTGACGCGACAGCATTTTCTGCAGGTTCACCGCCGAGATCTTGGCGTCGGTGAAGATATAGACCAGCATCGTCGCCATATCCGGCGCGATCATCCCCGAGCCCTTGGCGATGCCGGCGATGCGTATCTCGCCGCCGTCGCCATGCACCACGGCGGAGGCGCCCTTGGCGAAGGTGTCGGTGGTCATCATCGCGCGCGCGGCCATCTCGATGCCGTCCTCGCGCAGGTCCTTGACCAGATCGGGGATCTTCGCGGTGATCTTCTCATAGGGCAGCGGCTCGCCGATCACCCCGGTGGAGGAGGAGAACACCCGGCTCGCCGGCAGGTCGAGCGCCTTGGCGACGGCGCCGGTCACGGCCTCCACCGCTTCGACGCCGACGGCGCCGGTGAAGGCGTTGGAGTTGCCCGAGTTCACCACGATGGCGGCGCCCGCCGCGGCATCGACCTTGCCGGCGAGCTTCGCCTGACAGTCGAGCACGCAGGCCGCGCGGGTAGAGGAGCGGGTGAAGACGCCGGCGACCGCGGTGCCGGGCGCAAGGCGGATCAGCATCACGTCCTTGCGGTTGGAATAGCGCACCCCGGCCTCGACCGCGGCATATTCAACGCCGCCGATCACCGGCAGCGCGGGAAATCCGGCCGGGGCGAGCGGCGAGACCATCTTGGCGGGCTTGGCCGGAGCCGCGTCCTTCGCCTTCAGCTTCGACAGCTTCTTCTTCAGCGTCTTGGCCTCGGCCTTCCAATCGGTCTTCGCCATCGCCCGCCCCTTTGTACCGGATTACTTGTCGATCAGTGTTTGGTCCCGAAGTTTTGCCGGGTCAATCCCCTCCCCGGCGCGGGTGACGGTTGCGGCGGCGGTCAGCTTCTCGACATGCTCGGCCACGGCGGCCTGCTCGATCTCGGCGGCGAGTTCGTCGCGCACCTCGTCCAGCGCCGGAGCTTCGGCGATGCGGGTCTCGGTCAGCTTCACCAGATGCCAGCCGAACTGGGTCTGGATCGGACCGGCAACCTCGCCCGGCTTCATGTTGACCACGGCGTCCTCGAAGGGCTTCACCATCATGCCCAGCCCGAACCAGCCCAGCGAGCCGCCATTGGCCGCCGCGCCATCCGAGGAATTGGCCTTGGCCAGCTCGGCGAAATCGGCGCCGCCGTCGATTTCGGTCTTCAGCTTCTGCGCTTCCTCTTCGGTGGCGACGAGGATGTGCGAGGCGTTGTACTCGGTCTGCGGCGCCGCTTCCTTGAAGCGGGCGTCATAAGCCGCCTGCAGCGCCTCGTCGGTGACCGCGCCTTCCACGACCGCCTTCAGCGCGGCGTTGGACAGGTAGCCGCGACGGTCGTTCTCCAGCGCCAGCGTGTCGCGCGGGGTCATCGAGCCTTCGACCGATTGCGCCAGCGCCTGCTGCTGGATGAGCTGCTCGAGGATGCCGTTGAACAGCGCGTCATCGGGCAGCGACTGGTACTGCTCCGGCAGGGTCTCGCGCAGGGCGATCATATGGCCCAGCGTGATATCCGTGCCGTTCACCGTGGCCACTACGGTGGAGGCCGTCGTGTCCTGCGCCGCGGCCGGCAGAGCCAGCCCCATGATGCAGGCTGTCGCCAAGGCGGTGCCCCGCATGAGTTTCGCGTATTTCGCCATCTCACCTTCTCCTGAACGGGCGCGCTGTCGCGCGACGTTGACTTGCCCCCGCCAGACCCTTAAATCGCGATGGTCGCGTGCGGCGCATCCGGCCGAGGCTTCCCAGCCCTTCTATGGAAGGCGACACGAGGGAGCAAGGCAGAGCCTCACACGATCATGTCAAGAAAGACTTGGCTTGTCAGGAACGACCAGGCGGAGAAAACATGCTGGGTCTCGGTACGCTCGCGAAGAAGATTTTCGGAACGCCCAACGACCGGAAGGTGAAATCGGTTCGCTCGGTGGTCGCTCGGATCAACGAGCTGGAGGCCGAGTTCAGCAAGCTGTCGGATGAGGGCCTGAAGCAGAAGACGGCGGAATTCCAGCGCCGGGCGCAGGGGGGCGAGAGCCTCGACGACCTGCTGCCCGAAGCCTTCGCCAACTGTCGCGAGGGTGCCCGCCGCGCGCTCGGCCTGCGCGCTTTCGACGTGCAGTTGAAGGGCGGCATCTTCCTGCATCAGGGCAACATCGCCGAGATGAAGACCGGCGAGGGCAAGACCCTGGTCGCCACCTTCCCGGCCTATCTGAACGCTTTGGCCGGCAAGGGCGTGCATGTCGTCACGGTGAACGACTATCTCGCAAAGCGCGACGCGGAATGGATGAGCAAGGTCTACGGCGCCCTGGGTCTGACGACCGGCGTGGTCTACCCCTACCAGCCCGACGCGGAAAAGAAGTCGGCCTACCGCGCCGACATCACCTATGCGACGAACAACGAGCTGGGCTTCGACTACCTGCGCGACAACATGAAGGGCTCCATCGAAGAGATGAGCCAGCGCGGGCATTTCTTCGCCATCGTCGACGAGGTGGACTCGATCCTGATCGACGAGGCCCGCACGCCGCTGATCATCTCCGGCCCGAGCCAGGACCGCAGCGACCTCTACCAGAAGGTCGACCTGCTGATCCCGGAGCTGGTGCCCGAGCATTTCAAGCTGGACGAGAAAACCCGCAACGTCACCTTCACCGAGGAAGGCAACGAATTCGTCGAGCGCCGCCTGTCGGAGATCGGCCTGCTGCCCGAGGGCCAGTCGCTCTACGACCCGGAAAGCACGACGCTGGTGCACCACGTCACCCAGGGCCTGCGCGCCCACAAGCTCTTCACCCGTGACCAGCAGTATATCGTCCGCGACGGCGAGGTGATGCTGATCGACGAATTCACCGGCCGCATGATGCGTGGCCGCCGCCTGTCGGACGGTCTGCATCAGGCGATCGAGGCCAAGGAAGGCGTGGCGATCCAGCCGGAAAACGTCACCCTCGCCTCGGTGACCTTCCAGAACTACTTCCGCCTCTACGACAAGCTGGCCGGGATGACCGGCACCGCGACCACCGAGGCCGAGGAATTCCTCGAGATCTACGGTCTCGGCGTCGTCGAAGTGCCGACCAACCGCCCGGTGCAGCGCAAGGACGAGCATGACGCCGTCTACCGCACCTCGCGCGAGAAGCATGCCGGGATCATCGATTGCATCAAGGAAGCCAACGGCAAGGGTCAGCCGATCCTCGTCGGAACCACCTCGATCGACAAGTCCGAGGCGCTGTCGGAGCTGCTGAAGCAGGAGGGCATCCCGCACAACGTGCTGAACGCCCGCCAGCACGAGCAGGAAGCGCAGATCGTGGCCGACGCCGGCAAGCTCGGCGCCGTCACCATCGCCACCAACATGGCCGGTCGCGGCACCGACATCCAGCTCGGCGGCAACGTCGAGATGAAGGTGATGCAGGCGCTGGCCGCCGACCCGTCCGCCAACCCCGACGAAGTGCGCCGCCAGATCGAGGCGGAGCATGCCGACGAGAAGCAGAAGGTGCTCGACGCCGGCGGCCTGTTCGTTCTGGCCACCGAGCGGCACGAATCCCGCCGGATCGACAACCAGCTGCGCGGCCGTTCCGGCCGTCAGGGCGACCCGGGGCGTTCGGCCTTCTTCCTCAGCCTCGAAGACGACCTGATGCGGATCTTCGGCTCGGAGCGGCTCGACAAGGTGCTGTCGACGCTGGGCATGAAGGAAGGCGAGGCCATCGTTCACCCCTGGGTCAACAAGTCGCTGGAAAAGGCGCAGGCCAAGGTCGAGGGGCGCAACTTCGACATCCGCAAGCAGCTCCTGAAGTTCGACGACGTGATGAACGACCAGCGCAAGGCGATCTTCAGCCAGCGGCTGGAGATCATGCAGGCCGAAGACCTGTCCGAGATCGTGCAGGACATGCGCTATCAGGTGATCGACGACGTGATCGACCAGTACATGCCGCCGCGCTCCTATCCCGACCAGTGGGACACCCACGGGCTGCATGACGCTGTGCTGGAAAAGCTGGGCCTCGACCTGCCGGTCGCCGACTGGGCGCAGGAGGAAGGCGTCGATCAGGAGGCGATCCGCGAGCGACTCTGCGCCCAGTCCGACGCGCTGATGGCCGAAAAGGCCGCCGGCTTCGGCCCCGAGACCATGCGCAACATCGAGAAGCAGATCCTGCTGCAGACCATCGACGCCAAGTGGCGCGAGCACCTGCTGACGCTGGAGCATCTGCGCTCGGTGGTGGGCTTCCGCGGCTATGCGCAGCGCGACCCGCTGTCGGAATACAAGACCGAGGGCTTCGCGCTGTTCGAGTCGCTGCTGAACTCGCTGCGGCAGGATGTCACGCAGAAGCTGTCGCAGGTCCGCCCGCTCTCCGAGGCGGAGCAGCAGGCGATGATCCAGCAGCTGATGGACCAGCAACGCGCCGCGGCGCCTGCTCCGGCCCCTGCCCCCGCTCCGGCGCCCGTCGCGGCCCCGGCGGCGGCCGAACCGGCGCTGGCCCTGGCCGGCTTCGACGAGGCCGATCCCTCCACCTGGGGCAACCCGGCGCGGAACGACCTCTGCCCCTGCGGCTCGGGCGAGAAGTTCAAGCACTGCCACGGGCGTCTCGCCTGAGGACCTGACCGGGGCGCGCCCGCGCCCCGTGCGGAGCATTGCCGGGGGCGCGGCGGGGCCCTGATCCGCCGTTGGGGAATAGCCCGGCGAGCGCCGCGGCGAGCGGGACAGCGGCGGGGACAGATGCGGCGACTGACATGGTGGGCGGCGACCCTGGCCGCGCTGGCGCTGCCTGCCCCCCTCCTCGCGCAGGATGTCACCCTGACCGCCCGTGGCGGCGGGCTGAGCATCGAGGGCGCCCTTACCGGCTTCGACGGCGAATTCTACCGGGTCGCCACCCGCTATGGCGCGCTGACCGTCGACGCCGCGGCGGTGATCTGCGACGGCCCCGCCTGCCCCGACCTGACCGCGCCGCTGGCGACGATCCGGCTGCTGGGCGCCGCCGAGCCCGGCAACGCGATCCTTCCCCGCCTTCTCGAGGCCTTCGCCGCGGCGCATGGCTATCGCCTTGACCTGACGGCCGCCGGAGACGGCTTCCAGGCCCGTCTGGACAGCGCCGAAGGCCGGCCGCTGGCAAAGCTCGGCTTCACCCCCACCCCACCTGAGGAGGCGCTTGAAGCGCTGCGCTCCGACGCGGCAGAGCTGGTGCTGGCCACCGAACCGGCGCCGGGGCTGACCGCCCGGGTGCTGGCGCTGGACGCGCTGCAGCCGATCGTCGCCCCCGACAACCCGCTGCCCCGGCTCTCCACCCGCGATCTGGCCCGCGCCCTCTCCGGCGAGGTCGCCAACTGGGCCGAGCTGGGCGGCCCCGACCGGCCGCTGGTGCTGCATGCCCTGCCCGCCGCGGACGGGCTGCAAGCCGCCTTGGCGGCGCGGCTGGGGCGGCCGGTGGCGGCGACGGTGACGCATCCCGATCTGGCCAGCCTCGCCGAGGGGGTGGCGCGGGACCCCTATGCGCTGGCCATCACCGGGCGCTCGGCGCAGGGGACAGCGCGGGCGCTGCCGCTGACCGACAGCTGCGGCTTCCCGCTGCAGCCCTCGCCCGTGGCGGTGAAGGCCGGCGATTACCCGCTGGCGCTGCCGCTCTACCTGCTGACGCCGCGCCGGCGGCTGCCGCTGGTCGCCCGCGAGCTGCTCGACTTCCTCTCCACGCCCCCGGCGCAGCAGGCGATTGCGGCCGCCGGCTACATCGACCGCGCACCGATGCGGGCGGCGCTTGCCGATGGCGCCCGGCTGATCAACGCGATCCGCGCGGTGGAGGACGGGTCGCTGCCGCAGCTGCACCGCTTGGCCGAGACGATGGCGGGGGCCGAGCGGCTGTCGCTGAGCTTCCGCTTCGACGCGGAGGGGGCGCTGGACCCGCAGGGCCGCGAAGCGCTGACCGATCTGGCCCGGATGATCGAGATCGGCCAGTTCCGCGGTCAGGATATCGTTCTGACCGGCTTCTCCGACGGGGAGGATGCGCTGGCGCGGTCGGAACGGCAGGCGGCAAGCGTCGCCGCGGCGTTGGCCGAGGCGATGACCGGACCGGCGCCGGAGGAGACCGCGATCCGCAGCAGGGGCTTCGGCGCGGCGCTGCCGATGGCCTGCGACAGCACCGAGGCCGGGCGGCGCCTGAACCGGCGGGTCGAGGTCTGGCTGGAGCCGCGGGTCACAGGTAACCCTGCGCCCTGAAGCTGAGCTCACGCTCCTTTCCGATGATCAGATGGTCGTGCAGGGTGATGCCGAGGATCTGCGCCGCCTCCTGCACCTGCTGGGTCATCGAGATATCCGCCTCCGAGGGCGTCGGGTCGCCAGAGGGGTGATTGTGCACCAGAATCAAGGCGCTGGCGTTCAGTTCCAGCGCGCGCTTCACCACCTCCCGCGGGTAGACCGGGACGTGATCGACCGTGCCGCGCGCCTGTTCCTCGTCGGCGATCACCACGTTCTTGCGGTCGAGGAACAGCACGCGGAACTGCTCGGTCTCGCGATGCGCCATGGCGGTGTGACAGTAGTCGAGCAGCGCGTTCCATGACGACAGCACGGGGCGGTGCATGACCCGGGCGCGGGCAAGGCGCTGCGCCACGGCCTCCAGGATCTTGAGGTCCTGCACCACAGCCTCCCCCACACCTGGTATCTCCATCAGGCGCGGCGGCGGGGCGGTGATGACGCGGTTCAGGTCGCCGAAGGCGTCGAGCAGGCGCCGGGCCAGCGGTTTCACATCCTGCCGAGGGATGGCGCGGAACAGCACCAGTTCCAGCAGTTCGTATTCGGGCATGGCGGCGGCCCCGCCCTCGGAGAAGCGGCTGCGCAGGCGTTTGCGGTGGTCGGCGATGTAGGAGGGCAGCCTGTCGGGCAAGGCGCTGCCGGTCGCCTCGTCCTCCTCGGGGAAGAGCGGCAGGGGGGCTTCGGCGAAGGCGCGTTTCCGACTCATGCGGAGAAGGGTGGCAAGGGGTGGTGAAGGACGGGTTAAGCAGGGCGGGGAATCGGGGTTAATCGGCGGATTTGGCGGGGTGATTTCAATGCACGGCCGATGCACGGGGGATGCACGGGGCTGGGCCGGGGCGCGTGATTAATGGGGCGGGCGGTGGAAGGGGTGGGTAAAGAAAAAGCCCCGCCGGGGCGGGGCTTTTGGATCGCTGCACTGAACGGCAAGGGTCTGGGGGGCTCTGCTTCTTCCGCCCCCCGGGGCGGCCACGGGCCGCCCGTGATTGGCGGGAAGGCTCCACCGGAGCCTTCCTCTTTCGCCAATCACCCCTTCATCCCATCCCAGAAGCCCTTCACCTTCGAGAAGAACGACGACCCTTCCGGGTTGTTGTCTTCCGAAAGCTTCTCGAACTCGCGCAGCAGTTCCTTCTGGCGGCTGGTCAGGTTGACCGGAGTCTCCACCGCCAGCTCGATCAGCATGTCGCCGGAGCCGCCGCCGCGCAGGGCGGGCATGCCCTTGGCGCGCAGGCGCATCTGCTTGCCGGTCTGGCTGCCCGCGGGCACCTTCACCCGGCTGGAGCCGCCGTCGATCGTCGGCACCTCGACCTCGCCACCCAGCGCCGCCGTGGTGATCGACACCGGGACGCGGCAGAACAGGTGGACGCCGTCGCGCTGGAAGATCGCGTGCTCGCGCACCTCGATGAAGATGTAGAGATCGCCCGTCGGCCCGCCGCGCATGCCGGCCTCGCCCTCGCCGGCGAGACGGATGCGGGTGCCG
Source organism: Cereibacter changlensis JA139 (assembly GCF_003034985.1). GTDB lineage: Bacteria > Pseudomonadota > Alphaproteobacteria > Rhodobacterales > Rhodobacteraceae > Cereibacter > Cereibacter changlensis. The sequence continues at coordinate 74,714 of NZ_PZKG01000001.1, forward strand.
GTTTCCACCCCGGCAGGGATGTTGACCGAGAGCGCACGTTCCTTCTCGACCCGGCCGGCGCCGTGGCAGACCTTGCAGGGGTTCTTGACGATCTGGCCCATGCCGTTGCAGGTCGGGCAGGTGCGTTCGACGGTGAAAAAGCCCTGCTGCGCCCGGACCTTGCCCATGCCGGAGCAGGTCGGGCAGGTGACGGGTTCGGCCCCGCCTTCGGCGCCGGTGCCCTTGCAGGCGTCGCAGGCGACGGAGGCCGGGACGTTGATGGTCTTCTGCACCCCGCGGAAGGCCTCTTCCAGCGAGACCCGCAGGTTGTAGCGCAGGTCGGAGCCGCGCTGCGCCCGGGCGCGCCCGCCGCCGCCGCCACGCCCGCCCATGAAATCGCCGAACAGGTCTTCGAACACGTCGGAGAAGGCCGAGGCGAAATCGCCCTGCTGGCCGTGACCGCCGCGCGCCGAGGCGCCCATGCCGCCCTCGAAGGCCGCGTGACCGTAGCGGTCATAGGCCGCCTTCTTGTCGGCGTCCTTCAACACGTCGTAGGCCTCGTTCACATCCTTGAACAGGGCCTCGGCGTTCGGGTCGTGCGAGTTGCGGTCGGGGTGAAGCTCTTTCGCCTTGGTGCGATAGGCTTTCTTCAGCTCTTCCGCCGAAGCGCCGCGCGCCACGCCGAGAACTTCGTAATAGTCGCGTTTTGCCATGGCAAACCCCTCTGGGGAACGCGCGGAGGGCGGCCTTGCGGGCCGCCCTCCTGTCCGTTCCGTGCGGTCTTACTTCCGCTTGTTTTCGCCAAGATCCTCGAAGTCGGCGTCGACGATGTCGTCATCCACCGAACGAGGGTTGTCGTCGGAGGGCTCGCCCTCGGACTGGCTGGCCTTGTAGATCGCCTCGCCCAGACGCATCGACGCCTCGGTGAGGTTCTGGATGCCGCCCTTGATCTTGCCCGAATCCTCGGTCTTCAGGCTTTCCTCCAGCGCGTTCATCGCGAACTCGATGGCTTCCACGGTCGAGGGATCGACCTTGTCGCCATGCTCGTCGATCGACTTGCGGGTGGAGTGCAGCAGGCTTTCGGCCTGGTTGCGGGTTTCCACCAGCTCGCGCCGGGCCTTGTCCGACTCGGCATTCGCCTCGGCGTCCTTCACCATCTTCTCGATGTCTTCATCGCTCAGGCCGCCCGAGGCCTGGATGGTGATGTTCTGCGCCCGGCCGGTGCCCTTGTCCTTGGCGCCCACCGACACGATGCCGTTGGCGTCGATGTCGAAGGTCACCTCGATCTGCGGCATGCCGCGCGGGGCCGGCGGGATGTCCTCGAGGTTGAACTGGCCGAGCATCTTGTTGTCGGCAGCCATCTCGCGTTCACCCTGGAAGACGCGGATCGTCACGGCGTTCTGGTTGTCCTCGGCGGTCGAGAAGACCTGGGACTTCTTGGTCGGGATCGTGGTGTTGCGGTCGATCAGCCGGGTGAACACGCCGCCCAGCGTCTCGATCCCCAGCGAAAGCGGGGTCACGTCGAGCAGCACCACGTCCTTCACGTCGCCCTGCAGCACGCCGGCCTGGATGGCGGCGCCCAGCGCCACGACCTCATCCGGGTTCACGCCCTTGTGCGGCTCCTTGCCGAAGAACTTGGTCACTTCCTCGATCACGCGGGGCATGCGGGTCATGCCGCCGACCAGAACCACCTCGTCGATGTCGCCGACGCCGAGACCGGCATCCTTCAGCGCGGCCTGGCAGGGCTTGATCGAGGCCTTGATCAGGTCGCCGACCAGGCTTTCCAGCTTGGCGCGGGTCAGCTTCATCACCATGTGCAGCGGCTGGCCGGTGTTGCGGTCCATGCTGATGAAGGGCTGGTTGATCTCGGTCTGGCTGGAGGACGACAGCTCGATCTTGGCCTTTTCCGCCGCTTCCTTCAGGCGCTGCAGCGCCATCTTGTCGAGCGTCAGGTCGACGCCATGCTCTTTCTTGAACTCGTCGGCGAGGTAGTTGACGATCCGCATGTCGAAGTCTTCGCCGCCGAGGAAGGTATCCCCGTTGGTGGATTTCACTTCGAAGAGGCCGTCGTCGATCTCGAGGATGGTGATGTCGAAGGTGCCGCCGCCGAGGTCATAGACCGCGATGGTGCGGCTTTCCTTCTTGTCGAGCCCGTAGGCCAGCGCGGCCGCCGTCGGCTCGTTGATGATCCGCAGCACTTCCAGACCGGCGATCTTGCCCGCGTCCTTGGTGGCCTGACGCTGGGCGTCGTTGAAATAGGCCGGAACGGTGATGACCGCCTGCGTCACGCTCTCGCCGAGATAGGCCTCGGCGGTTTCCTTCATCTTCTGCAGGATGAAGGCGGAGATCTGCGAGGGCGAATACTTCTCGCCGCGGATTTCCACCCAGGCGTCGCCGTTGCCGCCGTTGGTCAGCGTGTAGGGCAGGTTCTTCTTGTCTTTCGCGATATGCACGTCGTCCATGCGGCGCCCGATCAGGCGCTTCACCGCGAAGACGGTGTTGGAGGGGTTGGTGACCGCCTGACGCTTGGCCGACTGGCCGACCAGACGCTCGCTTTCCGTGAAACCCACGATGGAGGGCGTCGTGCGCGCGCCTTCCGAATTCTCGATGACCCGGGGTTGCGAACCATCCATGATGGCTACGCAGGAGTTGGTCGTCCCGAGGTCGATCCCGATGACTTTGGCCATGATATGCACCTCTAGCTTGCGGCGATGTTGTGGGAAACAGGCCCGTTCGTCGGCCCCTGTTCCCGATCCCAGAGTTGGCCGGTCAAGGCGACCGCCTCTTCCGGCTACCGGGCGTATATAGGGGGGGGCCGAAGACCCTGCAAGCGTAACGGGGGCGTGAAACTTCGGGGAAAGGGCCGATTGCCGCCCGCGGTTCCCGCTGTGGTGAAAGGCCGTGGGGTTTCAGCCGCGCAGCCCGTCCATCACCCGCACCAGTTCGGCGCTGATCCCCGGCTCGGACAGCGCGTGGCCCGCCAGCGGCACGATGCGCAGCTCGGCCTGGGGCCAGCCCTGGGCCAGTTTCCAGGCCGAGGTCGGCGGGCAGATCATGTCGTAGCGGCCCTGCACGATATAGGCCGGGATATGCTCGATCCGGCCGCGGTTGGCGAGGATCCAGCCGTCATGCTCCAGGAAACCGGCATTGGCGAAATAGTGATTCTCCAGCCGGGCGAAGGCGCGGGCATAATCCGAGGGGCTCTCGCCCATCGGCCCGTCATGCGAGACAGAGGCCAGCGCATTCTCCCAGTTCGACCAGGTGCGGCCGTAGCGGCTTTCCTCCATGTAGTCGCCGGAGAACAGCCGCCGGCGGTAGGCGGCGATCAGGTCGCCGCGTTCCGCCTCGGGGATCGGCGCGGTGAAGCGCGCCCAGAGATCGGGGAAGAAGGCCCCGGCCCCGCCGCCGTAGAACCAGTCGAGCTCGGCCTGGGTCATCAGGAAGACGCCGCGCAAGACCAGCCCCTGCACCCGTTCGGGATGGCTGATGGCGTAGATCAACGCCAGCGTGGCGCCCCAGCTGCCGCCGAAGCAGATCCAGCGGTCGATCCCCAGCGTCTCGCGGATGCGCTCGATGTCCGAGACCAGCGCCCAGGTGGTGTTGGCCTCGACGCTGGCATGGGGCCGCGAACGGCCGCAGCCGCGCTGGTCGAAGAGGATGACGCGGTAGACCGCCGGATCGAAATAGCGCCGCATCGCCGGCGAGCAGCCGCCGCCGGGACCGCCATGCAGCACGAGCACCGGCCTGCCCTGCGGGTTGCCGCATTGCTCCACATAGATCCTGTGGCCGTCTCCCATGTCGATCACGCGCTGGTCGAACGGGTCGATCGGCGGATAAAGAAACTCGACTGCGCGCTTTTGGCCTGATCTGTGGTCCATGATCGTCCTATATAACGCGGCCAGCCTGATCTGCTACGCCCGAAACCGCAAGGAGTTTGCCATGCAACCGACCTCCACCATCGACGCCGCCGAAGTCGCCAAGTTCGAGGCCATGGCCGCGGAGTGGTGGAACCCGCATGGCAAGTTCAAGCCGCTGCACCAGATGAACCCCTGCCGGCTGGACTACATCACCAGCCAGATCGCGGCGGAGTTCGACCGCGACCTCAGCGCCGCCCAGCCCTTCGCCGGGCTGCGCATCCTCGACATCGGCTGCGGCGGGGGGCTCCTGTCCGAGCCGATGGCGCGGCTGGGGGCGACCGTGGTCGGCGCGGATGCCGCGCCGCGCAACATTCCGGTGGCCCAGCTTCATGCCAAGCAGTCGGGGCTGGAGATCGACTATCGCCACACCACCGCCGAGGCGCTGGCGGCGGCGGGCGAGCAGTTCGACGTGGTGCTGAACATGGAGGTGGTCGAGCATGTGGCCGATCCGCTCGGCTATCTCACCGCCTGCCGCGAGCTGTTGAAGCCCGGCGGGCTGATGGTCTGCTCCACGCTGAACCGCAACGCCAAGAGCTTCGCCATGGCGATCGTCGGGGCGGAATGGGTGATGCGCTGGCTGCCGAAGGGGACGCATGACTGGGCGAAGTTCATCACCCCGGAGGAATTGTACGGGCTGATCCGGCAGGCGGGGCTGGAGCCGGTGGACCGCAAGGGGATGGTGTTCAACCCGGTGACCTGGTCCTGGAGCCTGTCGAGCCGGGATCTGTCGGTGAATTACGTGACGGCGAGTGTGAAGCGGTAGGGGTTTTCACGCGTGAAATTGGGGGTAAGGGGTTGGTTTGGTTCGGGGTTTTTGGTGGTGGTAAGGGGTTGTTAAGGGGTTGAGGCGGGGCCGGGGGATGCGCGATGAAGGCGCGGCCCTTGCGTGTGGAGGGTGGGGTGGAACCCCACCCTATGGGGTGCGCAATGAATGCGCACCCTACGGTGAGGGCTCCTCTGCGTAGGGTGGGGTTTTGCCCCACCCTCCCTTGCCCCCTCAGAGCTCCGCCGACCGTGCCCAGAGGTTGATCGCTTCTTCCGAGGACAGGCGGTCGATCTCGGCCAGCTCCTCGGGCGTGAAGTCGAGGTTGCCGATGGCGCCGGCGCAGTCGGTGACCTGTTCGGGTTTCGAGGCGCCGATCAGGGCGGTGGTGATGCCGCCGTCGCGCAGCACCCAGGCGATGGCCATCTGCGCCAGGGTCTGGCCGCGGGCCTGGGCTATGGCGTCGAGGGCGCGGACGCTGTCCAGCGCGCGGGGGGTGATGGTCGCCGGGTCGAGCGACTTGCCCTGCGCGGCGCGGCTGGTTTCGGGGATGCCGCCCAGATATTTCTTGGTCAGGATGCCCTGCGCCAGCGGGGTGAAGGCGATGGAGCCGATGCCGAGCTCGGTCAGCGTGTCCTTCAGCCCGTCCTTTTCCACCCAGCGGTTGAGGATGTTGTAGCTCGGCTGGTGGATCAGGCAGGGGGTGCCGAGATCCTTCAGGATCGCCACCGCCTCGCGGGTGCGCTGCGAATTGTAGCTGGAGATGCCGGCATAAAGCGCGCGGCCGGAGCGGACGATGTGATCGAGCGCGCCCATGGTCTCTTCCAGCGGCGTCTCGGGGTCGAAGCGGTGCGAGTAGAAGATGTCGACGTAATCGAGGCCCATGCGCTTCAAGGACTGGTCGCAGGAGGCGATGAGATACTTGCGGCTGCCCCATTCGCCGTAGGGGCCCTGCCACATGTCGTAGCCCGCCTTGGAGGAGATGATCAGCTCGTCGCGGTGGTCCTTGAAATCGGTGCGCAGGATCTCGCCGAAAGCGGTCTCGGCGCTGCCGCCGGGCGGGCCGTAGTTGTTGGCGAGATCGAAATGGGTGATGCCGTGATCGAAGGCGGTCTGGCAGATCGCGCGCTTGGCAGCATGCGGCGTGTCCTCGCCGAAGTTGTGCCAGAGGCCGAGCGAGATGGCGGGCAGCTTCAGCCCGGATGCGCCGCAGCGGCGGTAGATCATCCGGTCGTAGCGGTCGGCGGCGCGGTGGTAGGTCATGCGCTGGTATCTCCCTTGCGAGGGTCAGTGATAGGGCGTTCGGCGGGCCTGCCAAGGCTGCGGGGATCAGGCAGGGGGTCACGCAGAGGTGACAGGAACCCGGTCAGCGGCGAGGCGTTGATCCTGCACAAGCAAAGGAGACCATCATGGCTGTTGATAACGATCGTGTTGAAGGCTCGGCCAAGAACATTGGCGGCAAGATCAAGGAAGCTGCCGGGAAGGTGACCGGGGACTCCAAACTTCAGGCCGACGGCAAGTCCGATCAGGCCGAAGGCAAGGTGCAGAACGCCGTTGGCGGCATCAAGGATGCGATCAAGGGGAAGTGAGCCCCTGACAGGTTAGCGGAGAGGCCCGGACAGTTGTCCGGGCCTTTCGCGTTTCAGAGGAAGCGGTTCCAGAGGTTCTCGAGCCGCTCCTGCCGACCGGAGACCGGCTGCGGGTCGAGGTTCTTCGCCACGACATCGGCATAGATGTCGTCGAGCGAGGAGCCGAGCATGGCCTTGGCCTCCGGCGTCTCCCAGCCCGCATAGCGGTCGGCGCGAGCCTTTTCGAGCGCGCCGTCTTCCAGCAGCTTCGCCGCCGATTTCAGCGCGCGGGCGCAGGTGTCCATGCCGCCGACATGGGCGAGGATCAGGTCTTCGGCATCGAGGCTCTGGCGGCGCAGGCGGGCGTCGAAGTTGGTGCCGCCGTTGGTGAAGCCGCCCGACTTCAGCACTTCGTAGAAGGCCAGGGCCATCTCGCCGTGGTTGTTCGGGAACTGGTCGGTATCCCAGCCGGACTGGTAGTCGTTGCGGTTCATGTCGATGGAGCCGAGGATGCCGAGGCTCGCGGCCAGCGCCAGCTCGTGCTCGAAGCTGTGACCGGCAAGGATGGCATGGCCCTGCTCGATGTTCACCTTGACCTCGTTCTCGAGGCCGAAGCGCTTGAGGAAGCCGTAGACGGTGGCCACGTCGAAGTCATACTGGTGCTTGGTCGGCTCCTGCGGCTTCGGCTCGATCAGGATCGTGCCCTTGAAGCCGATCTTGTACTTGTAGTCGACGACCATCTGCAGGAAGCGCCCGGCGTTCTCGGACTCGCGGGTGAGGTCGGTGTTCAGGAGCGTCTCGTAGCCCTCGCGGCCGCCCCAGAGCACGTAGTTCGCACCGCCGAGCTTCAGCGTGGCGTCCATGCAGGTTTTCACCGTGGCGGCGGAATAGGCGAAGATCTCCGGGTCGGGGTTCGTCGCGGCCCCGGCCATGAAGCGGCGGTGCGAGAAGAGGTTGGCGGTGCCCCAGAGGAGCTTGGTCTTCGAGCTTTCCATGCGCTGACCGATGTGGTCGACGATGGTTTCGAGGTTCTTCGTGGTTTCCGCGAAGGTCTTGCCCTCGGGGCGGATGTCGGCGTCGTGGAAGCAGAAGAAGGGCGCGCCGAGGATGTCGAACATCTCGAAGGCGACGTCGGCCTTCATCTTGGCGGCTTCGATGCTGTCGCCGAACCACGGGCGCTCATAGGTCTGGCCGCCGAAGGGGTCGCCGCCGGTGTAGGCGAAGCTGTGCCACCAGGCGATGGCGAAGCGCAGGTGGTCTTCCATGCGCTTGCCGAGGATCACCTCGTCGGGGTTGTAGTAGCGGAAGGCGAACTCGTTGGTGGAGCCTTCGCCCTCGTATTTGATGGCGGGGATATTGGCGAAATAGTCGGTCATGAGAGGCTCCTGATGGCGGTCTGGGCCGCGCGGTAGCGGGCGTGGCCGTGGTCGAAGGCAGCGGTGAGGCTGCGGTCGGGTTGGATGGTGCGGGCGATGGGCGGCAGGGTGGCGATCTCGGCCCCGGCGCCGTTGGCGGCCATGAGGGCGAGGCGCGCGGCCCCGAAGGCGCCGCCGAAATCGCCCGCGGCGGGCAGATGCACCGGCAGGTCGAGCGCGGTGGCGATGGCTTGCAGCCAGTAGTCGGAGCGGGAACCGCCGCCGACGGCGATCAGGTTCTCGAGCTTCGTTCCGGTGGCGGCCAGGGCGTCGCGGCAGTCGCGGATGGCGAAGGTGACGCCCTCCAGCACGGCGCGGGTGCCGGCAGCCTGATCGGTGGCATGTTCCAGCCCGGTGAAGGCGCCGCGGATGGCGGCGTCGTTCAGGGGCGTCCGCTCGCCGCCGAGATAGGGCAGGAACTGGGTCTTGCCGGGCGCGTGCAGCGGGCCGAGGCTGGCGGTGAGGGCCGAGGCGCTCTGGCCGACGAGGCGGGCATACCAGTTGAGCGCGTCGGTGGCGGCGAGGATCACGCCCATCTGGTGCCATGCGTTCGGCAGGGCGTGGCAGAAGGTGTGGACGGCGGTGTCCGGCGCGGGCTGGTAGCCATCGTTGGCTGCAAAGAGCACGCCCGAGGTGCCGAGCGAGACGAAGGCCTCGCCGGCGCGGACCACGCCGACGCCGACCGCCGAAGCGGCATTGTCACCGCCGCCGCCCGCCACGACCACGCCCGCGGGCAGGCCCCAGCGAGTGGAGAGGGCGGGGCGCAGCTCGCCCGAGACTTCGGAGCCCTCGACGAGCCGGGGCATGTGGCTGCGGTCGAGGCCGGTGGCGGTCAGGAGATCGTCCGACCAGTCGCGGGCGCCGACGTCGAGCCAGCTGGTGCCCGCGGCATCCGACATCTCGGCCACATGCTCGCCCGTCAGCCAGAGCCGGAGATAGTCCTTCGGCAGCAGCACCTTGGCGACGCGGTCGCGGATCGCGCGCTCATGCGCCTGCACCCAGAGGAGTTTCGGCGCGGTGAAGCCCGGGAAGACGATGTTGCCGGTGAGACGGCGGAATTGCGGATCGGCATCCAGCTCCGCCGCTTCCTCGAAGCTGCGGGTGTCGTTCCAGAGGATGCAGGGCCTGAGCACCTCGTCGGCGGAATCGAGCAGGGTCGCGCCGTGCATCTGTCCGGAGAGGCCGATGCCGCGCACGGCGGAGAGGCCATGCGTGGCGAGCTGGTCCATCACCGCCTCGGCGGCGGCGATCCAATGGGCGGGCGACTGTTCCGACCAGCCCTCCTGCGGGCGGCTGACGGTGAGCGGGGCGACGGCCTCGGCCAGGACGCGCTGATCGTCGTCGATCAGCACGCCCTTGAGGCCGGAGGTCCCGAGATCAAGACCGATATACATCAGAGAGCTTTCTCCGCCGTGCGGGGGGTAGGTTGCTTGCCGAGGATGATCATGCCGAGGATGTCGTCATCGGTCACCTCGTCCACCTTGACGGTGCCGACCAGCTGGCCGTTCTTCATCACCGAGGCGCGGTCGCAGAGCTTCATGACGTTGTGGATGTCATGCTCGATCAGGAAGATGCCGAGGCCCTGACGCTTCAGCTCCTGGATCAGTTCGGACACCATCTGCGTCTCGTGCGGGCCGAGGGCGGCGGTGGGTTCGTCCATGATCAGGATCTTGGCGTTGAAGTAGACGGCGCGGGCGATGGCGACCGACTGGCGCTGACCGCCGGAGAGCGCCGAGACCGGGACGTTGAACTTGCGGAAGTTCGGGTTCAGCCGACCCATGATCTTGCGCGTCTCGGCCTCCATCCGCGCGTCGTCGACGAAGCCGAGCGGCGTCACCAGCTCGCGGCCGAGGAAGAGGTTGGAGGCGGCGTCGAGATTGTCGGCCAGAGCGAGGGTCTGGTAGATCGTCTCGACATTATGGGCGCGGGCGTCGCGGGGGTTGTTGATGTCGACCTTCTTGCCCTCGATCAGGATGCTGCCGGTATCCGCCTTGTAGGCGCCCGACAGGCATTTGATCAGCGTCGACTTGCCCGCGCCGTTGTGGCCGAGCAGGCCGACCACTTCGCCGGGGTAGAGATCGACCGAGACGTGATCGACCGCCTTGATGCCGCCGAAGGAGATCGAGATGTCGCGCAGCTCGACCAGCGGGGTTCCCTTCTGGGTCATGATGGCGCTCCTTAGGTGCGTTTGCGGTACTGGATGTCGATCCAGACGGCGAGGACGAGGACGGTGCCGACGACGATGTTCTGGAAGGGCGCATCGACCCCGACCATCGCCATGCCCGATTGCAGGCTCTGCATGATCACGGCGCCGAGGATCGCGCCGTAGACGGTGCCGATGCCGCCCGCGAGGGCCGTGCCGCCGATGACCGCCGCGGCGATCACGCGCAGCTCGTCCAGCGTGCCGATGTCGAGCGAGTGGTTCGACAGGCGCGCCGAGGCGACGGCGGCGGAGAGGCCGCAGAGACCGCCCATCAGGGCGAAGATCTTCACGGTCAGCCGCTTGGTGTTGATGCCGGAGAGTTCGGCCGCGTCGGGGTTGCCGCCGGTGGCGAAGATGTAGCGGCCCAGACGGGTGCGGGTGGCCATGACGGTGAGCACTAGCGTGACGGCGATCAGGATCAGCACCGAGATCGGGATGCCATAGGCCTCGGTGTAGCCTTCGGGCATGACCGTGCCGCTTTCTTCGAACATGCGGCGCAGGCGGCCCGGCGGGATCAGGTTGGAGTTGAGGATGGCGACGAAGCCGAAGATCAGCCCGGTGGCGATGAGGCTCATCACGACCTCGGCCCAGACCGGCTTCACCGGGAAGCCATGGCCGGCCTTCTGCCGCCGCGCGTTCCAGATGCCGTAGATCGCGGCCAGGCGGCGATGGCGCCGATCACCCAGGAGGCGGTGGTGCCGATGGTGCCGTTGGTGCCGCCCAGCATCAGGAAGGTGCTGTCCAGCGGCCCGATGGTCTGGCCACCCGCCACGAAATAGGCGACGCGGCTCCAGACCAGAAGGCCGCCGAGGGTGACGATGAAGCTCGGGATCTTCTGGTAGCCGATCAGCCAGCCCTGGAAGCCGCCGACCATCATGCCGGTGAGGATGCCGACGATGACCGCGATCGGCGCGGTGAGCGGATGCTCCAGCCCAAGGCCGAGGGTCTGCGGCAGGATCTGGGTCTGCGTCACGGCCATGACGGCGGAGCAGAGCGCGAGGATCGAGCCGACGGAAAGGTCGATGTGGCGGGTGACGATGACGAAGACCATCCCCGCCGCCATGATCGCGACCGAAACGGTCTGGATCGCGATGTTGAAGGTGTTCTGCGGCACGAGGAAGCGGCCGGCGCCGAGCCATTCCAGCGGGTTCCAGCTGAAGCTCGGAAGGGCGCGGATGCCGGTCCAGGCCTGGAAGGCGAGGCAGATCACCACGAAGGCGCCGACCATGCCGAGAAGCCGGGTGTCGATCTCCAGCGTCTGGAAGATGCCTCGCTTCTGCTCGGTCTGCGGGGTGTGGGAGGAGGAGGCTGCCTGTGTCATGTCAGGTCCTTCGATGGGACGAGGGTCCGGGGTCCGGAAAGGACCGCACGGGTGGACGGACGCCCCGGCCGGTCAGCCGGGGCGCGGTGTCTGATCAGGCGCGGATCAGTTGCAGGGGGCCGGGCCGCCGGTCACGCCCTGGCAGAGCGCTTCCTTGGTGATCCAGCCCGCGTCGACGACCAGCGACAGGTTTTCCTTGGTCACCGGGATCGGGGTCAGGAAGACCGAGTTCATCTCGTTGCCGCCGGGGGTGGTGAACTTGGTGGCGTTCGCGATCTCTTCCGGCGCGGCGCCGCCGGCCAGGGCCAGCGCGATTTCCGCGGCGTTCTTGCCGAGCTCGCGCGCGTCCTTCCAGACCGAGACGGTCTGCGTGCCCGCGGCGATGCGGTTCAGCGCGGCATGGTCGCCGTCCTGGCCCGAGACCGGGATGCCCGAGAGGCCCTGCGCGGTGAGCGCGGCGACGGCGCCGCCGGCGGTGCCGTCATTCGAGGCGACCACGGCGTCGACGTCGTTGGCGTTCTCGGTCAGGATCTGTTCCATGTTGCGCTGCGCGTTGGCCGGGAGCCAGCCGTCGGTGTAGGCCTCGCCGACGATCTTGATGTCGCCGGAGTCGATCGCCGCCTGCAGCACTTCCTGCTGGCCGCCGCGCAGGAAGTCGGCGTTCGGGTCGGTGTTCGAGCCCTTGATCATGACGTAGTTGCCCTTCGGCGCGGCCTCGAGCACGGCGCGGGCCTGCATCCGGCCAACCTCGACGTTGTCGAAGGTCAGGTAGAAGGCGCGCGGGTCTTCGATCAGGCGGTCATAGGCGACCACCGGAATGTCGTTGTCGGCGGCGGCCTGCACGGCCGGCCCGATGGCGGCGGTGTCCTGGGCCAGGATGATCAGCGCGTCCACGCCCTGCGCCATCAACGACTCGACGTCGGACAGCTGCTTCGCGGAGGAAGACTGCGCATCGGCGGAGACATAGGTGGCGCCGGCGGCTTCCAGCGCGGCCTTGATCGCGCCCTCGTCGGTCTTCCAGCGCTCTTCCTGGAAGTTGGACCAGGAGACGCCGACGGTCAGGTTCTGGGCATAGGCGGCGGGGGTGAAGCCGGCGACCGCGATGACGGCGGCCAGAATGGGGTTGCGCATGTTTATCCTCCCTATGGATGCGGCCAGCGAATGGCCGGTCCGACGGATTCGTCGGTACGGCCGGAAAATGCCGAGAATAATTTCAGTTGTCAAAATAAAACTGTTAAGAGAAGCTGGGCAGGCACCGAAAATGCGGCTAGTTACGCTGCGATGCGGCAAATCCTGCGCGTCAGGCAGAGGATTGCCGGCCTGTTTAGTTTGGAGACCGAAGAAATGAAACGCCCGACGCCGGCGAGCCAGAAGACCGGCTGCGGCCCGCTGATCCCGCCGCTGTCGGACACGCTGCGCCCCTTGCGCCAGCAGGTGTTCGAGCGCGTGCGCGCAGCCGGGCTGATCGCGCGGGTGCAGGTGGCCAAGGATCTGGGGGTGAGTCCCGCTTCGGTCACGACCATCACCTCCGAGCTGATCGAGGCCGGGCTGATCGAGGAGGTCGCGGCCACGCGCGAGGGCGAGACCGGGCGCGGGCGGCCGGCGGTGGCCTTGGGGGTGCGGGCAGCGGCGCATCATGTGGTGGGTCTGAAGGTGTCGGACCGCGACATCTCGGCGGTGGTCGTGGATTTCGGGGGAACTATCCTCGCCCGCCACCATGAGGAGCGGCGGCCGGTGGCGCTGTCGCCGGCCGAGGTGGTCTCGGTGATCGAGACGCTGGTGGACAGGGTGGCGGCGAAGGCCGGGATGACGCGGGGCGACCTGTCGGCAGTGGGCGTCGGGCTGCCGGGTTACATCGACACCGCCTCGGGGCAGGTGCTGTGGTCGTCGATCCTCGCCGAACGCGCGGTGCCGCTGGCGGCGCTGGCCACGGCCCGGCTGGGGCTGCCGGTGCAGATCGACAACGACGCCAACCTCTGCGCCATGGCCGAGCTGTGGTTCGGCGCCGGGCGCGGGCTGTCGGATTTCGCGGTGGTGACCATCGAGCACGGGCTGGGGCTCGGGATGGTGTTGAACCACCGGATCTACCGCGGGGCCCGCGGCATCGGCATGGAGTTGGGGCATACCAAGGTGCAGCTCGACGGCGCGCTGTGCCGCTGCGGCCAGCGCGGCTGTCTGGAGGCCTATGTCGCCGATTACGCGCTGGCGCGGGAAGCGACCACGGCGCTGAACTGGACGCACAAGGACGGGCAGTCGATGATCGTGCTGCTGGAGAGCCTTTACGACCATGCCAAGGCCGGCAACCAGTCGGCGCGGTCGATCTTCCGCCGGGCCGGGCGCTATCTGGCGGTCGGGCTGGCCAATGTGGTGAACCTGTTCGACCCGGCGCTGATCATCCTCGCCGGCGCGCGGCTACGCTTCGACTACCTCTATGCCGCCGAGACCCTGGCCGAGATGCAGGCGCTGGTGCTGGACACCGGGCGGCCGCTGCCGGCGATCGAGACCCATGCCTGGGGCGAGATGCTCTGGGCGCAGGGGGCGGCGGCGCTGGCGCTTTCGGCGGTGAGTGAGGGATTGTTGACACAGCCGCGCGAGATTGCCGCCACCGCCTGAAATTCCCGGAACAGCGCGGGAACATGCCTGTTACCCTTCGCGGGCAGGCTCCTGTCGGGAGCGTGCATTGCCGCAGGCAGGGCAACCTGCGATAGTTTAGATGGAATTTTCGGGGGAAATGCGTGGCTCGGTTTCGTTTGACATCACTGGGGATCGCCTTGGCCGCCGCCTGCATCGCAACGCCGTCGGCCCAGGCTCTGGAAACGCTGGCGTTCCAGGTGTCAGGCGGCAATGACGATCTGGAAGACACGCTGCGGCGCGCGTCGCTGCTGCTGGCGGCGGAGAGCGAGGGAGAGACCGAGGCGCAGGATCTCTACGGCGCGGCGCGGTCCGAATATGCCCGGCTGGTCGCCGCGGCCTACGGGCTCGGCTACTACTCTCCGGTGGTGAGCGTGCTGATCGACGGGCGCGAGGCGGCGGGCATCGCGCCGCTGAATGCGCCGGCGACGATCCGGCGGATCGAGGTGCGAGTTGATCCCGGCCCGGCCTTCGTCTTCGGCGCAGCAAGGATCGCGCCGCTGGCCCCCGGGACCGAACTGCCCGAAGGCTTCGCCGCCGGCCGGCCCGCCGAAAGCGGGCTGATCCGGTCGGCGGTGAGCGCGGCGGTGAACGGCTGGCGCGGCGTCGGCTTCGCCAAGGTCGCCACCAGTTCCGAGAACATCGTCGCCGACCATGCGCGGCGGGTGCTGAACGCCGACATCGGCCTGAACCCCGGACCGCGGCTGCGCTTCGGCCGGCTGGCGATCAAGGGTATCGACCGGATGAGCGAGCGGCGCACCCGCAAGATCGCCGGGCTGCCGGAGGGCGAGACCTACGATCCGGAGGAGCTGGAGCGCAGCGCCGAGCGGCTGCGCCGCACCGGGGTGTTCCGCTCGGTGACGCTGGAAGAGGACGAGCGGGTGACGTCGCCCGACCTGCTGGGCATCACCGCGACGCTGGTCGAGGAGAAGACCCGGCGCTACAGCCTCGGAGCCGAGATCTCCAGCGCCGAGGGTGCGACGCTGAGCGCCCTGTGGATGCACCGCAACCTTCTGGGCGGAGCCGAGCGGCTGACCGTGTCGGGCGAGGTCGCCAATCTGGGCGCCAGCAACAGCGGCGTGGACTACGTTCTCGGCGTGACGCTGGACCGTCCGGCGACGCTGACAGCGGACACCACGCTGAGCTTCCATATCGACGCGGCCCGTCTGGACGAGGAAGATTACCTCTCCAACACCTCGGCCATCGGCGCGACCTTCTCGCATATCTTCAGCCAGCAGCTGAGCGCCTCGGTCGGGGTGGACTACAGCTATTCCGACGTGACCGACGACACCGGCGCCTATATCTACCGCACGCTGCGACTGCCGCTGGGCGTGATCTGGAACACCCGCGACGAGGATCTGGATGCGACGGAGGGCCATTACGTCGACGCGATGCTGACGCCCTTCGTCGGCTTCGGCGACACCGATTCCGGCGGGCAGCTGAAGCTGGACGCGCGGGCCTATCGCAGCTTCGGCGAGGAGCGGCGGGTGACCTTCGCCGGACGGGCGCAGGCCGGGGCGGTGTTCGGCTCGGACCTCTACGCCACGCCGCGTGACCTGCTGTTCTATTCGGGCGGCGGCGGCACGGTGCGGGGCCAGCCCTACCAGTCGCTGGGCGTGCGGCCCGACCCGGCGGATGAGGATTACAAGATCGGCGGCACCGAATTCGCCGCCCTGTCGCTGGAGGCGCGGGTCGGCGTGACCAAGAAGATCGGCGTCGTCGGCTTCGTCGACGCGGGCTATGTCTCGGCTTCGGGCGTCGACTCCTCGGGCGACGACTTCCACGCGGGGGCCGGTCTGGGTCTGCGCTATGACACCGGCTTCGGCCCGATCCGCGTCGACGTCGCCACCCCGGTCTCGGGCGACACCGGCGACGGGGTGCAGATCTATGTCGGCATAGGACAATCCTTCTGATGCGCAATCTCGTCTTCCTGCTCTGGCTTCTGATCCCCTTGGCCCCTGTCGCCGCCCCCGCCCAGACCGAGGAGGCGGACCGCGGCTTCCTGACCGGTTTCCTCGAGGACAACCTGTCCAGCGCCGGACGCGAGGTGACGATCACCGGCTTCGCCGGGGCTCTGTCGTCGCGGGCGACCATCGCCGAGATGACCTTCGCCGACGGCGAGGGCATCTGGCTGACGCTGCGCGACCTGTCGCTGGACTGGAGCCGCAGCGCCCTGCTGCGCGGCCGGCTGTCGGTGACCGAGCTGACCGCCGGCGAGATCATCGTCGCGCGCCGCCCGGTGACCGAGGGGGAAGATCTGCCCTCGCCCGAGGCGACCGAATTCTCGCTGCCCGAGCTGCCGGTCTCGATCGAGATCGGCCGGTTGGCTGCCGAGCGGCTGGAGCTGGGGGCCGGGGTGATCGGCAGCCCGCTGACCGCCTCGCTGGAGGCCAAGGTGGTGCTGGACGGCGGCGAGGGCGGCGTGACGCTGACCGCCAACCGGACGGATGACGGCGCGGAGGGCAGTCTGGCGCTGAACGCCAGCTATTCCAACGAGACGCGGCAGCTGGTGCTGGACCTCGACGTGACCGAGGACGAGGGCGGCATCGCCGCGACGCTGCTTGACCTGCCGGGCGCTCCGGCGGTCGACCTGACCATCGCGGGCTCCGGTCCGATCGAGAACTATGCCGCCGACATCCGGCTGGCGACCGGCGGGACCGACCGGCTGGCCGGACAGGTGACGCTGCAGGGCAACGCCACGAGCGGCCGCAGCTTCACCGCCGAGCTGGGCGGCGACGTGGCGCCGCTGTTCCTGCCGGAATACGCCGAGTTCTTCGGCCCCGACGTGCGGCTGGCGGTGACCGGCGAACGCGCGGCGGATGGCCGGCTCGACCTGAGCCAGCTGGCGGTGCAGACCCGGGCGCTGACGCTGGACGGCCAGCTGGTCCTCGCCTCGGACGGGCTGCCGGAACGCATCGACCTGACCGGGCGGATCGCGCTGGAGGATGGCTCGCCGGTGCTGCTGCCGCTGGGCAGCGGGCCCGAGACCCGGCTGACCAGCGCCGATCTGGTGGTGAGCTACGACTCGCAGCAGGATGCCGGCTGGAAGGCGGATGTGCGGGTCGTCGGGCTGGACCGCCCGGATTTCGCCGCCGACCGCTTCACCCTCGACGGGTCGGGGCGGATCAACCGGCGCGAGGGCAAGGCCGTGGTCGGCGGCACGCTGAACTATGGCGCGGAAGGGCTGAGCCCGGCCAATGCCGATCTGGCGACGGCGCTGGGGCCGCAGCTGGAGGGCAGCGCCACCTTCTTCTGGAGCGAGGGCGGCGACGGGCTGCGGCTGCCGCGGCTGACGCTGGAGGGCGAGGATTACGGGCTGACCGCCGGGCTGCGGCTGGAGGGGCTGGACAGCGGGCTGACGGTCTATGGCCGCGGCGACCTGCGCTTTGCGGAGCTGGCGCGGTTTTCCGGTCTGGCCGGGCGGCCCTTGGCCGGCAGCGGCACGGCCAGCCTGACCGGCAGCTATGCGCTGCTCGGCGGCGCTATCGACGCCGAGGGCACGGTGGCGGGTAACGACCTCGCCATTGGTCAGTCGGAACTCGACGGGCTGCTGCGCGGCGCGTCGGAGGTGGATTTCTCGGTGCTGCGCGACACCAACGGCACCACGCTGCGCGCGCTGGAGATCCGGGCCAGCACGCTTCTGGCGCAGGCCTCGGGCACGGTGGCGAGCGGCGGCAGCGACCTGAGCGCCACGCTGGCCTTCCGCGACCTGTCGGTGCTGGGCGATAGCTATGCCGGCAGTCTGGAAGGGCAGGCCCGGTTCAGCGGCACGCCGGAGGCGGGGCAGGTCAGCTTCGAGGCGAAGGGCAATGGACTGGCCATCGGCCAGCCGCAGGCCGACGCCCTGCTGCGCGGCGAGTCGACGCTGCGGCTGACCGGCAGTCTGGACGAGGGCGCGCTGGAGCTGCGAGAGCTGGCGGTGAACGCCGCCAACCTGCGGCTGACCGCCGACGGGCGGCTGGCGACCGAGGGCAGCGACGTTTCGGCGGAGCTGGCCTTCCCCGACCTGTCGGTGCTCGGCGCGGGCTATCGCGGCGCGCTGGAGGCCACGGCGCGCTTCGCCGGCACGCCGCAGAACGCCACGATCACCGCCGAGGCGACGGGCAACCGGCTGGCGATCGGCAGTCAGCAGGCCGACGCGCTGCTGGCCGGGCAGAGCGCCCTGTCGCTGGCGATGCGGCTGGAGGATGGCGCGCTGAAGATCGACCGGGCGCGGCTGAACAACCCGCAACTCACCGTCGACGCCACCGGGTCGGTGGCCGGCGCGGTGCGGCAACTGGCGCTGGAGGCGCGGCTGGCCAATCTGGCGCTGGTCGTGCCGCAATTCCCCGGCGCGCTGACGCTGAACGGCACGGCGGAGGAGAGCGGCGGCAGCTACCGGCTGAACCTGCAGGCGCAGGGGCCGGGCGGGATCAACCTGCGCACGACCGGCACGCTGGCCTCGAACCTGTCGACGGCCAACCTCGCGATCGCCGGCTCGGCGCAGGCGGCGCTGGCCAATGCCTTCATCGCGCCGCGCACGGTGACCGGACCGCTGAACCTTGACCTGCGGCTGAACGGGCCGCTGGCGCTGGGGTCGCTCTCCGGCACGGTGTCGACCAGCGGCGGGCGGATCGCCGATCCGGCGCTGGCCATCGCGCTGAGCGATGTGGCCGCCACGGCCAACCTGTCGGGCGGGCGGGCGCAGATCAGCGCCAGCGCCGCCGGCACCGAGGGCGGGCGGCTCGAGGTCTCGGGCGGCATCGGGCTGACGCCGCCGCTGGAGTCCGATCTGACCATCCGGGTGCAGCGCATGGTGCTGAAGGATCCGGAGCTGTTCACCACCACGGCCTCGGGCCCGATCACCCTGAGCGGCCCGTTGAGCGGCGGCGCCACCATCGCCGGGCGGATCGAGCTGGAGGAGACCGAGCTGCGCATCCCCTCGACCGGCTTCGGCGGGGCCTCGGGCCTCGACAACCTGCAGCATGTCAACGAGCCGGCCCCGGTGCGGGCGACCCGGGCGCGGGCGCGGCTGATCGACACCGGCGCGAGCCGGGGCGGCGGCGCGGCGCGGCGGCCCTTCGGGCTGAACCTGACCATCAGCTCGCCGGACCGGATCTTCATCCGCGGCCGCGGGCTGGATGCCGAGCTGGGCGGCGAGCTGCTGATCAGCGGCACCACCGCCAATGTGGTGCCCTCCGGCGCCTTCAACCTGATCCGCGGCCGGCTCGACATCCTCGGCAAGCGGCTGGTGCTGAGCGAGGCGCTGCTGCAGCTGCAGGGCGATTTCGTGCCCTATGTCCGGGTGGTGGCCTCGAACGAGAGCGACGGCATCATCTCGTCAGTGGTGATCCAGGGCCAGGTGGACGAGCCGGAGGTCAGCTTCTCCTCGGTGCCTGAACTGCCGCAGGAAGAGGTGCTGTCGCGGCTGCTCTTCGGCCGCGGGCTGGCCTCGATCTCGGCGCTGCAGGCGGCGCAGCTGGCCTCGGCGGTGGCGACGCTGGCCGGGCGCGGCGGGCAGGGCATCGTCGGCAACCTGCGCGAGGGCTTCGGGCTCGACGATCTGGACATCGTCACCGACGCCGAGGGCGACGCCTCGCTGCGGGCCGGGAAATACCTGTCGGAGAATGTCTACACCGAGATCGAGGTGGGCCAGCAGGGCCAGAGCCAGATCAACCTGAACCTCGACGTGACCCGCAACGTCACGGTGCGCGGCAGCGCCGGGGGTGACGGCGGCACCAGCCTCGGGGTGTTCATCGAGAAGGACTACTGATCGGGGGTCATTGCGGCGAGGCGCGCACCGCGTCCACCGCCGCGCCCAGCAGCACCGAGAAGGCGCTGAGATAGAGCCAGAGCATCAGCGCCACCACGGCGCCGATGGAGCCGTAGACCTCGTTGTAA
Organism: Cereibacter changlensis JA139; assembly: GCF_003034985.1. GTDB lineage: Bacteria > Pseudomonadota > Alphaproteobacteria > Rhodobacterales > Rhodobacteraceae > Cereibacter > Cereibacter changlensis. The sequence goes on from NZ_PZKG01000001.1 coordinate 94,391, forward strand.
TTGGCGAAATTGGCGAGGTAGTAGACCAGCCCGCGCGACACCAGCGCCCAGAGCACCACCGAGACGCCGAGCCCGAGGGTGATGACCGGGCGCGGGCTGCCCTTGGGCCGGTTCGGCCCCAGCCGGTAGACCAGCGCCACGCCGAAGACCACCAGCAGCATGCCGAGCCCGACATTGGCCAGCTCCAGCACCTTGGCGGTGGCCTGGCCCAAGGGCAGGAAGGTGATGATCAGCGGCGCCACCACGTTGAGCAGCATCGCCGCCAGCACCACGCCGACCAGCGTCAGGGTCAGCACGATGGCGCGCACCATGTCCCAGAGCCCGGCGCGGCTGGGCAGGCGATGGGTGGAGTTGAGGCCGCGGATCATCGCCGCCACCCCGGCCCGCGCCGACCAGAGCGCGATGCCGGTCGACAGCGCGCTGGCCCAGCCGAGGTGCCGGGTATTGGCCGCGAGCAGCGATTCCACCTGGTTGGAGATCAGCTTGTAGGCCTCGACCGGGACGAAATCCTGCGCCAGCGCCAGCTGCTGGCGGATCACGCCGGGGTCGGAGGCCCAGCCCCAGATGGCGATAACCGCCGCCACGGCAGGGAAGATCGCGAGAAAGCAGAAGAAGGCGATCCCCGCGGCGGCCATGTTCAGATCGGCCGAATCGACTCGATCCAGGAGCTTGAGAAGAAACTTCCACCCGCTGCGCCACCGGCTTTCCTGCTGCAAAGTCTGAACTCTCTTCGTTCTGAATCAAAAGGCCCGCGGTGAGGCGGGCCTTTCTTGCAGAAGGAACGCCTGTTGCGACCCTATACGATCATTTCGGGGTCGTCGTGGTCGAAGAGGTATCGCTGTCATCATTCGCCGCGGCGACGACGGCGACCAGAGCCACGGCCCCGAGGACCGAGAGCGTCAGCCCGGCGCCGAGGCCACCGGCGATCCCCCCCGGGGCGGCGACGCTGGCGGCCGGCGGCGGGGCATCGACGACGACCACGTTCTGCACGGTCTGGGCGGCTGCGGCCGAGGCCGTGAGGGCGGTTGCGGCGAGGAAAGCAGTAAGTCTTTTCATACCATTTCTCCAGGTTACTGATCACTGGCTCTGGATACCACAGGGCCGCTTTCCAGGATAGTCTGCCGCACCGGCCAATCAATCGACAATGCGTTGCAGCAGGATTCTGCCAAGCTTTTGATCGAAAATCTGCCGGGATTGCCGGATGGTCCCGCCGTTTTCCAGCCAGAATTCGTTGGTGAACCGCCCGCCGGGGCCTTCGCAGCGCTCTTCCACCAGCGTGGTGCGGTAGGTCCTGCCGATGACCTCGATCATTCTCTCGCCGCGCGTTGCCAATGCGCAACGGTAGGGCAGCCGCACCGTCCGGTCCAGCCCGTCGAGCTGGTAGTGCACCCGGTCATGCTGGCCGCTTCCGCGGGCGATCTGCGCCGCGGTCGGGGCCTCGGAAGACATCAGGTCGGGGCCGAGACCGCGGGTCGCCAGCAGCACGCCGTCGTGCAGCGCCAGGGCCTTGTGGTCGGCGGAGGACCAGGTGGTGACGCCGCCATTGCTGCCGAAGGGCGCCAGCAGCGCCGAGGCGCCGGTCGCTTCGACCGTGGCGAGGGCCAAGGGCGTGGTGATCCCGGCCAGCGCGGCGCGGGTGAGACCCATCTCTTCCGGGCGCAGCGGTCGGTTCTGGTCGCGGTCGGTCACCGCGCCCAGCGCGGCGCGCAGCAGCCGCACCCGGTCGGAGGATTGCTCGTCCGAGCCGCAGCCGGCCAGCAGAAGCAACGGGATCAGGAACAGAAGCCTCATTTCCAGAACCTCCCCCATTGCCGGTCCAGCCCGCGGCCCTGATGATCCTGCAACATCTCGTAGAGCCGCCCCTCCACCGCCAGCCGCGCGCCGCCGTCGCGGGTCAGTGGCCGCAGCGTGTAGGCCGAGGTCTGCCGCGTCGGCTGGCCGAGGATCACCGTCAGCGGGATCTCCAGCCGGATGCCCTTGTCGAAGGAGCCTTCGCCGAAGTCCTCGGCCGAGACATCCGTCTTGGTGGCGAAGGCGCCGATCTTCCAGCCATTGGCGAATTGCCGGCTGAGCGACAGCGTGGCGCCGACATCGCCGGCCAGATAGCGGCCGACGTCGAGCTGGGCGGTGAACTCGTCGCCGAAGTCGTAATATGCCGAGACATGGCCGGTGACGACATCATAGGCCGCATCGCCGCGGAGGAAGCCGAAGCGCTGGTCGAAACCGCGCTTGCGGGCGTAGTTCACCTCGGCGCCCAGCGCGAGCCGGCTGTTCACCGGACGCCACAGCAGCTCGGCCGAGGCGCCGCCATACATCCGCTCCAGATAGCCCAGCGTCACCCGGGAATAGAGCGCGTCGGCGGGGCGGGCGTACCAGGTGGCGGTCAGCCGCTCCAGCGCGGTCTCGCCCTCGGCGCTGTAGCGCCCGGTGTCGCTGCGGACATGCGGCAGCACCGAGTTCGATGAGCTCTGCGCCTCGTCGATGTTGCCGGCCAGCTTCTGCGTGACCGAGCCGGACAGCAGCAGCCCCGGCGCGACCCGGTATTGGCCGCGCAGGCGCAGCCCGAGATCGGCGCGCAGCGGTTCCTCGGGGTCGAACAGGCTGGTGCGCAGGTAGGGGGAGAGTGACCAGCTGAAGCCGGGATAGAGCGCGGGGTCGGGCTGCAGCGGGGCCAGCGGCGGGCCGACCTCGGTGATCGCCACCTGCGGGCGCAGGGCAGTCGCCGCGTCGGGCGCGAATTCCAGCCGCTCCAGATCGGCGCGGCGCAGCACCACGCGGGCGGTCGGGACGCCGTTCACCACCGGCACGATCTCGAAGCGCTCGACCGAGGCGGGCAGCGCCCAGGCCATGGCGCGGGCGGTGCGGCCGATGGCCTGGGCCTCGGCGTCGTGGCGGGTGTTGCGGATGCGCAGCTCGGCGGCCTCGCTGGTGAGGGCCAGCGCCTCGATATGGATGCCGCTGTCGGTCAGCACCTTCTGCATGTTGCCGCGCAGCAGCCGGTTGGCGTCGGGCTGGCCGACCCAATCCGGCGACCATGCCCCCGGGTTCGCCGCGCGTGGCGGGCGCGGCCGGATCGGCACCGGGGCGTCATCGACGAGGCCCACCGAGGCGCGGTCGCGCGGGTCGATCAGGAAATGCACGGCGAGGCCGAACTCGCTGCCGTGCAGGGAATAGACCCCCAGCTGCACCCCGGGGTTGGGCCGGTACTCGACGCCGAAGTTGAAGGGGCTGCGGTGCTCGAACACCCGGCGGGCGCCGGATTCCACCTCGTAGGCGTCGGAGGAATATTCCGCCTTCAGCGCCCAGCGCTGCGACGGTTGCCATTCGATGCCGGCGAAGGGGGCGTAGCGGCCGCGGAACCACTGGTCGGCGTTGATCTCGCCGCCGGTGCTGTCGGGGATGAAGGCCGGGCGGTCGCCGAAGCGGCCGATGTCGCCCTCGCTGCCCAGCCGGCCCCAGCCGAGGCCGGCGGTCAGCGCGAGTTCACGCGTCAGGTGCTTGGTGGCGACGATGTATTCGCCGGAGAGCACGCCGGTGCCGATGAAATCCTGCAGGCCGACGGCGAGCGCCGGACGATAGCGGCCCTCGCTGAGGATCTGGTAGCGCAGGTCGAAGCTGCGGTCGTAATAGGTGTCGAAGGCGTTCACACCGGTTCGCTCCGCCTCGGGCAGCGTGGCGTTCCAATCGCGGATGCCGGCGTAGCGGAAGCTGGCCGAGAGCCGCGGCGTGATCTGGAAGCCGAGCGTGGTGCGGCCGATGCCGCCGAAGAAGCTGGTCGAGGCGGTCAGCACCCCGTCGCGCTGCGCCTCGGCCGAGGGCATGTCGATCAGCCCGGAGGCGCCGTAGAAGTTCAGCGTCGGCCGGGTCTGCGCCGCGCCGGGAACCGCGGCGAGCAGGGCGACGCCGGCCAGCAGGCCGGGCCAAGGCGAATGGGGATTGGTCATCGTCACCTCGTTGCACTCGTACACACCTTCCCGGGCCTCAGCCCTTCGCCGCCGTCCTTTCCGGCGCGCGGTAGCCGTCGACCCAGGCATGGATCACCTGCCGCGCCGCCTCGGCATTGCCCACCGCCACCGCCGCGCGCAGCGCCCGCAGCGCGCTGGCCATCTCCAGTTCCGACAGGCTGTCCTCGCGGGCGCGCAGGATCTTGGCATGCGGCGTGGTCAACAGCCCCTCGCCGATCAGCAGCTCCTCGTGCAGCTTCTCGCCGGGGCGCAGGCCGGTGACCACGATCTCGATGTCGCCCGCCGGGTTGCCGGGTGAGCGCACCGAATAGCCCGCCGCCTCGATCATCTGCCGGGCCAGATCGCGGATCCGCACCGGCTGGCCCATGTCGAGCACGAAGACATCGCCGCCGGCGGTGTCGCCGCCATGGGCGAAGGAGCCGGCCAGCAGCACCAGCCGCGCCGCCTCGGAGATCGTCATGAAATAGCGGGTGACATCCTCGTGGGTCAGGGTCACCGGGCCGCCGCGGGCGATCTGCTCCTTGAACAGCGGGATCACCGAGCCGGAGGAGCCGAGCACATTGCCGAAGCGCACCATCGAGAACACCGTGCCAGCGGAGCGCCGCGCCATGTCCTGCACCACCAGCTCGGCCAGCCGCTTCGAGGCGCCCATGATGTTGGTCGGCCGCACCGCCTTGTCGGTGGAGATCAGGATGAAACGCGCCACCCCCGCCTCATGCGCCGCATCAGCGAGGGTGCGGGTGCCCAGCACGTTGTTGGCCAGACCGGCGATCGGGTTGGCCTCGACCAGCGGCACATGCTTGTAGGCGGCGGCGTGGAACACGACCTCGATCCGGTGGTCGGCCATCACCATCCGCACCAACCGCGACTCCATTACCGAGCCCAGAACCGCGACGATCTCCACCCCGGTGCCCTCGGCCCGTTCGGACAGCTCGCGGTCGATGGTGTAGAGCGCGATCTCGCTGACGTCGAACAGCACGATCCGCGCCGGGCGGATCAGCAGCAGCTGGCGGCAGAGTTCCGACCCGACCGAGCCGCCGGCGCCGGTGACGAGAATGCTGCGCCCGACATAGGCCTCCGCCCCCTGCGGCAGCGCCTCCTCGACCCGACGGCCGAGGAAGCGGCCGCAGACGAAGGGGGTCAGGTTGTCGACCAGTTGCTCGGCCCCGACCAGCTGGGCGAAGGAGGGCACGGTATGCACGTCGAGCCCGGTGAGCTGCAGCCGCTGGGCGATCTGCGCCAGCTTCGGCGGCGAGACCGAGGGCATCGCCAGCAGCACCCGGTTGATGTCGCGCTCGCGCATGATCCGCTCGATCTCGCGCGGCGGATGCACCTTCAAACCGGAGACCGTCATGCCCTGCAGCGCGGCGTTGTCGTCGACGAAGGCGACCGGGCGGATGGCGCCGCGCGACGACAGCGCCGCCGCCAGCTGGCTGCCGGTGTTGCCGGCGCCGTAGATCAGCACGCGGTAGCGCTTCTGGTTCAGTTGCAGCGTCCAGAGCAGGAGATGCAGCATCGCCATGCGGGCGCCGACCGAAGTGAGGAAGACCATCAGGCCGAAGAGGATGATCGCCGCCAGCGGCAGGGGCGCGCCGCCGAGCCAGGCGGTCAGCGCGACGGCGAGGGCCAGCAGCGCTGCGCAGGCGCCGGTCTTGAGGATGGCGAGCGATTCATAGGCGTTCAGCTTGATCCGCGGCAGGCCGAGCAGGCTGGCGATCAGCGCGGCCCAGAGCGCCGCCGCCGGGAACAGCATCAGGTGCTGGTCGGGCGCGATGGGAAGGAGCAGGCCGGTGGCCAGAAGCACGACGGGGGCCAGCAGCGAATCGATCAGCAGCAGCACGAGTCGCTTCTGCGGCCTTGAAAGACGGTCGGCGCATTCGAAGAGAATTCTCTTCAGAGCCAGCATGCGCATCCCCCGGAACGGGAAACGCGGTAATAGTTTTCATAATGGGAATTAAGCCCTTGGCACATGGTAAAACCCGTCACTCGTCAACAGCGGCAGCCTATGCCAGCTAAAAAAACGAAACAAGTATAACGCGAATTCAATCGCCCGGTTCCGCCTGTCGCCGGCTCAACGGTTAAAAAAGACCTTACGGCCTGTGGCAAAGATCAGGGCCAGGTCGAAGCAAAGACTGCGCCTCGCCTGATAAATCAGATCCAGCCGTGCCTTGCGTGGAATGCAGCGCCGGGAATAGACCGCGTCGGTCTGTTCCGGGGAATGGCAATCGCGCAGCAGCGCCTCCTCGCGGCGGTGGAAGCTGAGGCTGGCGAGGCCGGTCAGCCCGGGGCGGCTGCGCAGGACTTGCGCATAAAGCGAAGGATGGCGCTCGACATAGAGTCGCAGGGGCGGGCGCGGGCCGACGAAGCTCATGTCGCCGCGCAGCACGTTGTAGAGCTGCGGGATCTCGTCCAGCCGGGTCCGGCGCAGGAAGCGGCCGATCCGGGTGATCCGACCGGCCTTGTCGCCGCCGGAAACGCCGCTGTCCGAGGCCGCCGGGCGCATGGAGCGCAGCTTCCACAGGGCGAAGGGCTGGTCCGGCGTCTTCATCCGCTCTGCGACGTGGAACAGCGGGCGGCCTTGGGTGACCAGCAGCACCAGCAGCAGCAGCGCGAAGGGGACCGCCAGCAGCGCGACAAGCAGCAGGGCCAGCAGGATGTCGGTCAGCCGTTTGGACAGCGTCATGGGGTGCGCCACTCCGCCACCATCGCCGCCGGGTCTCCGGCGCCGGGCGGCAGCGGGCAGAGGCCCTGCAGCAGCCGCGTGTCCAGCCCGACGCGCGGGATCACGTCGGGAGTTTCCGGACCCCAGCGCCAATCGAGGCCCGCCGCCTCGAGCAGCGCCCGCATCGACACCGGCGGGGCGGCGGCGAGGTTCAGCAGCTGCGGCAGCGGCGCGTCCTCGGCGGCCAGCGCCGCCAGCCGCGCCAGCACCGAGGCGAGGCTGCGCGGCCCGATATAGGAGCGCAGCGGCCCGCCCTCCTGCCCCGGCGCCGGGTCGAGCAGAACCGGCGCGCCGGGCCGCGCCCGACCCAGCAGCGCATCGGCCCCGACGACATTGCCGAGCCGCAGGATGGTCAGGCCCGGCTTGCCCGGCGAGGCCCAATCCTGCGCTGCCTGCTCCATCTCCAGCTTGGCGCGGCCGTAGGGGTTGGCGGGGGCGGGAGGGTCGATCTCGCGGAAGTCGTACGTGGGGTGGGCGCCGTAGACCGCGGCGGAGGAGAGGAGGAACAGGTGACGCGCCCCGGCCGCTTCGGCGGCGGCGCAGGCGGCCATCGCCAGATCGATGTTCTGCGTCACCGGGCGGCGGGCGTCGGTGACGCCGGCGAGGTTCAGCACCACGCCGCCGGGCTCCATGCCGGGAAAGGGCTCGGCCAGCATGTCCCAGCGGAAGCCGGCGTTACGGCTGTGCCAGAGCGGACGCAAGCCGCCGGGCAGGTCCCGGGGCCAGATCCGCCGCAGCTCCCGTCCGATACGCCCGTTGGCGCCGAGGACGAGCAGCTGCATGGTCAATCCTCCTCGAACCTCGTGCGCATCTCGCGCAGCACCGGCAGCACCGCGCGCACCCGCTCGGCCCCCAGAGCATTCACCACATCGGCGATCAGCGGCGCAATGGCCTGAACTGCCGCATCCCGCGCCGCACGGCCCGAGGGGCTGATCGAGACGAACTTGCGCCGCGCGTCGTCCCAGTCGGGGCGGATATGCACATGGCCGGCCCATTCCAGCTTGGCCAGCGTGTTGGTCATGGCGCCGCGCGTCACGTGGAAGGATTTCGCCAGCTGCGCCGGGGTGCGTTCCTCCGCCGCCCGGGCGAGATGGTTCAGCACGCCGAAATGCGACAGCTCCATCCCCTTCGGCAACACCTTGGACAGCCGGTTGCGGGCGAGCTGGTCGGCCATGAACAGCTCGCCAAAGAGCGCAACCGCGATGTCCTCGGTTCTTTCGCGCATCAGGGCCGCGCCCCGGCCACGGCGGATCGGTGCCGGCCCTGCTGCATGCTCAGCCCGCCAGCAGCGGATCGAGTTTCCCGGCGTCGTCCAGCGCATGCAGGTCATCGCTGCCGCCGACGTGTTTGTCGCCGATGAAGATCTGCGGCACGGTGCGGCCGCCGTTGGCGCGCTTGGTCATCGCGGCGCGCAGGGCGGGATCGCGGCTCACGTCGATCTCGGTGAAGGCGACGCCCTTGGCGCCGAGCAGCCGCTTGGCCGCGTGGCAATAGCCGCAGAGCGGGGTGGTGTAGATTTCGACGGGCTTCATCAGGCTCCCTTTCAGTCGGTTCAACTATAGGGATTTAGGGCTGCTTCGCAACGCGCGCCAGTATCGCGACGGACACCTCTGCGGCGCCGGCGGTCAGACAGGCCTCTGCCGCCGCCGCCAGCGTCGCGCCGGAGGTCATCACGTCGTCCACCAGCAGCACCTTCCGCCCCCGCATCCGCGCCGCGTACCTTGGGTGCGGGCGGATCGCGCCGGCCATGTTCTCGTAGCGACCCTCGCGCGAGCGGCCCTCCTGACTGCGGGTGTTGCGCGGGCGGGTCAGCAGGTCGGGGCAGTGATCGAGCCCCGCCAGCCGGGCCAGCGCGGCCGAGAGCAGCGCCGCCTGGTTGTAGCGCCGCCGCAGGAACCGTAGCCAGTGCAGCGGCACCGGCGCCACCAGCATGTCGGGCGCGAGGATCGGCGCCGCCGCCTGCCGCAGCCAGCCGGCGGCGGGGCCGGCGAGGTCCAGCCGGTCGCCGTGTTTCAGCGCCAGCACGATGCAGCGGCCATTGTCCTTGTAGAGCAGCGCCGCGCGGCCGCGCGCCCAGGGCCGGGCCAGCGTCAGGCAATCGTCGCAATGCACGGCATGGCCCGGGTCTTCGCCCGGCAGCGGCGTGCCGCAGAGGTCGCAGACCAGCCCGGTGATGAAGGGCGTCTCGCGCCAGCAGGGGCCGCAGAGGCCGAAGTCGGTGGTGACCAGCGCTTCGCAGGTCAGGCATTGCGGCGGGTAGAGCAGATGCAGCGCCGCTTGCAATCCCATGCCGCCCTCCTTAGGTCCGCGTGACCGGAGGCCCCCATGACCCCTCATCTGACCGACCGCACCGCCCTCGACCATCACCGCCGCCGCGCCGCGCGCGACCCGGCGCTGTTCCTGCACGAGGAGGTCGTCGCCGAGACCGAGGAGAGACTGAGCGCGGTTAACAGGCGGTTTACATCGCCGGCCGTGGTGACGGCTTTTCCGCAGCCCTGGCGCGGATTGCTGCCCGAGGCGCGCTTCGTCAGCGATGACGAGACGCTGGCGCTGGAGCCGGGCTCTCACGATATGGTGATCCACGCGCTCTGCCTGCACTGGGCCAACGACCCGGTGGGGCAGCTTGTGCAGTGCCGCCGGGCGCTGAAGCCGGACGGGCTGTTCCTCGGGTTCCTGTTCGGCGGCCAGACCCTGGCCGAGCTGCGCGCGGCGCTGGCCGAGGCGGAGGCCGCCGTCACCGGCGGGCTGTCGCCGCGGGTGCTGCCGATGGGCGAGATCCGCGACCTGGGCGGGCTGCTGCAACGTGCCGGCTTCGCCCTGCCGGTGGCGGACGGGCTGAAACAGCAGGTTGCCTACCGCGATCCGCTGCATCTGATGCGCGACCTGCGGGCGATGGGCGAGACCAACGCGCTGGCCGGGCGGCTGCGGATCCCGGCGACGCGGCGGCTCTTCGCCGAGACCGCAAGGCGCTACGTCGAGGGATTCTCGCGCGCTGACGGCCGGATAGAGGCGAGCTTCGAGATGATCTGCCTGACCGGCTGGGCCCCGGACGAGAGCCAGCCGAAACCGCTGCGCCCCGGCTCCGCCACGGTGCGGCTGGCCGAGGCCCTGGCCCCGAGACCGCCGCAGGACGGTTGACCCCGGCCAAGATGCCTATATGTGTCACTGGCTGAACTGATACGGAGTGGACTGCGCCGATGCTGCACGCAACGCCGGGCTCTGCCCAAGCCTCGAGTCCTGCCGATCCGGCGCTGCCGGGTCAGGGCCGGCTTGCCCATGCGCCCGCCGATCACCCCCCGGTGCGCACCGCCAAGATCGGCGTGCTGCTGGCCAATCTGGGGACGCCGGACAATTACGACTACTGGTCGATGCGGCGCTACCTGAACGAGTTCCTCTCGGACAAGCGGGTGATCGACTACCCGGCGTGGAAGTGGCAGCCGCTGCTGCAGCTTCTGATCCTCAGCAAGCGGCCGTTCAGCTCGGGCGCGAACTACAAGCTGATCTGGAACCACGACAAGGGCGAGAGCCCGCTGATGACCATCACCAAGGACCAGACCGCCGCTATCGCCGAGCAGATGAAGGCGACGCTGGGCGACCGGGTCATGGTCGATTTCTGCATGCGCTACGGCAATCCCTCGACCGAGTCGAAGGTCCGCGCCATGGTCGCCGCCGGCTGCGAGAAGATCCTGTTCTTCCCTCTGTACCCGCATTACGCGGGCGCCACCTCGGCCACGGCGAACGACGCCTTCTTCCGCGCGCTGATGAAGGAGAAGCGCCAGCCCGCCGCGCGCACCGTGCCGGAGTATTTCGACCATCCGCTCTACATCGACGCGCTGGCGCAATCGGTGGAGCGGGCCTATGCCGCGCTGGATCACCGGCCGGACATGCTGGTGGCTTCCTATCACGGCATGCCGAAGCGCTACCTGATGTCGGGAGACCCCTACCACTGCCAATGCGCCAAGACCTCGCGCCTGCTGCGCGAGCGACTCGGCTGGGAGAAAGGGACGATCGACACCACCTTCCAGTCTGTCTTCGGCCCGGAGGAATGGCTGAAGCCCTATACGGTGGAGCATGTCGCGGAGCTGGCGAAGGCGGGGAAGAAGCGGATCGCGGTGATGGCCCCGGCCTTCTCGGCCGATTGCATCGAGACGCTGGAGGAGATCAACGGCGAGATCCGGGAAGCCTTCGAACACGCCGGCGGCGAGAGCTTCACCTATATCCCCTGCCTGAACGACGACCCGCTGCACATCCAAGCGCTGAGCGCGGTGATCACCGACAATCTGGCGGGCTGGGGCCTTTAGGCCAAGTCCTTGCAGACAAATGAAAAGGGCGGTGAGATCACTCTCACCGCCCTTTCCACATCTGACCCAGACGGATCAGTTAGAAGCAGCAGCAGCGACGACGAGCAGCAGCAGCAGCGGAACGACGATGCCGCCAGCCGACGACGACGTCTGAGCTTCGACAACAGCCGGTTCCATGATCGGTTCAACCATGCCGCCAGCGAAGGCGGAGGTGGCGGCGACCGACAGGGCAGCGGCGAGCGCGAGTTTCTTCATTTGTAACCTCCAGATATTGCACATCACCGTAATTTGCAGAGGCGATGATGTGCTCCCAAGACTGTACCTCGTACAGCTTTCTAAGCAGCTTAATTTATTGATTGCAATCTCGGACAAACGGAGGCGATGCGCCATGGCGACACATTGTCAAATAAGCAACACCTGAGTACCCACCTGCGCGAGTCCAAACAACTGCTGGATGTGCTCGTTGTAGAGACCGATGCAGCCGTTGGATGACCGCCGCCCGATCTTGCGCGTGTCATGCGTGCCGTGGATACGGTAATATGTCCAGGAAAGGTAGAGGGCATGGGTGCCTAGCGGGTTGTCGGGCGATCCGCCGGGGACGACCGCGGGCCATTCCGGATTGCGTTCCAGCATCGAGGGAGTCGGCCGCCAGGTCGGCGCGACGACTTTCTGCACAACCTCCGTCCGACCGAGCCGCGTCAAATCGTCGGATAAAGGTACGGATGTCGGGAACAAAAGATAGGTTGCCTGATCTTCCGACCAGTAGTGCAAAGCGCGCGACGTGAGGTCGACCAGGATCGCCCCTTTGCGCGTATTGTCGAAATAGGGCTGCCAGTCCAGCATCCGGAAGCTGGAGATGTTGTTGCGCACCGTGCCGGTGGCCGGCGTTTCCATCTCGGTGGTGCCATCCTGAGCGAAGGCGGGCAAAGCCAGCGATCCGAGCCCGGCTGCGGCGACGCCCAGCAGCGTCCGGCGATTGAGCTTGTTCGAGTGATCGGCACTCATCCGCTAGTCTCCTTGAGAGGTGGTGTCTTTCCTGATCGTTTACGCCCTTGCCGGCACCGCCGCAAATCAATCCAGCAACACTGGACCTTCTCACGCAGAGTTGCGTTTGAACATGGCACGGGCTTTCTGGTAAGACGGCCCGAACTAGTCACGGGTGGACAGGACATGACCAAATTCGCCGTTCTCGCAGTCTGCGGGGCCCTCGCCGTTTCCGCCTGCGCGCCGCAGGGGCCCGCTCTCGGGCCGGACGGCAAGCCCTTGCCGCAAGTCTACCGCACGACGGACGAAGCCGCGGTCGCCTACCGGCTGCTCGACTCGGTGAACTCGCTGCGCCAGGCCCGTGGCGCCGCGCCGATGGAGATGAACGCCGAGCTGCGCGCCGCCGCCGCGACCCATTCGCGCGACATGTCGGTGCAGAACCGGCCCTGGCACTTCGGCTCCGACGGCTCCTCGCCGCTGGTCCGGGTGCAGCGCGCCGGCTACCCCGGCAAGCTGATGGGCGAGCTGATCTCCGAGACCTACCAGACCGAGCTGGAAACCCTCGCCGCCTGGATGGCCCAGCCCGACACGCGCGAGGTGGTGCTGGACCCGAAGGCGAACCAGATGGGCTTCGCCTGGTATCAGGAACCGGCGGGCAAGATCTGGTGGACGATGGTGACGGGCGCGGGCGCTTCGGCCAACGCGCCGTTCCAGATCGCCGGGCAATAATCTTCCCGGCAGCAGGACGACGGGCGGGGATTTCCCCGCCCTTTTCATGTCAGGGCAGGATGTAGATCGGCGTGCCGACCCGGATCATCGAGTAGATCTCCTCGATCTCCTTGTTGGTCACCGCGATGCAGCCGGCCGTCCAGTCGACCTTGTTGCTGCCCGGGTACTTCCCCGCGCCGTGGATGAAGATGTCGCCGCCCGGCTTCTTGTTCGCCAGCAGGGCCATCTCGGTATCGTAGACATTGGGATAGGAGACCCCCAGCGACAGGTGATACTTGCTGTCGGGGTTGGTGCGGTCGATCCAGTAGCCGCCCTCCGGCGTCTTGCCGTCGCCCTCGAACTGCTTGTGGCCGACCGGCATGAAGCCCAGCGCCACGTCATACTGCTTCAGCACCCGGTCGTTGTGCAGAAGGTACATCTTGCGCGCCGACTTGTGCACCTGAACGCTGGTGACCGCCGGCCCGCGATAGGTCTTGAATTTCGAATCCCCGCACGCGACCAGCCCGAAGGCCAGCACCAGTGCCAGGAGGGTCCTGAGGAATATCATGTCTGCTGCCCGATCCGCTCGTTTTTTCCCAAGGAAATAGCGAAAGACGGGCCCTGTGCCTAGCGGTTGTTTCGGGCCCGCCCCTCACGTGGCCGTTATCGGCGGGGCGCCTTGGGCAGGCTGAAGCGCGCCGCCAGCTCCACATGCGCCGACCAGCGGAACTGGTCGACCACCTGCACCCAGTCGAGGCGGTAGCCGCCGGCGAGCAGGATCCTGGCGTCGCGGGCGAAGGTCACCGGGTTGCAGGAGACCGCAGCGATCAGCGGCACACCGGATTTCGCCAGCGTGGTCATCTGCGCCTCGGCCCCGGCGCGCGGCGGGTCGATGACCACGGCATCGACATGACGGAACTCGTCCGGCTCCAGCGGGCGGCGGAACAGGTCGCGCGTCTCGGTGGTCACCCGCTTGATGTTGGTGGCATTGCGCCAGCCCTTGTCGAGCGCCTGCATCATCGCGGCATCGCTCTCCACCGCATGCACCTCGGCGCGGCTGGCCAGCGGCAGGGCGAAGGTGCCCGCCCCGGCGAAGAGATCGATCACCTTGCGGGCGTCGCCGATGGCTTCGCTCACCGCCTCGAGCAGCGCGGCCTCGCCCTGCGGCGTGGCCTGCAGGAAGCCGCCGGGCGGCGGGGCGACCCGCGCCTCGCCCATCTGCTGCATCGGCGCCGTGTGCAGCGCCACCACCTCGCCATCCCAGGTCAGGCGGGGGATGCCGTGTTCGGCGGTCACCCGCGCCAGCGCCAGCCGCAGGTCGCTGTCCAGCGGCTTGCCGCCCGTCACCGCCACATCCGGCCCGGCGAGGCTGCGGGTCACCGTCAGCGACAGCTCGGCCGAGCGGGAGCCGCCGGTGATCACCAGGGCCTCAAGGGCCGGGAAGGCGGCCATCAGCTCGGGGTCGAGCAGGATGCAGTTCGGGATCGCCACCAGCACGTCGGAGGCCCGGGCATGGAAGCCGATCAGCGCCCCGCCCTTGGTGCGGCGGCCGGACAGCGTCGCCCGGCGGCGCGAGCGCGGCGGCGAGACATGCATCGGGCGGAAGCTCGCCTCCAGCCCCTGCCCCTGCAGCGCCGAGCGCACGACCTCCTGCTTCCAGCCCTCGACGAAGGGATCGGAGGCATGCTGCAGCAGGCAGCCGCCACAGGTGCGGAAGTGGACGCAGGGAGGGCGGACGCGGTCGGGCGAGGGGGTGAGGATCTTCGGCGCGGCCATGCGGTCGCCGGTCACCTCGCCCTCGACCACCTCGCCGGGCAGCACCTGCGGCACGAAGATCGTGCCGGACGGCCCCTGCGCGATGGCGTCGCCCAGATGGCCCAGTCTCTCGATGGTGACGATCACTCTGCGGCCTCTTCCTCGATCCCGATGAAGCCGCCGGATTGCCGGTTCCAGTAGCGCGCGTAAAGCCCATTCTGCGCCAGAAGCGCGTCATGCGTGCCTTCCTCGACCAGACGGCCCTGATCCAGCACCACGATCCGGTCCATCGCCGCGATGGTCGACAGCCGGTGCGCGATGGCGAGCACGGTCTTGCCCTGCATCACCCGGTCCAAAGCCTCCTGGATCGAGGCTTCGACCTCGGAGTCGAGCGCCGAGGTCGCCTCGTCCAGCACGAGGATCGGCGCGTCCTTGACGAAGGCCCGGGCCAGCGCGATCCGCTGGCGCTGCCCGCCCGACAGCTTCACCCCGCGCTCGCCGAGGAAGGCGCTGTAGCCGCGGCGCCCGGTATGGTCGATCATGCCCTCGATGAACTCATGCGCCTCGGCCGAGCGCGAGGCGTCGAGCATCTCGTCGTCGCTGGCGTCGGGGCGGCCGTAAAGGATGTTGTCGCGGGCGGAGCGGTTGAACATCGCGGTTTCCTGCGTGACCATGCCGATCTGCCGGCGCAGGCTCTCCTGCGTGATGTCGCGCAGGTCCTGCCCGTCGACGAGCACCCTGCCCGTCTCGGGGTCGTAGAGCCTGAGCAGCAGCGAGACGAGCGTCGATTTTCCCGCCCCCGAGGCGCCGACGATGCCCAGCTTCTCGCCCGCCGCGATGGTCAGCCGCAGGTCCTTCACCCCGCCGCGGGTCCGCCCATAGGCGAAGGTCACGTCGTCGAAGGTGATCTCGCCCCGGATGCGCGGCAGGTCGCGCGCGCCTTCGCTGTCGGCCAGCGTATGCGGCACCGAGAGCGTGTTCATCCCGTCCTCGACCTCGCCCACCGAGGTGTAGATCGACATCAGCGTGAAGCTGACCCAGCCCGACATCTGCGCGATCCGCATCGAGATGGCGCCCGCCGCGGCAATCGCCCCCGCCGTCGCCTGCCCCTGCTGCCAGAGCACCAGCGTGCCGCCGATCATCAAGACTGGCAGCGCGCCCGCCAGCGTCATCAGCGACAGGCGGAACCAGGTGGAGATCACCCCGAATTCCAGCGAGCGGTCGCGGAACACCTCCATCGCCTGCAGGGCGACGCGATCCTCGAAGGCGGCATGGGCGAAAAGCTTCACCGTCTTGATGTTGGTGATCGTGTCGACCACCTGCCCCGAGACCATCGCCCGCGCAGAGGCCCGCGCCGCCGAGTTCTGCCGGATGCGCGGCAGGTAGAAGCGGATCAGCAGGATATAGGCGACGAGCCAGACGGCCAGCGCCGCCGCCATCCGCCAGTCGATGGCGACGAGATAGACCACCGAGGCGATCACCGAGGCCAGCGCGAAGGCGACGGTGTTGATCGTCTCGGTCGCGACATCGGTCGCCGCGCGGGCGGCCTGCATCTGCTTCTGGGCGATGCGGCCGGCGAAATCGTTGTCGAAGAAGGTGACGGCCTGCCCCAACGTCCAGCGGTGCAGGCGACTGAGCACCAGCGGCAGCACGTTCGGCCCGACGATGATCGAGTTGGCGGCGGCGGCGATGCCGAACATCAGCGGGCGCAGCAGAAGGTAGAACAGCACGAAGCCGATCAGCAGCGGCATCTCCTCGCGGAAGAAGGCCTCCGGCCCCGCCGCCAGCGCCGCGTCGATCACCCAGCCGATGATCGCCGCCGAGACGACCTCGGTCACGCCGCTGAGCGAGGAGACGAGCGCGGCGAGCCAGAGCATCGGCCAGGAGCCGCGCAGGCACCAGCGCAGGAAGGCGCCCAGCTGCTGCGGCGGCGGCCCCTCGGCGGGGCGGAAGGCGTCGATCAGCCCGCCAAGGCGCAGGAGACTCATTGCGCCGCTTCCTCGATGCCAATGAAGCCGCCGGACTGGCGCGCCCAGAAGCGGGCGTAGAGCCCGCCCTGCGCCAGAAGGTCGGCATGGCTGCCGGTCTCGACGATGCGCCCGTCGTCCAGCACCACGATGCGGTCCATCGCGGCGATGGTCGAGAGCCGGTGGGCAATGGCGATCACGGTCTTTCCTTCCATCACGCCGTAGAGCGTGTCCTGTATCGCCGCCTCCACCTCGGAATCGAGCGCCGAGGTGGCCTCGTCGAGGATGAGGATCGGCGCGTTCTTCAGGATCACCCGGGCGATCCCGACCCTCTGCCGCTGCCCGCCCGACAGCTTCACCCCGCGCTCGCCGACATGGGCGTCGTAGCCCTTGCGGCCCTCGGGGTCTTCCAGCGTCAGGATGAAATCATGCGCCTCGGCCTGTTTCGCCGCGAGGATCATCTCCTCCTCGCTGGCGTCGGGGCGACCGTAGAGGATGTTGTCGCGCACCGAGCGGTGCAGCAGCGAGGAATCCTGCTGAACCATGCCGATCTGCAGCCGGAGACTGTCCTGCGTGACCTGGGTGATGTCCTGCCCGTCGATCAGGATGCGACCGCTTTCGGGGTCGTAGAAGCGCAGCATCAGCTTGACCAGCGTCGATTTCCCGGCGCCGGAGCGGCCGATGATGCCGATCTTCTCGCCCGGGCGGATGGTCAGCGAGATGCGGTCGAGCCCGCCCGAGCCGCGCCCATAATGGTGCGACAGCTCCTGCAGCTCCACCCGGCCCTCGCGGAATTCCAGCGGCTTCGCCGCCTTGGCGTCGACCAGCCCGATCGGCTGGGCAATGGTCTCCATCCCCTCGGCCACCACGCCCAGCGCCTGCACCAGCGAGGTGGTGGCCCACATGATCCAGTAGGTCATGTTGTTCAGCCGCAGCACCAGCGCCGTCGCCGCCGCGACGATTCCCACCGTCGCCTGCCCGTCGAACCAGAGATAGAGCGCCCAGCCGGTGACCGAGACGATGAGGAAGCCGTTCAGCAGCGTCAGCGTCACATCCATCTTGGTGATGATCCGCATCTCCTTCTGGAAGGTGCTGCGGGCATGTTCGATGGCGTCATGGGCATAGCGCAGCTCGCGGTCGTGATGCGCGAAGAGCTTGACCGAATGGATGTTGGTATAGGCGTCCACCACCCGCCCCGTCACGGCAGAGCGCGCATCGGAGGAGGCCTTGGAGGCCGGCCCCGCCCGCTTCAGCGTCCAGCGCACCAGCGCGGCATAGAGCAGGAACCAGACGAGCAGCGGCAGCATCAGCCGCGGGTCGGCGTCGGCCAGCACCAGCGCCGAGCCGATCATCGTCGTGATGGCGAAGGCCACCGCATCGAAGGTCTGGAATACCGCATCCCCGGCGGCGGGCGGGGTCTGCATGATGCGGTTGGCGATGCGCCCGGCGAAATCGCTCTCGAACCAGCCGACCGGCTGGCGCAGCACATGGGTATGCGCCCGCCAGCGGATCAGCGTGCCGAAATTGGGCAGGATGGTGTTATGGAGCAGCGCCACATCCGCCCCGGCGATGATCGGCCGCACCAGCAGGATCGCCACGCCGACGAGGATGATCTCGGTCCCGTGGCTCTGCCAGACCGCCTGCGGCTCGCCCTGCGCCAGAAGGTCGACCATGCGCCCGACATACCAGATCAGCAGCACCTCGATCGAGGCGACCATGACCGACAGGATCCCCGTGACCGCGAAGACGGCGTGGAACGGCCGGACATATTCCCTCAGGAAGGGCCACAGCTTGCGCGGCGGCGTATCCGTCTGGGCCCAGGGCTCATAGGGATCGACGAGATTTTCGAAGAAACGGAACACCGGGGGCCTGCCTTCTGCTCAGACCGTGGATATAGCCGAAATTCGTTAAAAGGAAAACTCTCAGCCCAGAAGCGCCTCGCGCGTCAGGCGGAACCCCGAAGCGATCCAGCGCGCCTCGATCTCGCGCAGCCGCGCGCCCAGCGCCGCACCCTGCAGCGCGGGCATCAGATCCGCCGCCGAGATCGGCAGTTTCGCGGCAGCGCCCTCGGCCAGAGCGGCCTCCCAGCCTTCGGGCAGCGGCGTCTCCAAGAGCGCGGCGCGGGCGAGCAGGATGTCGGTCGCGGCCCCGGCGCCGTGGCGATAGGCCAGCTCCCCCGGCCCCTGCAAGCTGCCGATGCCGTCGCGCAGCAGCGCCAGCCGCGCCGCCTCGGCCCGCGACAGGCGCAGCCGCTCCGCCGCTTCCTCGCCGCCCAGCACGGCCAGCCGCCGCAGCCAGACAGCCGCCCGGCCCGCCTCCAGATGCACCAGAAGCGGCAGCGCCCGGGCCTCGGCTCCGGGCAGCACCTGCGCCAGCACGCCCGCCTGCGCCATCGAGGCCACCGCAGGCGCCGGATCCTCGGCGCCCAGCAGCTTGCGCATCTCGGCGCCGATCCTTTCGCGCGACAGCGTGGCGATGCCCTCCGAAAGCGCGGCGCAGGCGGCGAGGCCTTCGGCATCCAGCCCCTCGGCGGGGTCGCCGTAGATCGCGTGAAAACGGAAGAAGCGCAGGATGCGCAGGTAATCCTCGGCGATCCGCCGTTCCGCATCGCCGACGAAGCGCACCCGCCGCGCCTGAAGGTCCGGCAGGCCGCCCAGCGGGTCGATCACCTCGCCCGAGGGCAGTGCATAGAGCGCGTTCATGGTAAAATCGCGCCGCTTCGCGTCTTCGGTCACATCGCCCGAGAAGGCCACCGTAGCATGCCGCCCGAAGGTCTCCACATCGCGGCGGAAGGTGGTGACCTCATGCGGCACGCCCCCGGCGATCACCGTCACCGTGCCATGCTCCACCCCGGTCGGGATCACCCGGAAGCCTGCCGCCTTGGCGACGCGGGTCACTTCCTCGGGCAGGGCATCGGTCGCCAGATCGAGATCGGCCACCGGCCTCTCCATCAGCGCATTGCGCACGCAACCGCCGACGAAGAGCGCCCGGTATCCGGCGCCGGTCAGCGCGGCGCAGAGACCCTGCGTGCCCTCCTGCGCCAGCCAGTCGCCCGAAAGCCTCATGTCGCCATCCTGTCCGCCAGCCCGCGCAGCATCCGCGCCGTGGCGCCCCAGATGTAATAGGGGCCCCAAGGCACGGTGTAATAGCGCCGCCACTCGCCGCGCCACAGCCGCCGCTCGATCCGGTAGCGCGCCGGGGTCAGCACATGCGCCAAGGGCACGGTGAAGACCTCCTCCACCTCGCGCGGGTCGCAGCGGAAGTCGAGCTCGCCCTGCACCAGCGCCAGCACCGGGACGACGGTATAGCCCGTCACCGTCTCGTGCGGCGGCAGCTGGCCGAGAATCTCCACCCGCGCCGGGTCGAGCCCGACCTCCTCCTCCGCCTCGCGCAGGGCGGCGGCTTCGGGCGAGGCGTCGCCCGCGTCGATCTTGCCGCCGGGAAAGGCGATCTGGCCGGGGTGATGCGCCAGATGCGAGGCGCGTTTGGTCAGGATCAGCTGCGCGCCGCCCGGCCTTTCCCAGACCGGGATCAGCACGGCGGCGGCGCGCAGCTTGCGGCCCTCCGGCAAGGAGATGCCGGGGTTGAGGTCATAATCCGACGAGGCGTCGGTCGCGCGGGTCAGGGCAAGACGAAGGGCGTCAGGCCCCATCGGCCTCTCCCCCGGCAGCCTGGGAGCCAAGCGTCGCGGGATCGAACTCGTAATGCGCGCCGCAGAACTGGCAATCGGCGGTGAGGATGCCCTCTTCCGTGGTCATCTCGGCGATGTCCTCCGGCGGGTAGATCGACAGCGACTGCCGCACCCGTTCCGCCGAGCAGGAGCAGCCGAAACGCAGCGGCTGCGCGTCATAGACCCGCGGCTCCTCCTCGTGGAACAGCCGCAGCAGCAGGTCGGTGGGCTGCACGGTCGGGCCGATCAGCTCCAGCTCCTCGACCGTGTCGAGCAGCAGGTTGGCCCGCGTCCAGTTCTCGCCCTCCTCGCCGTCGAGGATGTCGTGATGCGCAAGCAGCCCGCCATCGCCCGAGCCGCCCTCACCGGGGCCTTCCGCCGTGGCGGCGAAGGGCGAGGCCTTGGGCATGTGCTGCAGCATCACCCCGCCGCCGCGCCAGTGCGACGCCTCGCCCGGCAGCTGCGACCGCCCGAAGCTCAGCTCGAAGCGGGTCGGCAGCTGTTCGGACTGGGCGAAATAGGTCTCGGTGCAGGCCGAAAGCGAGCCGCCGGCGATCGGCGTGATGCCCTGATAGGGCAGGGTGCCCTCGCCCTGATCGATCAGGATGGCGAAATATCCCTCGCCCAGCTGGTCGAAGGGCGGACGCTCGGCATCGAGCTCCTCGGCGTCGAAGCTGGCATAGGCGCGGATCCGCGCCGGCTCGCCGCCATCGGTCGGGCCGTAATAGTCGGTGGCGATCATCTTCACCGCGCCATTGCCGCGGATCTGCAGCGACAGTTTCCAGCGCAGCTTGATGGTCTGGCCGATCAGCGCGGTCAGCAGCGCGGCTTCGGCCACCAGCGCCTCGATCTTGGGCGGGTAGTCGTGTTTCGACAGCACCTCGTCGAGCACGCCGTCCAGACGCACCACGCGGCCGCGGATGTCGGAGCGGTCAAGCTGAAACGGCAGGACGGTGTCGTCCCAGGCGATAATGGATCCGAGAGTCATGGGGTTTCCTTGAGGCACAGGCCTTGGCATACCGCGCCTATATAGTCACGGCAACCTAAGCACCAAGGGGAGCGGCATGATCAGGCGGTATGGCGAGGCGGTCAAGGCGGGTCAGCGCTATCGGCGCAGGCCCGGGGTTTACGCGATCCTGCGGCGCGGCGGCGACATCCTGACCACGTTCCAGGAAGCGCCGACGCCGGAATTCCAGCTGCCCGGCGGCGGCATCGACCCCGGCGAGCACCCGGTGGCGGCGCTGCACCGCGAGGTCTTCGAGGAAACCGGCTGGAAGATGGCGCTGGACCGCCGGGTCGGGGTGTTCCGCCGCTATACCTATATGCCGGACTACGACAAATGGGCGGAGAAGGTCTGCACCGTCTACCTGGCGCGACCGATCCTGCGCCGCGGTCCGCCGACCGAACCGGGCCATACCGCGGTCTGGATGAACGTCATCGAGGCGCTGGACCAGCTGGGCAATGCCGGCGACCGGGCCATGCTGGCCCAGGCGCTGCGTCAGCCCTGGTAGCAGAACAGCACGCCCGACGCGTCGTCGGCCAGATCGGCGCCGCCGGCGTGGTCGTGCAGCTTCCAGACCAGCGCCTCCAGCAGCTCGGCGTCGCCGAGGCCCGCATTGGCCCGCAGGATCCGGGCCAGCCCCTCCTGCCCCAGCTCCGCGCCATCCGGCGCGCGGCAGTCCGTCACCCCGTCTGAGAGCAGCAGCAACCGGTCGCCGGGCGCCAACTGCGCCTCCACCCGGTCATAGATGGCTTGTTCGATAAGCCCGATCGGCAGCCCGCCCGCACCGAGAAACTCCACCGTGCCGTCGCGGCGCAGCACGGCCGGGTACGGATGCCCGGCCTGCACCAGTGCGACCCGGCCGCTGCCCAGGTCGACCTCGGCATAGGCCATGGTGAAATACTGCTCGATCCGCAGTTCCTCCAGCATCATCCGGTTGAAGCGCCGCGCCAGTTCCTCCGGCGGCCAGGCCCCGCCAGCGCCGCTCAACGCCAGGTTCCGCTCCGGCGAGGCGGCCGACAGCAGCCCCGCCAGCCGGGTCGTCATCATCGCCGAGGCGATGCCATGGCCGGAGACATCGACCGAATAGAGCCCGGCCCGGCCCGGCCCGATCTCGAAACAACCGGCCAGATCGCCGCCGACCGGGCCGGCGGGCCGGATCAGCATCGTCGCGGTCGATCCGCCGAAGCAGCGCCGCCGGTCGGGCGTCAGCGCCTGCTGCAGCTTGCGCGCCTCGATCAGATCGCGGTCGAGCGCATCCTGGATCCCGCGCAGCTCGCCCAGCGCGGCGCCGAGCAGGTGGTTCTTCTCCACCAGCTCGGCCTGCATGCCGAGAATCCGCTCCCCCGCCCGCAGCCTGGCGCGCAGCTCGTCCGGGGCGACCGGCTTGCCGAGGAAGTCATCGGCGCCGCAATCCAGCCCGTCCACCACCGCGCCGGCCGCGGAGCGCGAGGTGAGCAGGATGAAATAGGCGTAGCCCTCGCGCGGCAGGGCGCGGAAGGCGCGGCAGAACTCCAGCCC
This sequence comes from Cereibacter changlensis JA139, assembly GCF_003034985.1. Lineage (GTDB taxonomy): Bacteria > Pseudomonadota > Alphaproteobacteria > Rhodobacterales > Rhodobacteraceae > Cereibacter > Cereibacter changlensis. The sequence continues at coordinate 116,984 of NZ_PZKG01000001.1, forward strand.
CGACATGCCCGGCATCATCCAGTCGCTGACCACCATGTCGAAACCGGAGCCGCGACACAGGGCCAGCGCCGCCTCGCCGCTCCCCGCCTCGGTGACCCGGTAGCCCCAGCGCTGCAGCAGCACCGACAGCACCCTGCGCTGCGCCCGGCTGTCATCGACCACCAGCACGTGCCGGTCGGTCGGCAGGGCCTCCCGCCGCCGGGGCCTGCGCAACATGCTGGACTGGTCATTCACTTTCGGACCCCTTGGCTGATACGTCCCAGCTTGGGGGCGATTCCCTAAGGATCCGTGAAAGCTAAAATGCCCGGTATTTCCCCGAGGGCGATTACCGAACATTAATCGCTGCCCGGTCAGGATCGTTCTACAGCACAGGGGCGTCGGATGATCGAATGGGCAAGGGTGGAGGAATTGCGCAGCGAGGTGGGGCCGGAGAATTTCCCCGAGGTCGTGGCCTTGTTCCTGGAAGAGACCGACGCGGCGATGGCCGCGCTGAATCCCGACGCCGGGCCCGCCAAGGTCAGGCAGGCGCTGCATTTCCTGAAGGGGGCTGCGCTGAACCTTGGGTTACGCGGCGTGGTCGCCCTGTGCCGCCAGGAGGAGCGTTGCGCGACCTGCGGCAGCCCAATCCCCTTCGACTTCGTGGCGCTGACCGACACCTATCTGCGCTCGCGAGCCGAACTGCTCGCCGGCCTGCCCGACGAGATCCCCGGTCAGATCAGGAACTCGGCCAGCGCCTCGTCGCCGGTGATATCGCGATAGGCAAAACCCGCCGCATCCAGCGCGGTGACCAGCCGGGGGAAGTTCTCCGCATGTTTCGTCTCGATGCCGATCAGCACCGAGCCGAAGTTGCGCGCGGATTTCTTCAGGTATTCGAAGCGGGCGATGTCATCATCCGGCCCCAGCATCATCAGGAACTCGCGCAGCGCGCCCGGCCGCTGCGGCATGCGCAGGATGAAATACTTCTTCAACCCGGCGAAACGCTGCGCTCGCTCCTTCACCTCCGGCAGCCGCTCGAAGTCGAAATTGCCGCCCGAGGTGACGCAGACCACCGTCTTGCCGGCGATTTCCTCTGCCAGCCCCGGCAGCACGTCGACCGACAGCGCGCCGGCCGGCTCCAGCACGATGCCTTCGATGTTCAGCATCTCCAGCATCGTGCCGCAGATCCGGTCTTCGGGCGCCAGCAGCACCTGCGCGGGCGACACCCAGTCGAGCATGGCGAAGGTGCGGCTGCCCAGCTTGGCCACCGCTGCCCCGTCGACGAAGCTGTTGACCTGCGGCAGCGCCACCGGCTGCCCGGCCTTCAACGCCGCCGTCAGGCTGGCCCCGCCGAGCGGCTCGACGAAACGAAATGCGGTTTCAGGCGCCACGTCGCGCAGATAGCCGGTCACGCCGGAGGCCAGACCGCCGCCACCCACCGGCAGGATCACCAGATCCGGCGCCTGCCCCAGCTGCTCGAGGATCTCGACGGCGACGCTGGCCTGCCCCTCGATCACGTCGGCATCGTCGAAGGGCGACAGGAAATGCGCGCCCTGCGCCGTGCAATAGGCCTGCGCCGCCGCCAGCGTCTGGTCGAAATAGTCGCCGGTCAGCACGATCTCGACCGCCTCGCCGCCGAAGGTGCGGGTCTTGTCGATCTTCTGCTGCGGCGTCGTCACCGGCATGAAGATCACCCCCTGAACCCCGAAATGCCGGCAGGCATAGGCGACGCCCTGCGCATGGTTGCCCGCCGAAGCGCAGACGAACTGCCGCTGCCCCGGCTGGATCTCGCGCATCTTGCGCATCGCGTTGAAGGCGCCGCGCAGCTTGTAGCTGCGCACGGGCGTCAGATCCTCGCGCTTCAACCAGATCTCGGCGCCGTAGCGCGCCGACAGGTGGTCGTTGCGCTGCAGCGGCGTTTCGGGGAACAGGTCGCGCAGGGCGAGGGTGGCGGCACGGGCGGCATCGGTGAACTGGGTCATGGCGCGAGACTACAGCGCGGCCGCGCCGGACGCCACCGGCCCTTGTTCCCTTCGGGAAACTTCACTAGACCGGCCTGCAAAGTTTCCCGAGATGGAGCCTGCCGCATGTCCGCGCCCAAGAAAGTCGTCCTCGCCTATTCCGGCGGGCTTGATACCTCGATCATCCTGAAATGGCTGCAGACGGAATACGGCTGCGAGGTCGTCACCTTCACCGCCGACCTCGGCCAGGGCGAAGAGCTGGAGCCGGCGCGCGAGAAGGCGGTGATGCTGGGGATCAACCCGGACAACATCTTCATCGAGGATGTGCGCGAGGAATTCGTGCGCGACTTCGTCTTCCCGATGTTCCGCGCCAACGCGCTGTACGAGGGGCTCTACCTGCTCGGCACCTCGATCGCCCGCCCGCTGATCGCCAAGCGGCTGGTCGAGATCGCCGAGATGACCGGGGCCGACGCGGTGGCTCACGGTGCGACGGGCAAGGGCAACGATCAGGTGCGCTTCGAGCTGACAGCCTATGCGCTGAACCCGGCGATCAAGGTGATCGCGCCCTGGCGGGAGTGGGATCTGAGCTCGCGGACCAAGCTCTTGGAGTTTGCCGAGCAGAACCAGATCCCGATCGCCAAGAACAAGCGCGGCGAGGCGCCGTTCTCAGTGGACGCCAACCTGCTGCATACCTCGTCCGAAGGCCGCGTGCTGGAGAACCCGGGCGAGGAAGCGCCGGATTACGTCTACCAGCGCACCGTCTCGCCGGAAGAGGCGCCGAACGAGCCGGAGATGGTGGAGATCACCTTCGAGAAGGGCGACGCCGTGGCGATCAATGGCGAAGCGATGTCGCCGGCCACGATCCTGACCAAGCTGAACGAGCTGGGCGGCAAGCATGGCGTGGGGCGGCTCGATCTGGTGGAGAACCGTTTCGTCGGGATGAAGTCGCGCGGGATCTACGAGACCCCCGGCGGGACGATCCTGCTGGAGGCCCATCGCGGGATCGAGCAGATCACGCTGGATTCCGGCGCCGGCCACCTGAAGGACAGCATCATGCCGCGCTATGCCGAGCTGATCTACAACGGCTTCTGGTATTCGCCGGAGCGGGAGATGCTGCAGGCTCTGATCGACAAGTCGCAGGAACATGTCACCGGCACCGTGCGGGTGAAGCTTTACAAGGGCTTCGCGCGGACTGTGGCGCGGTGGTCGGAGCATTCGCTGTATTCCGAAGCCCACGTTACCTTCGAGGATGATGCGGGCGCCTATGACCAGAAAGATGCGGCGGGCTTCATCCGGCTGAACGCGCTGCGGCTGAAGCTGATCGCGACGCGGAACGCCCGGTTCAAGGGCTGATTTTCACGCGTGAAAATCTGTCTAACCGGTTGAAATATAAGCGTAAACGGGAAACTGTTTACGCTTTATCCATATTTGCGGAACCCCTTTGACCGGCGGCTGGTTTGTTTCCCTGACAATGGACACAGGAGACGGACATGAGCCTCAAGAAAGTGCTGGGAGTGATGCTGGCCTCGCGCATGGCGGGCCGGGGCGGGTCGCGCGGCGGGCTGGGGACGGCGGCGATGCTGGGTGGCGGGCTGGGCAAGAAGGCGGGACTGGCCTCGATGGCCTATCTCGCTTACCGGGCCTATCAGGACCATCAGGCGCGCGGCGCCGGCAATCAGGCGACGGGCCAGACCACTACCCCGGCATCGGCGCAGGGCGGCATCGGCGGCATGATCGGCAGCGTGATGGAGAGCCTGACCGGGTCGCAGGGCCAGCCGCAGCCAGCGGCGCCCGAGACCCGGACCGAGGGCGTGAGCGAGGACCGCATCACCGACGCCAAGGCGCTGCTGCTGTTGCAGGCGATGGTCGCCGCGGCCTGGGCCGACAATGCGATTTCCACCGAGGAACGGGCGCGGATCGTCGGCCAGCTCGATGCCGCCGGGGCCGATGACGCCGACCGCCGGCTGGTGGAGCGCGAGTTCACCCAGCCGCAGCCCTTGGATCAGTTGCTGCTGCAGGTCCGCGACCGCGAGACGGCGGAGCAGTTCTACCTGGCGTCGCGGGCCGCGGTCGATCCGAACACGCCGGAAAACAAGGCCTATCTCGACGCGCTGCGCGCCCGGCTGAGCCTGTCGGACAGCGAGGTGCAGGAGGTCGAGGCGCTCACGCGCGGAGCCTGACCGCCCAGAGCCGTTCGTAATGCGGCAAAGCCTGCTCGACCAGCCGGGCATAATCCGGCGGCAGGTCGGGCAGCGGGCCTTCCGGGTCTTCGAACCCGGTGGAGCGATGCACCGCGCCATACCAGTGCGAGGCCCAGATGCCGTCTGAGGCGTGCCCTCCGGCGGGCCAGTGCAGCATGGCTTCGGTGAAGGGGATGCCCAGCGCGGTGCAGAGGGCGGTGAGCGCGGTTTTCGGGTTGGCGCGGATGTCGGCGGAATCGATCACCACGGGGGGCTTGCCCTGCCAGCCCGCCACCTCGTCGAAGAGATCGGCCTGCTGGGTGAAGCCGATGTCGGCCAGCGTCGGGCCCTCGCGCTTTTTCGCGTAGGAGGCGACGACGCGGGCGGGGTGGCGGATCAGGAAGACGTTCTGGCAGCTGCGCATGAAGCCGCGGTCGATGCCGGGCAGCATGTGGAGCGTCATGTGCTTCTGGTAGAACAGCGGCTGGCCGTCGGGCGCCGGGGCGGCGCAGGCGGCGGCGACCTTCGCAGGATCGGCCTCATGCGCGGCGATGATCTCGTCGCGCATCGGGTGGTCGATGCCGGTCCGGCTCAGGTAGGCGGCATAGAAGGGCTCGTCCCAGACGGCGCAATCGCCGCGGGCGGCGAAGGCATACATCATCGCGGTGGAGAGATTGCGCGGCCCGGACCACATGGCGATGTTCATGCGCGCACCAGATCCTTGTAGAGCGCGCGCAGGCGCTCGGTCATCGGGCCCATCTGGCCGGTGCCGATGGTGCGGCCGTCGATCGTGCTGACCGGGGTCTGGGCGCCGAAGGTGCCGGTGAGAAAGGCCTCGTCCGCCGAGTAGGTGTCGACGAGGGAGAAGTTGCGCTCGAACACCGGGATGGCATTGGCGCGGCAGAGGTCGATGACCTTCTGCCGGGTGATGCCGTTCATGCAGTAGTCGCCGGTGCTGGTCCAGACGGCGCCTTTTTTCACGACGAAGAAGTTGCAGGCGTTGGTGGTGTTCACGAAGCCATGCACGTCGAGCATCAGCGCCTCGTCCGCGCCGGCCTTTTCGGCGGCGATGCAGGCGAGGATGCAGTTCAGCTTGGAATGCGAGTTGAGCTTGGGGTCCTGCGTCATCGGCAGGCCGCGCATATGCGGCACGGTGGCGAGGCGGATCGGACGCGGGATCTTGGGCTTCGAATGCTCCATGATGATGGTCATGGTCGGCCCCTGACGCGAGAGCGAGGGGTGCTGGAAGGGCCGGGTTTTCACGCCGCGGGTCACCATCAGCCGGGCGTGGGCGTCGGTGGTCATGGCGTTGGCGGCTTGGGTCTCGTGGATCGCGGCGATGACCTCGGCAGGGCTCAGACGGATGTCGAGGTCGATGGCCTTCGCCGCCTCGAACAGCCGCTCGATATGTTCGTCGAGGAAGGCCCAGCGACCGTCGTAGAGGCGGATGCCCTCCCAGACGCCGTCGCCCAGCATGAAGCCGGAATCGTAGACCGAGACCAGCGCCTGCGCCTTGGGCACGACGCGGCCGTTCAGCCAGATCAGGATCTCTTCGTTGCGGGCGTCTTCCTCGGCCTGATGGGTGGTGACGTGATCGGTCATGCGGGGCTCCTTTCGGGGCAGGCTAGACCGGGGTTCGGGAAAGGAAAAGCGATCACCGATGCGTGTTTCACGTGGCGGTGAGTGGACGCTGCTTCTTCGGGCGCCCATCGTCTGCGCGCAGGAGGAACGCATCATGATGAAACTGGCCTTGGCACTGGTGATGACGGCGGGCGCGGCAGAGGCGGCGACGGAGAAGGCCTATGTGGCCGGGGGCTGCTTCTGGTGCGTCGAAGCGGATTTCGAGAAGGTGAAGGGGGTGAGCGAGGTCGTGTCGGGCTATACCGGCGGGACCACGGAGAACCCGACCTACAAGCAGGTGAGCAACGGCGGGACCGGGCATTACGAGGCGGTGGAGATCACCTTCGACAATGCGCAGGTCAGCTACGAGCAGATCCTGATGCTGTTCTTCCGGTCGGTGAACCCGACGGATGCCGGAGGCCAGTTCTGCGACCGGGGCGACAGCTACCGGACAGCGATCTTCGCCGACGGGCCGGAGCAGCGGGCGGTGGCCGAGCGGGTGAAGGGGCAGGCGGCGCAGCTGCTGGGCAAGACGGTGGTGACGCCGATCCTGCCGGCGGGGCGGTTCTGGCCGGCCGAGGAGTACCATCAGGATTACTACAAGGGCACGAACATCGTGCTGACGCGGTTCGGACCGCGGCAGCAGGCGACCGCCTACAAGCTGTATCGCGACGCCTGCGGCCGGGATCAGCGGGTGCAGGAGCTGTGGGGGCCCGAGGCGCCGTTCATCGGTCACTGAGGAAGGCGGTCACCTCCTCGGCGGTGGGCATGGCCTGCGAGGCGCCGGGGCGGGTGACCTGGATCGCGGCGGCGGCGGAGGCACGGCGCATGGCCTCCTCGCGGCCGAGGCCGGCGTCGAGCGCGGCGGCCAGCGTGCCGATGAAGCAGTCGCCGGCGCCGGTGGTGTCGACCGGCTCCACCTTGAAGGGGGGCGTGACCAAGGGTTCGGCGCCGGGGGAGAGCCATTCGGCGCCCTTGGCGCCCTTGGTCACGATCATCTCGACCTGCGGCAGGGAGCCGAGCCCGGCGCGGAGCTGTGCGGCCTCGCCCTCGTTCATCACCAGAAGGCTGACGTGGGGCAGCACCGCCTGCACCGCCTGAAGGTCGAAGGGCGCGGCGGAGTAGATCACCCGCAGGCCCTTTTCGGCCGCGAGCCGCGCGGCCTCGACCTGGGCCGAGGTTTCGTTCTGCATCAGCAGGCTGTCGCCCGGCCCGGCTTCGGCGAGGGCGGAGGCGACATCGGCCCCGGTCACGCAGCGGTTGGCGCCCGGGTAGAGCACGATGACATTCTCGGCCCCGGCATCGACATAGATGATGGCATGGCCGGTGGGTTCTTCGCCCTTGGCGATATGGGTCACGTCGACGCCGAAATCGGCCATGGCGGCGCGGGCCCAATGGCCTTCGGGGCCGATGGCGCCGATATGCAGGATGCGCGCCCCGGCGCGGGCGGCGGCGACCGACTGGTTGGCGCCCTTGCCGCCGAGCCCCATGCCATACGAATGGGCGCCCAGCGTCTCGCCCGGTTCGGGCAGATGGGGGACGCGGTAGACATGGTCGATGTTGATCGATCCGAGATTCAGCAGCATCAGCCCACCTTGCAGGCGGCCATCACCGCCATGTTGAGAATGTCGTTCACGGTCGAGTTCACCGAACAGATCTGGATCGGTTTGGTGACGCCGGTCAAGATGGGACCGATGACGGTGGCCCCGGCCATTTCCTGCATCAGCTTCACCGAGATCGAGGCGGAGTGCCGGGCGGGGACGATCAGGATGTTGGCCGGGCCGGTGAGGCGGCAGAACGGGTATTGCGCCATCGCCGCCGGGTTCAGCGCAACATCGACGGTCATCTCGCCCTCATACTCGAAATCCACCTTCCGGCCGTCGAGCACCTTCGAGGCCTCGCCCATCTTCGCCGCCCGTTCCGAGACCGGATAGCCGAAGGTCGAGAAGGACACGAAGGCGACCCGCGGCTCCAGCCCGAGATTGCGGGCGACGCGGGCGGATTTGATGGCGATATCGGCGAGATCCTCGGCCTCGGGCCATTCATGCACCAGCGTGTCGGCCAGAAGCACGATGCGGCCCTTGTGCAGGAGCGCCGTGACGCCGACGGCGCCGTCGGAGGCCTTGGCGTCGAAGACATGGTTGATCAGCTGCAGGATATAGGCCGACTTGCGGGTGGCGCCGGTCACCAGACCGTCGCCATGGCCATGCGCCAGCATCAGCGCCGAGAAGACGTGGCGGTCGCGGGTGGCGAGACGGTTGATGTCATGCGCGTCGAAGCCGCCGCGCTGCAGGCGGTTGTAGAGGAAGGTCTTGTAGGTCTCGGTGTGGCGGGAGTTGGCGGCGTTCACCACCTCCAGCTCGCGCACCGCGTCGGAAAGGCCCGCGGCTTCGAGCTTCTCGCGCACATCGGCCTCGCGGCCCACCACCAGCGCCTTGCCGAGCCCGGCGCGCTGATAGGCGACGGCGGCGCGCAGCACGCGGGGGTCGTCGCCCTCGGCAAAGATCATCCGGGCCTGCGCCGCCTTGGCGCGGGCGTGGATGCCCTGCAGGATGCTCGCCGTCGGGTCCATGCGCGATTTCAGCGCCAGCTCGTAGGCGTGCAGGTCGATGATCGGGCGGCGGGCGACGCCGGTATCCATCCCGGCCTTGGCGACCGCAGGCGGGATCACGTAGATCAGCCGGGGATCGAACGGCGTCGGGATGATGTAGTCGCGCCCGAAGCTGAGCTTGCGGCCATAGGCCATCGCCACCTCGTCGGGCACATCCTCGCGCGCGAGGGCGGCGAGCGCCCTGGCGCAGGCGATCTTCATCTCGTCATTGATGGCGCGGGCATGGATGTCGAGCGCACCGCGGAAGAGATAGGGGAAGCCGAGGACGTTGTTCACCTGATTGGGATAGTCGGAGCGGCCAGTGGCCACGATGGCGTCGGGGCGGACGGCGTGGGCCTCTTCGGGCGTGATCTCGGGGTCGGGGTTGGCCATGGCGAAGATCACCGGGTTCTCGGCCATGGAGGCGACCATCTCGGGCGTGACGGCGCCCTTGGCGGAGACGCCGAGGAAGACATCGGCGCCCTGCATCGCCTCTTCCAGCGTCCGCAGGTCGGTGCGGGCGGCATGGGCCGATTTCCACTGGTTCATGCCCTCGGTGCGGCCCTGCCAGATCACGCCCTTGGTGTCGCACATCAGGCAGTTGTCATGCCGGGCGCCCATGGTCTTCAGCAGTTCCAGACAGGCGATGCCCGCCGCCCCTGCCCCATTGAGCACGATGCGGCAATCCTCGATCCGCTTGCCCGACAGCTCCAGCGCGTTGATCAGCCCGGCGGCGCAGATCACCGCCGTGCCGTGCTGGTCGTCGTGGAACACCGGGATGTCCATGATCTCCTTCAGGCGCTGCTCGATGATGAAGCATTCGGGCGCCTTGATGTCCTCGAGGTTGATGCCGCCGAAGGTCGGGCCCATCAGCCGCACAGCCGCGATGATCTCGTCGGGGTCCTCGGTGTCGAGCTCGATGTCGATGGCGTTCACGTCGGCGAAGCGCTTGAACAGCACCGCCTTGCCCTCCATCACCGGCTTGGAGGCCAGCGCGCCGAGATTGCCCATGCCGAGGATCGCCGTGCCGTTGGAGATCACCGCCACCATGTTGCCCTTGACGGTATAGTCGTAGGCGGTCTCGGGATTGTCGGCGATGGCCTGCACCGGGACCGCGACACCGGGGGAATAGGCGAGGCTCAGGTCGCGCTGCGTCGCCATCGGCGTCGAGGCGACCACCTCGTATTTCCCGGGTTTGGGATCGAGATGATAGGCAAGCGCCTCTTCCGGGGTGATCTTCATCTTGGTCATCAGGGGGCCATCCTTGTGCAAGCCCCCCGTCATAGCCCCCTGCCTGCCCTGCCACAACGGATAGCTGGGACGCAGGATTTGCGGCTTTTCCCCGGGGGGCCGGTTTTGTAGGGTCTGGGCTCATTCTGGGGGATTGTGGTGAGCGAAGAAACCGTCACGCCAATGATGGCGCAATATCTGGAGATCAAGGCGCAGCATCAGGGCGCGATCCTGTTCTACCGGATGGGCGACTTCTACGAGATGTTCTTCGACGATGCCGTGGCGGCGGCGGAAGCGCTGGATATCGCGCTGACCAAGCGCGGCAAGCACCGGGGCGAGGATATCGCCATGTGCGGCGTGCCGGTGCATTCCTCGGAAGGCTATCTGCTGGCGCTGATCCGCAAGGGCTTCCGCGTGGCGATCGCCGAGCAGATGGAGGACCCGGCGGAGGCGAAGAAGCGCGGTTCCAAGTCGGTGGTGAAGCGCGATGTCGTGCGGCTGGTGACGCCGGGGACATTGACCGAGGATAGTCTGCTGGAGGCGCGGCGCCACAACTTCTTGTGTGCCTTTGCCGAGGTGCGCGACGAGGCGGCGCTGGCCTGGTGCGATATCTCGACCGGCGAGATGCGGGTGATGGGCTGTTCGCTGACCCGGCTGGCGCCGGAGCTGGCGCGGCTGGCGCCACGGGAAGTGCTGGTGGCCGAGGGACGCGATCTGCACGCGCTGGTCGAGGAGGCCGGGGCGGCGCTGACCGAAATGGCGCGCGCGAGCTTCGACAGCGGGTCGGCGGAGAAGCGGCTCTGCACGCTCTACGGCGTCGGCACGCTGGAGGCTTTCGGCGCCTTCGGCCGGGCGGAGATTTCGGCGATGGGGGCGCTGGTCGATTACCTCGACCTGACGCAGCGCGGCAAACTGCCGCTCTTGCGCCCGCCGATCCGCGAGGTGGTGGGCGGCACGATGCAGATCGACGCCTCGACCCGGCGCAATCTGGAGATCACGCAGGCGCTGTCGGGCGGGCGCGAGGGCTCGCTCCTGTCAGCGGTGGACCGGACGGTGACAGCGCCGGGCGCGCGACTGCTGGAGCGGCGGCTGTCGTCGCCGTCGCGCGATCTGGCGGTGATCGGGGCGCGGCTTGCCGCGGTGCGCTTCCTGCTGGAACAGGGGCGGCTGCGCGAGGAGCTGCGCGGCGATCTGCGCCGGGTGCCCGACATGGACCGGGCGCTGTCGCGGCTGGCGCTGGACCGGGCGGGGCCGCGCGACATCGCGGCGATCCGCGCGGGGCTGGCGCAGGCCGAGGCGATCTCGGGGCGGCTGCCCGCCGAGGCGCCTGCGCTGCTCGACGACGCGCGGGCGGCGCTGCGCGGACATGAGCGGTTGATCGACCTCTTGGATCAGGCGCTGGTGGCCGAACCGCCGCTGCTGGCGCGGGATGGCGGCTTCATCGCCCAAGGCTTCGACGAGGATCTGGACGAGACGCGGCGGCTGCGCGACGAGGGGCGCGGGGTGATCGCCTCGATGCAGGCGGGCTTCGTCGAGCAGACGGGGATCGCCAGCCTGAAGATCAAGCACAACAACGTGCTGGGCTATTTCATCGAGGTGACCTCGACCCATGCCGAGCGCATGCTGTCGGCCCCGCTGTCCGAGACCTTCATCCACCGCCAGACCACCGCCGGGCAGGTGCGTTTCACGACGCTGCCGCTGTCGGAGCTGGAGACCAAGATCCTGAACGCGGGCAACCGGGCGCTGGAGATCGAGAAGGCGCATTTCGCGGCGCTGCGCGAGGCGGTGCTGGCCGAGGCCGGGCCGGTGGGCGCGGCGGCGCGGGCGCTGGCCGAGGTCGATCTGGCGGCGGGACTTGCCGATCTGGCGGCGGCGGAGGACTGGACCGAGCCGCGGATCGACGACAGCCGCGCCTTCGAGATCGAGGGCGGGCGGCATCCGGTGGTGGAACGGGCGCTGGCGCGGACGGGCACGCCCTTCGTCGCCAATGACTGCGCGCTGACCGATGCAATGACCCCGGCGATCTGGCTGCTGACCGGCCCGAACATGGCCGGCAAATCCACCTTCCTGCGGCAGAACGCGCTGATCGCGCTGCTGGCGCAGGCGGGCAGCTATGTGCCGGCGAAACGCGCCCATATCGGGCTGGTGAGCCAGCTGTTCAGCCGGGTCGGCGCCTCGGACGATCTGGCGCGGGGGCGGTCGACCTTCATGGTCGAGATGGTGGAGACGGCGGCGATCCTCAACCAGGCCGATGACCGGGCGCTGGTGATCCTTGACGAGATCGGGCGCGGCACGGCGACCTATGACGGGCTGTCGATCGCCTGGGCGACGCTGGAGCATCTGCATGACATGAACCGCTGCCGGGCGCTGTTTGCCACGCATTACCACGAGATGACGGGGCTCTCGGCCAAGCTCACGGGCGTGGAGAACGCCACGGTGAGCGTGAAGGAGTGGGAGGGCGACGTGATCTTCCTGCACGAGGTCCGGAAGGGCGCGGCGGACCGCTCCTACGGGGTGCAGGTGGCGCGGCTGGCGGGTCTGCCCGCGTCGGTGATCGAGCGGGCGAAGACCGTGCTGAACGCGCTGGAATCGGGAGACCGCGAGGGCGGAGCGCGCAAGCAGGCGCTGATCGACGACCTGCCGCTGTTCCGCGCCGCGCCGCCGCCGCCCCCTGTGGCGAAGGCGAAGGCGTCGGAAGTGGAGGCGCGGCTGGAAGGGGTGCTGCCCGACGAGTTGACGCCGATGGAGGCGCTCAAGCTGGTCTACGAGATGAAAGCCCTGCTCTAGATTTCATCTTGGCTCATCCCACAGGGGGTGATGAGCGTCCGGCCCGTGGCCAGCGCTGGGGGGTGTGCCCCCCAGCGCTGGCCAAGCAGATCAGCCTTGGGTGTTCGACGACACGCCGACCTGCGCCGGGCGCAGCAGGCGGTCGTGCAGCAGGAAGCCTTCGGTCATCACCTGGATGATCTGGCCCGCCTTGGTGCCCTGCACCGGGGCTTCGAACATCGCCTGGTGCTGCTGCGGATCGAAGGTATCGCCGATTTCCGGCACGATGGGCGTTACGCCATGCTTGGTCATCACGCTGAGCAGCTCGCGCAGCGTGAGTTCCACGCCCTCGATCAGCGCGGCGGCCACGGCGCGGCTTTCGTCATTGGCGGCATCGAGCGCGCGGCGCAGGTTGTCGTAGACCGGCAGAAGATCGCGGGCCAGACGGGTGCTGCCATATTGCTCAGCCTCGCGGCGGTCGCGTTCGCCGCGCTTGCGGGTGTTCTCGGCATCGGCCAGCGCGCGCATGAAGCGGTCGCGCAGCTCGTCCCGCTCGGCGCGCAGGGCGACGAGTTCCGGGTTTTCCATCGGTTCGATCCCTTCGATCCCGAGATCGCCCTCTTCCGCCGGGGTCTGGGCTGCCTGATCCTGGGCCATGTCGTCATTCCTCGTATTCATCATGTTCATCATCCCTTGCCGCGGTCGGAGACCAACCGGCCGACAAGCTGCGCTGTATAATCGACAATCGGCACGATGCGACCGTAGTTGAGCCGCGTCGGACCGATCACGCCAACGGCGCCGATGATCTTTCGATCAGCGTTCATATAGGGAGAGACCACCAGAGAGGAACCCGAAAGTGAGAAAAGCTTGTTTTCGGAGCCGATAAAAATCCGCACACCTTCGCCGCTTTCCGCCAGTTCGAGGAAGTCGGCGATGTCGCGCTTGCGTTCCAGATCGTCGAACAGGCTGCGGATACGCTCGAAATCCTGCGCCTCGGTGCTGCCGTCGATCAGGTTCGACCGGCCGCGCACGATCAGCCGCTCGGTCTGCTCGCCCGGGTTCTCCCACAGCGCGAGGCCGCTTTCGACCAGCGCATGGGCCAGCGCGTCGATTTCCTGCCGGCGGCGCGACATTTCCTGCACGATGGTCTGGCGCAGCTCCGACAGGGTCTTGCCCTCGGCCAGCGCGTTGAGGAAGTTCGCGGCCTCGCGCATCGAGGAGGCGGTCTGGCCCGGCGGCGGGGTGAAGACGCGGTTTTCCACGTGACCGTCGGCGAAGACCAGCACGACAAGGGCGCGGTCGGCGGCGAGGCTGACGAATTCGATGTGGCGGATCGGCGCCTCGTGCTTCGGCGCCAGGACGAGGCTTGCGCCGCGGGTGATGCCGGACAGCGTGGCGCCGACGCGGTCCAGCAGGCTGGTCACGTCCTGACGGTTGCTGCCGAGGGTGGCGTCGATCTTCTCGCGGTCCTCGGCGGCGACGGCGCCGACCTCCAGCAGGCCATCGACGAACATCCGAAGGCCGAGCTGGGTCGGGATGCGGCCGGCGGAGACGTGGGGGCTGTCGAGCAGGCCGAGATATTCGAGATCCTGCATCACGTTGCGCACGGTGGCGGCGCTGACCTTTTCCGACATGCTGCGGGTGAGGGTGCGGGAGCCGACGGGGTCGCCGGAGGCGAGGTAGCCTTCGACCACCCGCCGGAAGACCTCGCGGGAGCGGTCGTTCATTTCGCTGAGAATCTTGGGGCCGTCGGACATGGGACTGCTTTCGGGGGGCGACTGCCGAGAGTATCGGCGCACCGGCGTCTTCGTCAATCAGGGTTGCATCGAGAGGGTATGGGGGCGTATCTGGCGGCGTTCAGAAACGAGGAAACCCCATGCGCCCTTCTGGTAGACAGTTAAGCGAAATGCGTCCGATTTCAATCGACGTCGGCGTGATGAAACATGCCGAGGGGTCGTGCCTGATCAAGGTCGGCGAGACGCATGTGCTGTGCTCGGCCACCATCGAGGACAAGGCGCCGCCCTTCCTGAAGAACACCGGGCTCGGCTGGGTGACGGCGGAATACGGCATGCTGCCGCGCGCGACCAACAGCCGCAACCGGCGCGAGGCCGCGGCGGGCAAGCAGACCGGGCGCACGCAGGAGATCCAGCGGCTGATCGGCCGGGCGCTGCGCGCCGGCGTCGACCGTTCGGCGCTGGGAGAGCGGCAGATCGTGATCGACTGCGACGTGCTACAGGCCGATGGCGGGACGCGCTGCGCCTCGATCACCGGGGGCTGGGTGGCGCTGCGGCTGGCGGTGAACAAGCTGTTGAAGGTCGGCGCCATCGTATCGGACCCGATGATCGACCATGTGGCGGCGGTGTCCTGCGGGATCTATGCCGGGCAGACGGTGCTGGATCTGGATTATGCCGAGGACTCGGCGGCGGGAACGGATGGCAATTTCATCCTGACCGGCAAGGGCCGGCTGATCGAGGTGCAGATGTCGGCGGAAGGCGCCACCTTCTCGCGCGCGGAGATGGGCGAGATGCTCGACTTCGCCGAGGCGGGGGCGGCGGCGCTGGTGGCGGCGCAGAAGGCGGCTCTGGGCTGATGCGCAGGTTCACCGAAGACAGGCTGCTGGTCGCCACGCACAACCGCGGCAAGCTGGAAGAGATTTCCAGACTGCTGGAGCCCTTTTCGGTGAGCACAGTCTCGGCCGGGGAGCTGGGGCTGGCGGAGCCGGTGGAGACCGAGACGACCTTCGTCGGCAATGCCCGGCTGAAAGCGCATTTCGCGTCCAAGGCCACCGGCCTGCCCGCGCTGGCGGATGACTCGGGCATTTCCATCGACGCGCTGGACGGCGCGCCGGGGGTCTATACCGCCGATTGGGCGGAGACGCCGAACGGCCGCGACTTCGTGATGGCGATGACGAAGACCTGGGAGAAGCTGGAAGCGGTGCAGGCGCCCCTGCCCCGGCTTGCGCAGTTCCGCTGCACGCTGGTGCTGGCCTGGCCCGACGGGCATGACGAGGTGTTCGAGGGTGTGATGCCCGGCCAAGTGGTCTGGCCGATGCGGGGCGGCGAGGGGCATGGCTATGACCCGATCTTCCAGCCCGACGGTTTCGAGATCACTTTCGGCGAGATGGAGCGCTGGCAGAAGAACGAGATCAGCCACCGTGCGGATGCCTTCCGCAAGCTGGTCGCCGGTTGTTTCACATGAAACGCATTTCCACCGGATCGCCCTTCGAGGCGACGATGGGCTACAGTCGCGCCATCGTGAAGGGCGGGTGGTGTTTCGTCTCGGGTGTCACGGGATATGACTATGCCACGATGACGATGCCCGACGGCATCGCAGCGCAGGCGCGGAATTGTTTTTCGACGATCCGCGCCGTGCTGGACGAAGCCGGGTTCGAGATGGGCGACATCGTGCGGGTGCAATACACCGTGGTGGATGCGGCGCTGGTGGACGATCTGGCGCCGGAGCTTGGCGCGGCACTGGGCGAGGTACGGCCCGCGGCGACGATGGTGATCGCAGGGCTGATCAGGCCGGAGATGCTCGTGGAAATCGAGGTCACGGCGTTCAAGGGATAGCAGATGGAAGACTGGAAGAACGGCGGCTTCGGGCTTTATCTGCACTGGCCGTTCTGTCAGTCGAAATGCCCCTATTGCGACTTCAACAGCCATGTCGCGGCGAACATCGACCAGAAACGCTGGCAGCGGGCCTATCTGGCGGAAATCGACCGGATCGGGGCGGAAACGCCGGGGCGGCTGCTGAATTCGGTGTTCTTCGGCGGCGGCACGCCCTCGCTGATGGAGCCGGAGCTGGTGGCGGCCATCCTGGAAAGGGTGCGCGGCACCTGGGTTCAGGCAAACGATCTGGAAGTGACGCTGGAGGCCAATCCGGGCTCGGTCGAGGCCGGGCGGTTCCGCGGCTATCGCGAGGCCGGGGTGAACCGGGTCTCGATGGGGATCCAGTCGCTGAACGACGCCGATCTGCGCAAGCTGGGGCGGCTGCATACGGTGAGCGAGGCGCGGGCGGCGTTTGACGTGGCGCGGCAGACCTTCGACCGGGTGAGCTTCGATCTGATCTATGCGCGGCAGGACCAGTCTTTGAGCGACTGGGAGCACGAGTTGGGCGAGGCGCTGAGCATGGCCGCGGATCACCTGTCGATGTACCAGCTGACGGTGGAGGAGGGCACGGCCTTCGGCGACCGGTTCAAGCGCGGCAAGCTGCGCGGGCTGCCGGAGGAGGATACCTCGGCCGACATGTACCAGCGCACGCAGGAGATCTGCGAGGCGGCGGGGCTGCCGGCTTATGAGGTATCGAACCATGCCGCCAAGGGCTCGGAATCGCGGCACAATCTGATCTACTGGCGGGCGGGCGACTATGCCGGTATCGGGCCGGGCGCGCATGGCCGGCTGACGCTGGACGGGGTGCGGCTGGCCACGGAGGCGCCGAAGCCGCCGGGTGACTGGCTGCAGCGGGTGGAGCGGGATGGCACGGGGGAGCTGCCGCGCGGCGCCATTGACCGCAGCGAGCAGGCGCTGGAATATCTGATGATGGCGCTGCGGCTGCGCGAGGGGCTGGATCTGACGCGCTACGAGAGGCTGGCGGGCAGCCCGGTCGATGCCCGCAAAGTGACGGACCTTGAAGAGATCGGAATGGTTGAGGTGAGTGCCGACCGGGTGCGGGCGACCGCGGCGGGGCGGATGGTGTTGAATTCGGTGATTGCCGATCTGGCTGGAGACTAGGATGCGGGGATTATGGCTGGCCGGGGGGCTCACGGCGCTGGGGCTGGGGCTGATCGGGGTGTTTCTGCCGCTGCTGCCGACGGTGCCCTTCATGCTGCTGGCCGCGTTCTGCTTTGCCCGCTCCTCGGACCGGCTGCATGGCTGGCTGGTGAACCACCCGACTTTCGGGCCGCCGATCCGGGATTGGAACCGCTCCGGCGCGATTTCGCTGCGGGCGAAGCAGCTGTCGACCGCCTCGATGGCCTTCGTCTTCCTGCTGTCGGTCGTGATGGGGCTGCGACCGCTGGTGCTGGGAATTCAGGCCGCGGTGCTGTGCTGCACCGCGCTGTTCATATGGACCCGTCCCTCGGCATGACCGAAAGCACGCGGCAGAGCGTGTCGAGATCGTCGAGCGTGTTGTAGCGGATCGTCAGGCGACCGCGCTCGCCGCCCGGTTCGTGGTCGATGCTGACGCCCATGCCGAGATTGGCGGCAAGATCGGCTTCGAGCGCACGGGTATCGGCATCCTTCTCCCCTGCCCCGCCCCGTGGACCGCTGGCCTTGCGCGGTGCGTCGGGTTTCTTGACCAAACGTTCGGTATCTCGGACCGAGAGGTTGCGGGAGATGACCTGGCGGGCGAGATCGGAGGCGTTGGGCGAGGTGATGAGCGCGCGGGCATGGCCGGCGGTGAGCTTGCCCTCGCGCAGCCAGAGCTGAACGTCGTCAGGAAGTTGCAGCAATCTCAATAGGTTAGCGATGTGGCTGCGGCTTTTCGACAGCGCTTCGGCGACCTTTTCCTGCGTGTGGCCAAAGCGGTCCATCAGGGCGCGGTAGCCCATCGCCTCTTCCACCGCGTTCAGGTCGGCGCGTTGGATGTTCTCGATGATGGCGACTTCCAGCACTTCGGTATCGTCGAAGTCGCGGACCAGAACCGGCACTTCGTGGAGTTGCGCCAGCTGCGAGGCGCGCCAGCGGCGTTCGCCGGCGACAATCTCGAACCGGTCGGAATTCGGCACGGGGCGGACGATCAGCGGCTGGATCACGCCTTTCTGGCGGATCGAGGCGGCGAGATCTTCCAGCGATTCGGCAGGGAAATCGCGGCGCGGCTGGTCGGGGTTCGGCACCAGCTTTTCCACCGGCACGACCATGTCGGCACGGCGGGGGCTGCTCGAGGGGCCGTCAACCTCGACCTGGATGTCCGCCATCAATGCGGAAAGGCCCCGGCCGAGGCCGCGGCGTTCAAGCTTCTTTTCCATCAGACAACGGTCTCCTGTTGCGGCAGGGAAATGCCGTGACGGGTTGCAATCTCGCGGGCGAGCGCGCGATAGGCCTCGCTGCCCTTGGACGTGGTGTCATAGGCCAGCACCGGCATGGCGTAGGACGGCGCCTCGCTGACCCGAACATTGCGCGGAATCAAGGTCTTGAACACCAGATCGCCGAGGTTCTGCCGCGCGTCGGTCTCGACCAGCTGCGACAGGTTGTTGCGCTTGTCATACATGGTCAGCAGAACGCCCTCGATCCGCAGGCCGGCATTGGCGGTCTGGCGCACCTCGCGGATCGTCAGCATGAGCTGGGACAGGCCTTCCAGGGCGAAGAACTCGCTCTGCAGCGGCACGAGGACGGAGTGGCAGGCGACCATGGCGTTCAGCGTCAGGAGGCTGAGCGAGGGCGGGCAGTCGATCAGGATGTAATCGAAGCCAAAGTCCTGCATCGCTGGCTGGCGCAGGGCGTCATGCAGCAGGAAGCTGCGCTTTTCGTTGGAGACCAGCTCCATATCCGCCGAGGACAGGTCGGCGTTGGCGGGGCAGATGAACAGCGTCGAGAACTTGGTGGCCTGAATGACCTCCGAGAGTGGCGCGTCGTCGAGCAGCAGGTCATAGGTGGTCTTGATCCGGTCCTGCGCCTCGACGCCGAGGCCAGTGGAAGCGTTGCCCTGCGGATCCAGATCGACCAGCAGGATCTTCGCGCCGAGCTCCGCCAGGCCGGCGGCGAGGTTGATCGCCGTCGTCGTCTTGCCCACCCCGCCCTTCTGGTTGGCGATGGCCATGATGCGGGGCGTCTTGCTTGCGGTCGGGTCAGACATGGTCCAGCGCTTTCAGCTTCAGGATGACAGCTTCGGGATCGGTGAGGCTGGGATGGAGGTCGTAATCGAGGCGCCAAGAGATCTGGGCCTCGGCGATCTCCGCCGCGTAGCGGGCGCCCTTCTGGAACAGACAGGCGCAGTTCGGCGCGAGATGCGGGTGAGCGAGGCTGCAGAGCAGCCGCAGCGGGGCCAAGGCTCGGGCGGTGATGACCTCGGCGCCTTGCGGTGGGAGCTGTTCGATCCGGCTGGTGAGGACGGTGGCGTTCAGGCCGAGATCCTGGATCGCCTGGCGCAGGAAGGTGGATTTGCGTTGATCCACCTCGACGAGGGTGTGGGTTGATGTGGGCCGCAGCTCCGCCGCCAGGATAGCGTTGACGATCCCCGGGAAGCCGCCGCCGCTGCCGAGATCGAGCCAGCGCTGAGCGGTAGCAGGCGCCAGCGCGTAAAGTTGGGCGGAGTCAAGGATATGGCGGGTCCACGCGTCGGAGAGGGTGCTGCGCGACACAAGGTTGATCGCCGGATTCCACTTTTCCAGCAGAGCGACGAACCGATGCAGCTTCTCGGTTGTTTCACGTGAAACATTCAGCGCTGCAACCGGGTCCAGCACGGGCGCGCTCATCCGGCCACCTGCTGGCGCCGCTCACGGCGCAGCCGGGCGAGGATGAGCGTGAGGGCCGAGGGAGTCATGCCCTCCAAGCGCGCGGCCTGTGCGAGACTGTCGGGACGCGACCGGAGCAGCTTTGCATTCAGCTCCGAGGAAAGACCGGAAAGGGCGGAATAGTCGAAATCGGCCGGGATCAGCACACCCTCGTCGCGCTTCAGCGACTCAGCCTCCTGCGCCTGGCGGTCCACATATTGTGCGTAGAGAGCGTCACGACCCAACTGCTCGCGGATCTCGACTGGCAGCGCAGCATAATCGGGCGAGCGGCGCAGCACCGCCTCCCCCGCATCCTCTCCGAAAGCCAGCAGCGCGTAGCCCGAGCGGCGGACACCATCCTGGCTGATGCGGATGCCCATCGCTTCGATTTCGGTCGGCGACAGCTGCATCGCGTCAAGCGTCGCCCTGCCCTGCTGCATCAGCGCCGCCTTCTCGGCGAAGGCCGCCGCACGCTCTGGTCCGACGCAGCCCAGCTCAAGACCCATCGGAGTCAGCCGCTGGTCCGCGTTATCGGCCCGCAGCGTCAGTCGGTACTCCGCGCGCGACGTGAACATGCGATAGGGCTCGGTGACGCCGCGCGAGGTCAGGTCGTCGATCATCACGCCGATATAGCTTTCCGACCGGCTGAACAGCGCCGGATCGCGGCCCTGTGCAGCAAGCGCCGCGTTCAGCCCGGCGACCATGCCCTGAGCCGCCGCCTCTTCATAGCCGGTGGTGCCGTTGATCTGGCCGGCGAAGTAGAGCCCCTTCAGCGACTTCAGCTCCAGCGTCGCATGCAGCTCGCGTGGGTCAAAGTAGTCATATTCGATGGCATAGCCTGGCTGCAGGATCTGCACCTGCTCCAAGCCCTTGATCGTTCTCACATAATTCTCCTGCACATCGGCAGGAAGCGAGGTCGAGATCCCGTTCGGATAGACCGTCGAGTCGTCCAGCCCTTCCGGCTCGAGGAAAACCTGATGCTCGGTCTTCTCGGCAAAGCGCACGATCTTGTCCTCGATCGAGGGGCAGTAGCGCGGGCCGACGCCCTCGATATGGCCGCCATACATGGCCGACAGTCCGAGGTTTTGCCGCACGATATCATGCGTCCGCTCGTTGGTGTGGGTGATGCCGCAGGAAATCTGCCGCGCTTCCGGCGCCCTGTTCAGGAAGGAGAACATGGTCGGGACGTCGTCGCCCGGCTGCATCTCCAGCCCGGACCAGTCGATGGTCCTGCCGTCGAGACGAGGCGGCGTGCCGGTCTTCAGCCGCCCGCGCGCCAGGCCGAGATCGCCCAGCCGCTCCGCCAGCCGAAGCGAGGGCCGGTCGCCCATCCGGCCACCCGGCTGGCGCTGCGTGCCGATATGGATCAACCCGTTGAGGAATGTCCCCGAGGTCAGGATCACCGCCGAGGCCGTGAGGCTCGCGCCATCCGCCAGAACGGCGCCGCTAACCCTGCCCGCGGATTCGATCAGGTCGACCACCTCGCCCTCGACAATCGTCAGGTTCGGCTGCGCGCCAAGCGCCGCCTGCATCGCCATGCGGTACAGCTTGCGGTCCGCTTGGGCCCGCGGCCCCTGCACCGCCGGGCCTTTCTTGCGGTTCAGCAACCGGTACTGGATGCCGGCCCGGTCCGCGACCCGGCTCATCACCCCGTCGAGCGCGTCGATCTCCCGCACCAGATGGCCCTTGCCCAGCCCGCCGATCGCCGGATTGCACGACATGACACCGATGCCCGCAAGAGTCAGCGTCACCAGCGCGGTCTTCGCGCCCATGCGCGCCGAGGCCGCTGCGGCCTCAGCACCGGCGTGGCCGCCGCCGATCACGATGACATCAAAATGTTTCACGTGAAACACTCCTACTTTCCAATGCAGAAACTGGCGAAGATATCGTCCAGCAAATCCTCGACATCGATGCGACCCGTCAGCGAATCCAGCGCCCGCATCGCCCGCCGAAGATCCTCCGCCGCGAGTTCGGTCCGCTGCGGCCCCCTCATTACCTCAGCCTGCGCCGATTCCATAGCCCTGATCGCAGTCACGATCGCGATACGGTGCCGCTCACGCGTCAAATTGCCTGCAGTTGCGGCCCGCGCCTGAAGACTGCAGGCGATCTCCGTCACCAGCTCCGGCAATCCCTCACCGGTCTTGCCGGAGACGCGGAGCCCCGCGCCTGTCACCAGATCCGCCTTCCCCTGAACCAGCAGGTCGCCCGGCTGCGGCGCCACTCCGGGCGCCGCCTCGGCGCCGTCCAGCAGGAAGATCCGTAGGTCGGCCGCATTGGCCCGCGCTACCGCGCGATTGATCCCCAACGCCTCGATCCGGTCATCCGTCTCGCGCAGCCCGGCGGTGTCGAGCAGGGTGACCGCCAGACCCTCCAGATCCATCCGCACCTCGATCACATCGCGGGTCGTCCCGGCGACCTCCGAGGTCAGCGCGGCGTCCCGGCGGGCCAAGGCATTGAGAAGCGTGGATTTTCCGGCATTCGGCGCTCCGACGATCGCCACCTCGAACCCGTCGCGGATCCGTTCTGCAATGCGCGATCGCTCGACCTCGGCGCGCAGGTCGTTCAGCAGCCCACCCAGCAGCGTCAGAACCTCCGGCGAGACATCCACCGGCACATCCTCGTCGGCGAAGTCGATCGTCGCCTCCAGAAGCGCCCCGGCGCGGATCAGGTCGCGACGCCAGCCCTCGACCTTGGCCCCGATGGAGCCGGACAGCACCCGCAGCGCCTGCCGCCGCTGCGCTTCGGTCTCCGCGTCGATCAGGTCGGCCAGCCCTTCGACCTGGGCGAGGTCCAGCCGGCCGTTCTCCAGCGCGCGCCGGGTGAATTCCCCCGCCTCGGCAGGCCGCAGCCCGGGCAGGGTCGACAGCGCCCGCAGAACGGCATTCACCGCCGCGGTGCTTCCATGCAGATGCAGCTCCGCCACTGCCTCGCCGGTGAAGCTCGCCCCGGCGCCGAACAGCAGCACCAGCGCCTCGTCCAGCACTTCGCCCTGCCAAATCAGCCGGCGCAGCGCGGCCTGACGCAGCGCGGGCAGCGAGACGCCGAAGGACCCGACCGCGGCATGCGCCTCGGGACCGGACAGGCGCAATACCGCCACCCCGGCCTTGCCGCGAGCGCTGGCCAAGGCATAGATCGTGTCCACGACAGTTTAACCCCTTGATTCAGAACACTTAAGTGTTCATGGAATCGAAGAACTCCGCATTGCTCTTGGTCTGGCGCAGCTTCGAGATCAGGAATTCGATCGCATCGGTGGTGCCCATCGGGTTCAGGATGCGGCGCAGGACATAGGTCTTCTGCAGATCGCCCTTCTCCACCAGCAGATCCTCTTTCCGGGTGCCGGACTTCAGGATGTCCATCGCCGGGAAGACCCGCTTGTCGGCTACCTTGCGGTCCAGCACGATCTCTGAGTTGCCGGTGCCCTTGAACTCTTCGAAGATCACCTCATCCATCCGGCTGCCGGTATCGATCAGGGCGGTCGCGATGATGGTCAGCGACCCGCCCTCTTCGATGTTGCGCGCCGCGCCGAAAAACCTTTTCGGGCGCTGCAGCGCGTTGGCGTCGACACCGCCGGTCAGCACCTTGCCCGAGGAGGGCACGACGGTGTTGAAGGCGCGGCCGAGGCGGGTGATCGAATCGAGCAGGATCACCACGTCGCGCTTGTGCTCGACCAGCCGCTTGGCCTTCTCGATCACCATCTCGGCTACCGCCACGTGGCGCGTCGCCGGTTCGTCGAAGGTCGAGGAGACGACCTCGCCCTTCACCGAGCGCTGCATGTCGGTCACTTCCTCCGGCCGCTCGTCGATGAGCAGCACGATCAGGTAGCACTCCGGGTGGTTGGTCGCGATCGAATGGGCGATGTTCTGCAGCAGCACGGTCTTACCCGTGCGCGGCGGCGCCACGATCAGACCGCGCTGGCCCTTGCCGATCGGCGCCACCAGGTCGATGATCCGGGCGGAGCGGTCCTTCAGCGTCGGGTCGTCGACCTCCATCTTGAAGCGCTCGTCGGGGTAGAGCGGCGTCAGGTTGTCGAAATGGACCTTGTGCCGGGCCTTCTCCGGGTCGTCGAAGTTGATCCGCGTAACCTTGGTCATGCAGAAATAGCGCTCGTTCTCACGCGGCGCCGCGATGACGCCCTCGATGGTGTCGCCGGTGCGCAGCGAGAACTGGCGCAGGATCTCGGGCGAGACATAGATGTCGTCCGGGCCCGGCAGGTAGTTGGCCGAGGGCGAGCGCAGGAAGCCGAAGCCGTCCTGCAGCACTTCCAGCACGCCGTCGCCGCCGATCTCCCAGCCTTCCTCGGCATGCTCCTTCAGGATCGAGAACATCATCTCGCCCTTGCGCATCGACGGTGCGTTCTCGATCTCCCACTCTTCGGCCATCGCCAGCAGGTCGGCGGGCGTCTTGGCTTTGAGTTCGGCGAGGTTGAGGCGTTCAACGGTCATGGAAGATCTGACGTCCTTGGCGGTTCTGCCACGTGGCAGGTGCAATGGTCATGGATGGGAAATGCCTTGGGCCGGACGGCCCTGCAACAGCGCAAATAGGCGCAGGCCGGTCGAAAGTCAATCGGACTCGAAAATAGGGCTCAGAACTTCACGATCACCGACAGCACGATGACGATCATCAGGAGCGTCGGCAATTCGTTCATCATCCGGTAGCGCCGTCCGGTGAGCGTGTTCCGTCCCGCCGCGAAGTCCTTGCGCCGGCCGCCCAGCCACATGTGAAACGCCGTCATCGCCAGCACAGAGGCCGCCTTGGTCCAGGGCCAGACCATCGACCAGTCGACGATCCCCGGCGTCATCACCAGCGCCAGGCCGAAGACCCAGGTCGAGATCATCGCCGGGTTCATGATCGCCTTCAGCAGCCGCCGTTCCATCACCTGGAACATCGCCTCGGCGTCGCTGCACGCCTTCACCTGCTCGGCGTGATAGACAAACAGCCGGGGCAGGTAGAACAGCCCCGCCATCCAGGCCAGCACCGACATCACGTGGAACGCCTTGGTCCAGAGATAGAAATCGGCAAGCAGGTCTGACATCGGCGGGCTCCTCTGGATGCAGCACCTTCTCTTAAAGAAAGATTCTTAGAAAAGGAATGTTGTTGTAGGGCATGGGGACAACTGCATTTCGGAAATGCTCCCACAGCTTATCCACAAGGGGGAGCCTGTGGAAAAATCTGTGCGTGACGCGGGAAAGCGGAAAGAACTTCCCATTTTTCGTTGTCGATTCAGAATGTTGCTGGATGACCTGTCTGTGGACAACTTTTCCGGTTTTCGAGGATTTTCTCGGGACGGAAAACTTGTCCCATGCCGGGCTGAGCATTCATGCACCCGTGGACAACCGGGGCCGGTTGGCCGATAACTTCGGTTCCGACGAGGCTTTTCGTCGCGGGGTCCCAATTCCGCGGCATCCGTCGGCAGGAACAAACCCGGATTGTCCACAGCCTGGCCCACATGCAGATCATCCTCGCCTCCGCTTCCGAAACGCGGCTCGCCCTGCTCAGCGCGGCGGGCCTGCAGGTGACCGCCCTGCCCGCGCGCATCGACGAGGAGTCGATGCGTGCCGCGCTGGAGGCCGAGGAGGCCAGCCCGCTCGACATCGCCGACGCCCTGGCCGAGGCGAAGGCCCGCAAGCTGGCCGAGCGGCATCGCGAGGCGCTGGTGATCGGCTGTGACCAGGTGTTGGCCTTCCAGCGCCAGGTCTGGGGCAAGCCCGAGACGCCGGAGGCGGCGCGGCGGCAGCTGCGGGCGCTGCGCGGCCAGACCCACCGGCTTCTATCTGCGGTGGTGCTCTACGAGGCGGCGCGGCCGGTCTGGCGCCATGTCGGCGAGGTCCGGCTGACCATGCGCGACTTTTCCGACGACTGGCTGGAGGGCTATCTTGCCCGCAACTGGGATAGCGTGAAATCCTCGGTCGGCGGCTACAAGCTGGAGGAGGAAGGCGTACGGCTTTTCACCGACGTCGAGGGCGACTACTTTACCGTTCTGGGGCTGCCCTTGCTGCCCCTACTCACCTATCTCGGACAAAGAGGCTTCATCCCGACATGACCGAACTGACGCGCATTCCGCTGGCGGGGGTGATCGGCTCTCCCATCGCCCACAGCCGCTCGCCGAGGCTGCATGGCTACTGGCTGAAGCGTTACGGGCTGAAGGGCCATTACATCCCGATGGATATCGCCCAGGCCGACCTGCGCGACGCCTTGCAGATGCTGCCGAAGCTGGGTTTCGTCGGGTTGAACGTGACGATCCCGCACAAGGAAAAGGTCCTGGCGCTGGCCGATATCGTCACCGACCGGGCGGCGCTGATCGGGGCGGCGAACACGCTGATCTTCCGCAAGGATGGCAAGATCCATGCCGACAACACCGATGGCGCCGGGTTCATCGCCAACCTGCGGCAGAACGCCCCGGCCTGGGCGCCTGCGGCGGGTCCCGCGGTGGTGTTCGGCGCGGGCGGCGCCGCGCGGGCGGTGATCGCGGCGCTGATAGAGGTCGGCGTGCCGGAGATCCGGCTGACCAACCGCAGCCGGCCGCGCGCCGATGCGCTGCGGCAGGATTTCGGGGCCAAGGTGGTGGTGCATGACTGGGTGCAGGCGGGCAATCTTCTGGAGGATGCGGCGACGGTGGTGAACACGACCTCGCTCGGCATGGTCGGCAAGCCCGAGTTCCGCGTGCCGCTGGATGCGCTGAGCCCGCGGGCGCTGGTGACCGATCTGGTCTATACGCCGCTGAAGACCAACCTCTTGATCGAGGCGGAGGAGGCCGGCTGCACCGTGGTCGACGGGCTGGGGATGCTGCTGCATCAGGCGGCGCCGGGCTTCGAGCGCTGGTTCGGGGTGCGCCCCGAGGTGGACGAGGCCACCCGCGACGCCGTCATCCGGCCATGAAGCCGTTCCGGCTGGGCCTGACCGGCTCCATCGGCATGGGCAAATCGACCACGGCGGGGTTCTTTGCCGCGGCGGGGATTCCGGTCTGGGATGCGGATGCGGCGGTGCACCGGCTTTACGCCGGCCCGCTGGTCGAGGCCTTCGGCGCGCTGCACCCGCCTGCGGTGCGGGGCGGTGCGGTGGATCGGGCGGCGCTGCGCGACTGGATCGCGGCGGATGCGCTGGCGCTGGCGCGGATCGAGGCCTTGGTGCATCCCGCCGTGGCCGAGGATCGCGCGGCCTTCCTGCGCGGCGCCGGGGTGGATATCGTCGTCTTCGACATTCCGCTGCTGTTCGAGAAGGGCACCGAGACCGAGATGGACGCGACGCTGCTCGTTACCGCGCCCCCTGCCCTGCAACGCGCCCGGGTTCTGGCGCGCGGCACGATGACCGAGGCGCAGTTCGAGACGATCCGCGCGCGCCAGATGCCGGATGCCGAAAAGCGCAGCCGCGCCACCCATATCATCGAGACGCTGGGGCTGGAGGCGGCGCGCGCCTCGGTTCTGGCGCTGATCGGCTATATCCGCGAGGGACAGCATGCGTGAGATCGTTCTGGACACCGAAACCACCGGCTTCGAGCCCTCGGAGGGTCACCGGATCGTCGAGATCGGCGCGGTGGAGCTGTTCAACCACATGCCGACCGGGCGGACCTATCACCAATACATCAACCCCGAGCGCCCGATGCCGAAGGAAGCCTTCGACGTGCACGGGCTGGGCGACGATTTCCTGCGCGACAAGCCGCTGTTCCAGCACATCGGGCAGGCGTTTCTCGATTTCGTCGGCGATGCGCGGCTGGTGATCCACAACGCGGCCTTCGACATGAAATTCCTGAACTTTGAGCTGGGCCGCGCCAAGCTGCGCACCCTGCCCTTCGATCAGGCGCTGGATACGGTGGGCCTGGCGCGGAAGAAGTTTCCCGGCTCGCCCGCCTCGCTCGACGCGCTCTGCCGTCGTTTCGGCGTCGACAATTCGGCGCGCGAGAAGCACGGCGCCCTGCTGGACAGCGAGATTCTGGCCGAGGTCTATCTGGAACTGATCGGCGGGCGGCAGCCGGATTTCGGCCTGTCGACGGCGGCGCAGAATGCGCGCGACGATGCCGGCCCGGCGCATGTGTGGCGGCCGAGGCCGCGCCCGGCGCCGCTGGCGCCCCGGATCACCGAGGCGGAGGCCGCCGCCCATGCCGCCTTCGTGGCAAAGCTGGGCGACGGCGCGATCTGGTTGAAGCGGACCTAGTTCGCCAGCGGCTGCTGGGCCGCGGCCTTCTGCGCTTCGGCGCGGCGGGCAAGCTCCTGCCGGTAGAGCGCGAGGAAATCGACGGTGTCGATGTTCAGCGGCGGGAAGCCGCCGTCGCGCGTCACGTCCGAGATGATCCGGCGCACGAAGGGGAACAGGAGCCGCGGGCATTCGATCAGCAGGAACGGGTGCATCTGGTCTTCCGGCACGTTCTCCACGTGGAAGATGCCGCCGTAATCCAGTTCCAAGAGGAACAGTGTTTCGGTCCCGACCTTGTTCTTCGAGGTCACCTTGAACTTGGTGATCACCTCGTACTGGT
The DNA here is from genome assembly GCF_003034985.1 of Cereibacter changlensis JA139. Taxonomy (GTDB): domain Bacteria; phylum Pseudomonadota; class Alphaproteobacteria; order Rhodobacterales; family Rhodobacteraceae; genus Cereibacter; species Cereibacter changlensis. Next base: position 145,203 of record NZ_PZKG01000001.1, read on the forward strand.
GGTCCGCCGGGCGCTTGCGGGCGTCTAGGCTCACCTGCACCTGGATGTCGGGCTGCACGTCGCCGCTCTGCAGACCCTTCTGGGCCACCATGTTCTCGAAGGACATGTCACGCACGAATTGCGCCAGCACCTGCATCTTGATCTGCGGGGCGGCCTCGGGGGCGGCGCCATTGGCCTCGGTCATCATTCTCTCCTGCCGTTGGGCAAATTCCGGTCTCGGACAGCTTTAGCAGGTCAATCCCTGCCTCTCAATGCCGAGTCCAGCCGGAAGGGCCCGAGGGCGGCGGGCGCAGCCGGTCGGAGGGGGTGGTGTCGAGGTCGATATACTCGCCGTCGATCGGCATGTCGCCGAAGCCCTGCCGGCTGCGCACATTCGCCGCATGCACCGTCACGCGCTTGGCCAGCTGCGCCACCACCAGCCGCCGCAGCGGCGGGATCAGCAGCAGCGCGCCGAGCGTGTCGGTGAAGAAGCCCGGCAGGATCAGCAGCACCGAGGCCATCGCCACCAGCGCGCCATCGGCGATCGGCGCCAGCGGGTCGCTTTTCAGCGGCATGCGCAGCGCGGTGGCCGCCTGCACGCCCTGACGGCGCAGCAGCGTGATGCCCAGCACCGCGGTGCCCAGCACGATCAGCAGGGTCGCCGCCAGACCCAGCCATGCGCCGACCGTGACGAACAGCCCGATCTCGATCAGAGGAACGAGGATCAGGGCGATGAAAAGCCGCATGGCTGGCCTCCTTTGCAAAGCATCTTGCGGGTGCAGCGGTAGACTTGCACCCACCCCTACCCTACATAGGGAGCAAGGAGCGGTTTTACCAACTCTGCCGTCGTCCAATCAACTGCCCGACGCCCCGACCGAGGTTACATATGAGCTCTTCAATGATCCAATTGCTGGTGCTGGCCGGGATCGCTGTTTTCCTGATCATCAAACTCAAGAATGTGCTTGGCACGCGTGAAGGATTTGAAAAGCCCGTTGTGCCGTTGGAGGAACCGCGGCCCCGGGTGAAACGCGATTTCGAGGTGATCGAGGGCGGTCCCGACCGCGACATCATCGATCACGTCACCGATGGCAGCCCCTCGGCCAAGGCCCTGGCGGCGATGAAGATGGCTGAGCCGGGCTTCGGCGTCGGCGAGTTCCTGCAGGGCGCCCGCGGCGCCTACGAGATGATCCTGATGGCCTTCGAGAAGGGCGAGCTGGAGCAGATCCGGCCCTTCCTGTCGCCCGAGGTCTTCTCGACCTTCGAGGAGGCGGTCGAGGCGCGCAAGGCCGAGGGCCTGACCGTCGAGGCGCATTTCGTCGGGCTGCGCGAGCTGACGCTGCACGAGGCCAGCTTCGACCGCGACACGCGCGAGGCGCAGATCGCCGTGCGGTTCCTGGGCGAGCTGACTTCGGTGGTGCGCGACCGCGACGGCGCGATCGTCGAGGGCAGCCCGACCGAGGTGCGGCGCCAGCGCGACATCTGGACCTTCGAGCGGCGCATGGGCGTGTCCGACCCGAACTGGCTTCTCGTCGCCACCGGGGAGTGATGGGTGCGCTGCTCCGCGCCCTGGCGTTCTGCGCCATGACCGCTGCGGGCGGCGGCGCCTCGGCACAGGTGCTGGAGTTCGATAGCCTCGACGGCTGGGCGGCGGATGACCATCGCGCCGCCCTTTCCGTGTTCCGCGCCACCTGCCCGCAGCTGACCGGGCCGGAGTGGCAGCCGCTCTGCCGGCTGGCCGATGACGCGATGCACAGCGGCGCCTCGGCGCGCAGTTTCTTCGAGCTGTTCTTCAAGCCGGTGCAGGTGGGCGCCGCGCCGGCGCTGTTCACCGGCTATTACGAGCCCGAGCTTCCCGGCTCGCCGCATCCCACCCCCCGCTTCGCCTTCCCGATCTACGCCAAGCCGCCGGAGCTGGCGCCGGGCGCCGTCTGGCGCAGCCGGGCCGAGATCGAGTCCGGCGCCCTGCGCGGCCGCGGGCTGGAGATTGCCTGGCTCGACGACCCGGTGGAGGCCTTCTTCCTGCAGGTCCAGGGCTCAGGCCGGATCCGCATGCCGGACGGGCGGGTGATGCGGGTGGGCTATGCCGCCAAGAACGGCCATCCCTATCGCAGCATCGGGCAGGAGCTGGTGCGGCGCGGCACCCACCGGATCGAGGATGTCTCGGCCCAGTCGATCCGAGACTGGGTGCGGCGCAACCCGGCCGAGGGCGCGGCGCTGCTGCTGCACAACCCGTCCTATGTGTTCTTCCGCAAGCTGACCGACCTGCCCGCCGATCAGGGGCCGATCGGCGCCATGGGCCGCCCGGTCACGCCGATGCGCACCCTCGCCGTCGATCCGGCCTTCACCCCGCTCGGCGCGCCGGTCTGGGTCGAGAAGGACGGCGCCGAGCCGCTGCGGCGGCTCTTCGTGGCGCAGGACACCGGCGGGGCGATCAAGGGCGCGCTGCGGGCGGATATCTTCTATGGCACGGGCGCTGCCGCGGGCGACCGCGCCGGCACGGTGAAGGATGGCGGGCGGATGCTGGTGCTGCTGCCGATCGACCGCGCCTTCGCCATGCTGCCCGAGAACTGAGCCATGGCCCGCCGCCGCACCCTGCGCCCCGAGGAGGAGGAGCTGTGGCAGGCCGTGGCCCGCACGGCCCAGCCGATGCACCCCTCGCGCGTGCGCAGCCAGACGCCGAAGCTCGACCTGCCGCCCGCGCTGTCGCATCAGCCCGAAACCATCACCCCCGCCCCGGCCTTCGGGCGGTTCCGCATCGGCGAGAAGGTGCGCCACGCGCCGCAGCACGACATCCTGCCGCCGCTGCGCGATCAGCTGGCCACGGCGCCGCTGCGGATGGACGCCAAGAACTTCGCCCGCATGTCGCGCGGCAAGCTGTCGCCCGAGGCGCGGATCGACCTGCATGGCATGACCCTGTCCGAAGCGCATCCCGAGCTGATCCGCTTCATCCTCAACGCCCATGCCGACGGGATGCGTCTGGTGCTGGTCATCACCGGCAAGGGCAGCCGCCGGACCGAGGATCACGGGCCGATCCCGCAGCGGCAAGGGGTGCTCAGGCATCAGGTGCCGCATTGGCTGCGGATGCCGCCTCTGGGGCCCGCGGTGCTGCAGGTCGCGGCCGCGCATCTGAAGCACGGCGGCGAAGGCGCCTATTACGTCTATCTACGCCGACACCGTTAGGCTGCGCTTGGCCGTGCCGACGCCGATCCCGGCCAGCAGGCAAGCGAGCAGGAAATAGAGGCCGATCCCGACCATCTGCTGCGGGAAGCTGATGCCGAGGTCGATCAGCGCCCCGGTCAGGATCGGGCCGATGGCCGAGCCCAGCACCATGATCGCCGCCGCGGTGGCCTTGATCGAGCCGATGTGGCGGGTGCCGTAGAACTCGGCCCAGAAGGCCACCGGAACCGTGGCCTGCGCGCCCGAGGTCAGGCCCATAAGCAGCATGACCGGCAGGGCGAGCGCCAGACTGTCGACGCCGGCAAAGAGGAAGTAGAACAGCGCCAGCGGCAGCTGGAACAGCGGCATCAGCCGGGCGGTGCCGAAGCGGTCCACCGCCCAGCCCGAGGCCAGCAGCGCCACCACGCTCGCCGCCGAATAGGCCGGGAAGATCGCGACCAGCCCGACATGGGCCCAGCCCTTCACCTCGGCCAGATGCACCTGCTGGAAGAAGAAGGCGGTGTTGAAGGCCGATGGCCCGAGCAGCGCCGGCACCAGAAACCAGAACAGCCGGTGCCGCAGCACCTCGTTCCGCGACCAGTGCCGCCCGTGCATGCCGCCGATCTGCGCCTCGGCAGCCATCGACTGCGGCGTGCGCTCCTGCCGCAGCAGCCGGGCCAGAACCGGCAGGCTGACGAGCAGGATCGCCGCGGCGACGAGCCAGAGCGTGCGCCAGCCGGTGACGCCCTTCAGCGCGACGAAGGCCACCGGCAAGAGCGCCTCGCCGAAGGAGAAGCCGAGCGCGGCGATGGCCAGCGCCCGCCCGCGCGAGGCGACGAACCAGCGCGCCATGGCGACGCCCGCGATGTGGCTGGTCATGCCCTGCCCCAGCAGCCGCAGCGCGAAGATCGCGACCGGCAGCAGCATGACGAAGGGGTTGAGCGCCATGGCGACGCAGGTCAGCGCCAGCCCGCCCAGCACCATCGGCCCGAGCGCCCGCACCCGGAACCGGTCGGTCAGCCCGCCCGACCAGAGCATGACGGCGGCGGAGAAGGTGGTGGCGATGCCATAGACCGCGCCCCACTGGCCATGCGACAGGCCGAACTCGGCCCGGATCTCGCCGCCGAAGGTGGAGATGAAGAAGGTCTGGCCGAAGCTGGACAGGAACGACAGCAGAAAGCCGACGAACAGGAAGGGCGCATTGGCCCGCAGGAAGGTGAAGAATGGCATGTGCGACCTCTTGTCGCGCCCTTGGTTTCATCCTCCGGCGGAAAAGAAAAGGCCCCCTCGGCGGGGGCCTTCACGGTCAGAGGACGTAGCGGCTGAGATCGGCCGAGCGGGAGAGTTCGCCGAGATTGGTCTCGACATAGGCGGCGTTCACCACCACCGCCTCGCCCGGCTTGTCGGGGGCGACGAAGGAGAGCTCTTCGAAGACCCGCTCCATCACCGTGTAGAGCCGGCGGGCGCCGATGTTCTCCACGGCGCGGTTCACCTCGGCGGCGATGTTGGCCAAGGCCTCGATCCCGTCCTCGGTGAAGCTGACCTCGACCTTCTCCGTCGCCATCAGCGCCGAATACTGCCGGGTCAGCGCATTGTCGGTCTCGGTCAGGATGCGGACGAAATCGCCTTCGGTCAGCGCCTGCAGCTCGACCCGGATCGGCAGGCGGCCCTGCAGCTCGGGCAGCAGGTCCGAGGGCTTGGCGATGTGGAAGGCGCCCGAGGCGATGAACAGGATATGGTCGGTCTTGATCGGGCCGTATTTGGTCGAAACCGTGGTGCCCTCGATCAGCGGCAGCAGGTCGCGCTGCACCCCCTCGCGGCTGACATCGGCGCCGCGCATGTCGGAGCGGGCGCAGACCTTGTCGATCTCGTCGATGAAGACGATGCCGTTCTCCTGCACCGCCTCCAGCGCCGCAGCCTTCACCGCCTCGTCATCCAAGAGCTTGTCGGCCTCGTCGTTCATCAGCACGTCGTGGCTTTCGGCCACCGTCATCTTGCGCTTCTGGGTGCGGCCGCCGAAGGCCTTGCCGAAGATGTCGCCGAGATTCATCATCCCCATCTGGCCCTGCCCGGTGGGATCGAGGCCCTGCATCGGGTTCGAGCTGTCGGTCACCTCGACCTCGATCACCGTGGCGTCGAGCTCGCCCTTCTTCAGCTTGGTGCGGAACATCTCGCGCGTCTGCTCGCGGGCGTCCTTGCCGGCGATGGCCTCGATCACCCGGTCCTCGGCGGCCTTCATCGCGCGGGCCTTCACATCCTCGCGCATCCGGGCGCGGGTTTCGACCATGGCGGCATCGACCAGATCGCGGATGATGCTGTCGACGTCGCGGCCGACATAGCCGACCTCGGTGAATTTCGTCGCCTCGACCTTCAGGAAGGGCGCCTTGGCCAGCTTGGCCAGACGGCGCGAGATCTCGGTCTTGCCGACGCCGGTCGGGCCGATCATCAGGATGTTCTTGGGATAGACTTCGTCGCGCAGGTCGTCGGCCAGCTGCTTTCGGCGCCAGCGGTTGCGCAGGGCCACGGCCACGGCGCGCTTGGCGTCCTTCTGGCCGATGATGAAACGGTCGAGCTCCGAGACGATCTCGCGCGGGGTCAGGTCGGTCATTGGGCAATACGCTCCACGGTCAGGTTGCCGTTGGTGTAGACGCAGATGTCCGCGGCGATCGCCATGGCGCGGCGGGCGATCTCTTCGGCGGGCATGTCGGTGGCCATCAGGCCGCGCGCGGCGGCGAGGGCGAAGTTGCCGCCCGAGCCGATGGCGGCCACGTCATGCTCCGGCTCCAGCACGTCGCCGGCGCCGGTGATGACGAGCAGCGTCGAGCCGTCGGTGACGATCAGCATGGCTTCGAGGTTGCGCAGGTACTTGTCCATGCGCCAATCCTTCGCCAGCTCGACGCTGGCCCGCGCCAGTTGGCCCGGCATCGCCTCGAGCTTCTTTTCCAGCCGTTCCAGCAGGGTGAAGGCATCCGCCGTCGATCCGGCGAAGCCCGCCACCACGTCGCGCCCGCCGGGGCTGAGCCTGCGCACCTTGCGCGCCGATCCCTTGATGACGGTCTGACCGAGGCTCACCTGCCCGTCGCCCGCCACCACAACCTCATTGCCCCGCCGCACCGCCAGAATGGTCGTGCCATGCCAGCCGGGAAACCTGTCTTCTGCCATGAAAGCCTCCGTTTGACCCTATATGGAGGCCTGCGCCGGGCGAGACAACCCGAGCAACCGCGCGTCACCTTGGCGCGCGAAACCGGAGCCTTGCCGCGTTAACCAAGTCTTAGCCACTGCACCGGATAGTTTGCCGACAAGCGAAGAGGCGAGGATGCCGCACGACCGGGTTCTGAACATCTACCTGCCCTCGCCGATGTGCGAGGATGCGCTGGCGGGGCGGGTGAACATCGTCAACCGCATCGGCGCGGCGGTGCAGCCCTTCGGGCTGCGGCTGCTGATCCACCACGATTCCGCCGCCGAGATGAACGACCCCGAGCGTCGGTACGGCTGGTCGATCTTCCACATGCAGGAGCCGGTCGGACCGCGCTGCCTCTGCCTGCGCCGGGCCTACCACTACCCGTTCTGGCAGCTGGAGGCGACCAACGAGCGCTGGTGGTTCGACGTGGCGTTGGCGAAGTTCAGCCCGAAATCGGTCGATCCCGAGCTGGCGAAGCCGTTCTTCCGCCGCTGGCGCGAGCGGATCGTCGGCGATCCGCCGGTCAGCCATGACGGTTTCCTCTTCATGCCGCTGCAGGGCCGGCTGACCGAGCACCGCTCGTTTCAGGCGATGAGCCCCTTGGCGATGATCCAGGCGACGCTGGCCGCCGACCCGCGGCCGATCCGCGCAACGCTTCATCCCAAGGAACGTTACAGCCCACGGGAGTTGCGCGCACTGGAGAAGCTGGCGGAGGCCAACCCGCGCTTCCAACTGGTCCAGGGCGACACCATCACGCTGCTGGCCGCCTGCGATCTGGTGGTGACGCAGAATTCGGCCACCGCGCTTACCGGCTACTTCCTGAAGAAGCCGGCGGTGCTGTTCGGGCTGGTGGATTTCCAGCACATCGCCGGTTCGGTGCCGCATGACGGGGTGGAACACGCCTTCGCCGTGGCCAAGGGACGGCCCCCGGATTTCGCGGCCTATCTCTACTGGTTCTTCCACGAGAACACGATCAACGCCGGCGCACCGGAAGCGGAGGAGCAGATCCGCGCCCGGATGCTGCATCACAAGTGGCAGTTCTGATGCAGAAGGCGCCCCGGAGGGCGCCCTGCAGGACAGCGACGACCTTTCAGATCAGATCGCGCCGGCGATCCAGCTGGCGAGGGCCGCCTTGGGCGCGGCGCCGACCTTGTTCGACACGACCTGGCCGTCCTTGAACAGGAACAGCGCCGGGATGCCGCGCACGCCGAGCAGCGCCGGGCTTTCCGGGTTCTCGTCGACGTTGATCTTCACGATCTTCACCTTGCCGGCGTATTCGTTCGACAGTTCTTCCAGCGCCGGGCCGATCTGGCGGCAGGGGCCGCACCATTCGGCCCAGAAATCGACGACGACGGGAACGTCGGATTTGCGGACTTCGGCATCGAAAGTGGCGTCCGTGACGGCGACGGTGGACATCTGTATGTCTCCTGATGGGATTTGTTGGCCAAAGGTAAGGACCCCCTCCCGCCCCGTCAAGGTATCGTGGCCCCCTGCATGGCAGACCTCACGATATCGCGTGGCAGCGGCATCAGCTCGGCCGTGCGGGTCCAGAGGATCGCCGTCTCGATCCGCCGGTCGGGATAGATCTGCGCCAGCGCTTCGGCATAGGCGCCCATCTGCCGCAGCAGGCCCTCCGGCACGTCCTCGGGGCGTTGCGGCACGACGGCGTTCGACTTGTAGTCGATGGCCGTCACCAGATCCGGCCCGACGATCAGCCGGTCGATGGCGCCGTAGAGCCTGCGCCCACGGATCTCGGCGGTCAGCGGCACTTCCAGCAGCACCTGCCCGCCGGGCGGCGCCGCCAGCCCCGGCAGGGCGAGCGCCGCCTGCGCCTCGGCCAGCAGTTCCGCTAGGTCGGCGGCCTCCGGCAGCAGGCCCGCCGCAAGGTCGGGCCAGAGCGCGGGGTCGTGCTCGGGCAGTTGCTCCAGCAAGAGGTGCAGCGCCGTGCCGCGCGCCTTGGCCGCCTCGGTCTCCAGCAACGCCTCGCC
>NZ_PZKG01000002.1 GCF_003034985.1 Cereibacter changlensis JA139
CCGTCGCCCGCGGCCCCGAGGCGTCGCTTCAGCCCCTCCGGGCGAAAAACTTCGCAGAAGTTTTGCCGGACCCGCCGCCGGCGTCCGTCCCCCGCCAAGCGGTTAAGAAACCCCTAACGCCAGAAAATATCCCGCACAAAAACAGCCGCTTGGCCCGATTTTCACGCGTGAAAACCTCACGCCTTGCGCAGCGCCGCAGCAATCCAGATCCCCGCCAGCAGCATCGAGGCGATGACATTCCACCCCGCCATCGACACCCCCAGCATCTGCCAGGCGATCGCATCACAGCGCACCACCTGCGCCACATCCACCGCCGGATTGAGGAGGTCCTCCACCGACACCCCCGCCAGCGACCCGCCGGAACAGGAGGCGAGCCCCGCCCACCAGCCCTGCTCGACCCCGACATGGAAGGCCCCGATCCCCGCCGAAACCAGCGCCCCCGCCGCCCCGAGCCAGGCCAGCAGCCGCGACGGCGCCTCGAGCGCGATCAACCCCGCCGCCAGCGCGACAGCATGCGGCCAGCGCTGCCAGATGCAGAGCTGGCAGGGCGGCATCCCGCCGAGATATTGAAAGGCAAAGGCCCCCAGCAGCAGCGCCGCCGAACCGGCCCCGGCCAGCACCATCAGAACCTGTCGTGACATCGCGATCCCCCGAAGCATCCGCCGGGGTTGCACCACGCGGCCCCCGGCGGGTCAAGGGTGCAAAACAGGCGCCCCGCGGAACCAAAGCCCCGCCACCGCCTTGAGCCTGCGCAACAGCGGGGGGCGCGGCGGATGGACTGGCGGGGCAGGCGGGGCAGCCACAACATCGAGGACCGCCGCGGGACCTCGATCGGTCGGGCAGGCGGGGTCGGCGGCGTCGGCGTGATCGCCGTACTGCTGCTCGGCTATTTCCTCGGCATCGACGTGACGCCGCTCCTCGACCAGGGCGGCGGCCAGACCGTGACCCGGAACGAGATCACCCCCGCCGACGAGGAGGCCGCCGACTTCGTCTCGGTCACCCTCGCCGACACCGAGGAGGTCTGGGCCGAGGTGTTCCGCGACCAGGTCGAGGGCGCCTACCGCCCGGTCACCCTCGTGCTCTTCAAGGGCGCCACCCAATCGCCCTGCGGCGGCGCCTCGGGCGCCACCGGGCCGTTCTACTGCCCGACCGATCAGAAGGTCTATCTCGACACCGATTTCTTCACCACCATGGAACGTCAGCTCGGCGCCGGGGGCGATTTCGCCTCGGCCTATGTGGTCGCCCATGAGGTGGCCCACCACGTCCAGCACGAGCTCGGCATCCTCGCCCGGGCCAACGAGGTCCGCGCCCAGGCCAGCGAGACCGAGAGCAACCGGATTTCGGTGATGATCGAGCTGCAGGCCGACTGCTATTCCGGCATCTGGGCCCGCCATGCCGAGGCGCAGTTCGGCAGCATCGAGCCCGGCGATCTGGAGGAGGCGGTGAACGCCGCCCGGCAGATCGGCGACGACACGCTGCAGCGCAACGCCGGCCGCCGCCCGATGCCGCATACCTTCACCCACGGCACCTCCGAGCAGCGCGCCCGCTGGTTCGAGCGCGGCTACGAGACCGGCGCGCTCGAACAATGCGACACCTTCGCCGCCCGCCAGCTCTGACCCGCGCGCAGCCGATTGACCCGCGCCCGCACCCGCGTTACATCAGCGCCCGTGCGGGTGTGGCGGAATGGTAGACGCGAGGGTCTCAAACACCCTTTCCTCACGGAGTGTCGGTTCGAGTCCGACCACCCGCACCAGAAATCGGGCGAACCCCGCAAGATTTCGGTGCTGTCGAGTATTCCGCCTTCTTCAGCCCCTGATCCTGTCTCCAAATCTATCCTTGCTGTGAATCCCTGGGGTGGCGGCGACCGGTCGAATGATTTTGAACCGCTTTCCGGAAAGCACGAAGAGGTGGGGAAGCGGGCCCGACCGCATCTTCGCGCCTGCCGCGCCTCCACATCATCGACCTCGGTCGCGCCTCCCGCCTCCTTTTCATGTGGCGCTTGGCTTTGGGCGGTGGGGACGACAGCGTCTTCGGGGTGCCCGCGACGCGGGCCGGCGCTTCTCGCTCGACCGCCTTTAGCCGCTGCTCGACGCCGCGCATGAGCGGTTGGACTACGTGGTATTCCAGAGCCTCGACATGGCCGGTCGATCCCGCGTTGCGACTCCGCTGACAGGCTGTTCCACCTCGACCCACTCCGCTTGGACGGCGAAGCCGATTGAGGCCGCGGTCAACGGCGAGGCGCAGGCGCTGCTGTTGCGACGCGGCGCCGCCCGGCCGGCGCGATGGCGCAGCTGGGGCCGATTCAGGACGCTTTCGTGCTCGGTCGTGAGAGCGGCTCGACCTGATGCGGCGGGCGCGGGGTGGGGAACTGAACTCCGCTCAGTGAACGGGAGATGAACGGGCTGTTGGGCGGTGGTTCAACAAGCCTGTGATCGACTGGCCGGAACAAGCTCATATCGCCAGTGTTCGTCAGGCTGGCCAGCCGGCCCCACAGCAGTCTCTTCAGAACGCCGGGACGAGAGACCGTGTCGATTGCAGCAGGCATCACTGCAGGAGAGACCACCATGGGATTTTACGAGCACATCCAGAGTTCCGCCCCTGCGCCGCCAGCCGATCAGGAACCGGTTCCTGCGGAGGCTCCGCCTCACGATCACCACCCTGTGCCGCCGGTATCGCGGTTGCGGCCCCTGCTGTTGCTGGCCGGGGCGGGGGGCGCTTATCTGGCCGTCGGCTTCGCCCTGACGCTCGGCATGCTGGGGGAGCGGCCTGCGGTGGAGCAGATGAATTTGCTGGTGGAGGAGGCTGCCGCGGCGACGGATCAGGCTCGCTCCCCTGCGGAGCAGCCCCATGGCGCAGAGCAGCTGCAGGTCGCGGAAGACATCCGCTCCCTGATGGCCGATGACGTGACCGGGGCGGCGATACGGGCTCCCGGCCCCGAGGCCTTGCCGCTGATGGCCGCCCTCGATGTGCCGGTGCTGGCGAACCCGGCCGGGGCAACCGCCGATCCCGCCGTCGATGCATCGGCGGCGCCCGTGCCTGTGCTGTTCCAGCCCATGGCCATGCGGCCCGGGGCCACGCCGGACGCATCGCTGCCGGACCTTCCGGCGCCGATGATGGGGTTGCTCAGGGCCAGCCCATCGCCCTTGCCGTCCCCGGCCGCACTTGACATGGCGGCGCTGGCCGACATCTCGCCTGCTCCTCCGCCCGGCTTTGTCTGGCCCGCAGAGCTTGACCTGGCCTCGCTCGACCCGGTCCTGTCGGTGGCGCACCCGGGCCCGGGTGGGGTGATCGCTCCGGTGGTCTATGGCTTTCCCGACCTGACGCGGGGGCTTTCGCAACCGGCTGCGCCGATGGCCTGGACGCTTCCGGACCGGCAGCAGCGGGTCGAGCACGTCTTCGTGGTGCCCGGGCCGGAGCAGCAGCGCGGCGGCGGCAGCGAAGGATGCGCCGGTATCGACTGCCTCGCCTCCGTTCCGCTTGCGCTCGCCGCGGCGCCGCCCTTCCGCCGGCTCGAAACGATACTGCGCCGCGCCGGCATGTCCCCGACCGAGGCGGCGGAAGCGCTGCCCCGAGGTGAGGGAGCGATCGGTCGGAGAGGTCTCGCGTCCTCAGGACAAAGCGGAAGCGCGGCGCGTGGCGAACAGGCCGGGCGAGGACCCACAGCGCGCGACGGGGGCGAGGGGCGGGACGATCCCGGCAAAGCCGCCGCCGGGGCGCGCGACGGAGGCGCCTCGCGCGGAAGAGGGAAGGACTTGGATGGGAAGGGCGCTGGCGGCGGGAAGGGCGGCGGTGGAAAGGGCAAGGGGGGCGGTGGCGGAAAGGGGGGAGGCGACAACGGCGGCGGGAAGGGCGGCGGAGGCGGGAAGGGCGGTAAACGGGGCTAGCCGGTTCGCCGGGGCTTCCACTTCTCCGGCCCGCATGCAGGCTTTGCCGGAAGGATTCAACGCCGGATCGGGCGGATGTTCTTCATGGGGCAGCATCTGCCGGTAAGCGCGACGCGACGGGCGGGAGGCTCGGCGGGAGGATGGGCGTTCTGTCCGTGCTGCCTCGAACAGCTCCTTTGCGACCTGTCACTGGCGCCGGATGCAGCGGATCGGGCTCAACCGTCGGTCGGGAGGGCCGAGTGGCTCTTTGGGCCGCCGGGGCCTTCGGAGGCCCCAGCAGACAGCACGATGACGCATGAGGTCGGGCGACGCGGATCGGCTCCGCGTCGCCCCGACCGTGTCAGGCCTCACAGGCGAGGGCCGTCTGCCGCCGTCCCAGCCAGACCAGTGCGAGCCCGGTCGCGGCGGTCAGCCCGCCAACCACCGGCACGGCGGCATAGCCGAGATCCGCCGCGATCACCGCGCCGCCAAGCGCCGCGCCGATGGCGTTGCCGAGGTTGAAGGCTCCGATATTGACCGAGGAGGCAAGGCCCGGCGCTCCCGCCGCCGCCTGCATCACCCGCATCTGCACCGGCGGCACGATGGCGAAGGCCGCAGCGCCCCAGAGGAACAGCGTGATCGCCGCGCCGATCTGGCTACCCAGCGTCAGCGGAGCGACCAGCATGATCGCCGCCAAGGCACCAAGGAAGATCGCCGTCGCGCCATCCAGCGACCAGTCGGCGACACGCCCGCCTAGCCAGTTGCCGAAGGTGAACCCCAGCCCGATCAGCACGAGCGCCAGCGTCACGAAGCCGTCCGACGCGCCGGCCAGCGTCGTCAGCACCGGCGAGACATAGGTGTAGAGGGCGAACATCGCGCTTGCGCCGAGAACGGTGGTCAAGAGCGCGATCAGCACATCGGGGCGGGTCAGCACGCGCAGCTCCTGCCTCACCGCGGGGCGCTGGCCGGCGGCGCCGACCGGCAGCGCCAGCCACAGCGCGGCCATGGTGAGGAGGCCCAGAAGCGCCGTCCCTCCGAAGGCCTCGCGCCATCCGAGGCTCTGGCCGATCCAGGTGGCCAGCGGCACGCCGCCGACATTGGCGAGGGTCAGCCCCATGAACATGGTGGCGACCGCGCTGGCCTGCCGATCCTTCGGCACGAGGCTCGCCGCCACGACGGACCCGAGGCCGAAGAATGCCCCGTGGTTCAGGCTGGTGACGACGCGCGAGGCGAGCAGCGTCCAGTAATCCGGCGACAGCGCCGACAGCAGGTTCCCCAGCGTGAAGATCGCCATCAGCGCCATCAGCGCCGTGCGCTTGCCGAAGCGGGCGAAGATCAGCGTCATCACCGGCGCGCCGACCATCACCCCGATGGCATAGGCGCTGACCAGCATCCCTGCCGAGGGGATCGACACTCCGACCCCTTCGGCGATGACCGGCAGCATGCCCATCGGCGAGAATTCGGTGACGCCGATGCCGAAGGCGCCGACGGCGAGCGCCAGCAGCGGCCAGTTGAATTTGCGCATGTCCATGATCCTCCGTTATGCCTCCCACGCCGGGGCAAGGCCGGCGGGGTTGACGATGCGGCCCTCCGGCCGGGCAAGCCCGCCGATCGCCGCCATGTCGGCCGCGGTCAGGGTGAAGTCGAAGATGTCGAAATTCTCGGCCAGGCGAGTGGGCTTCGCGGTCTTGGAGAGCACGACGACCCCCTGCTGGATCAGCCAGCGCAGCCCCACCTGCGCGGCCGTCTTGCCATGCCGGGCGGCGATCTCCCGGATCAGCGCGTCCCCCGGGACGGCGCCATCGGCCATGGCGTAATAGGCGGTCAGCGCCGTGCCGGTCTCGCGCGCGAGTTCCGCCATGGCCGATTGATCCAGATAGGGATGCATCTCGATCTGGTTGGTCACGATCGGCGCGGCGCTGGCGGAGATCGCTGCGCGCAACTGGCTGCGGTTGTAGTTGCTGACGCCGATGAACCGGGTCCTGCCGGCCGCCTGCGCCTCGTTCAGCCATTCGATCTGCCGCTCGACCGGCACCGCGTCGCCCGGCCAATGCGCCAGCAACAGATCCACCTGATCGACGCCCAGCTTTTCGAGGCTCTCGTCGACCGAGGCCATGAAGCGCTCGGCGCTGTAATTCGACACCCAGACCTTGGTGGTGAGGAACAGATCGCCGCGGCGCGCCCCCGCCACCTTCAGCGCCCGGCCAAGCGCAGCCTCGTTCTGGTAGATCTGCGCGGTGTCGAAATGCCGGAACCCGGTTTCAAGGGCGGCGGGCGCCACGGCCTCGACCTCGGCCTCGGACATGCGGAACATGCCGAAGCCGAGCGCGGGGATCTTGGCCTCGCCAGTCTTCACGAATTGCATCTTCTGTCTCCTGTCACGCGGCGGGGGGCCGCGTTGTTCTTGTTCGGTGCGGGGCGCATTGCCTCGCGCGACGGCCCATGATGCGACGGCATCCGGACGCCGGGTGTCCTGCGGGCCAGGCGCCGTATCGGGTCCATCGAGTCCATCCGGCTCGCCTGTCGGTCTGGTCGCAGAGAGATAGATCCAGGATTACGCCTTGATAATCCGCCGGATCCTCCCAAGATCTGTGAAACGAATTCACTGACAGGACCGCGGATGGACAACCGGGCAGGCGAAATGCAGGTTTTCCTGCGCGTGATCGAGACCGGCAGCTTCTCCGAAGCCGCCCGGCAACTGCTGATGACCCCGTCGACGGTGTCGAAGCTGATCGGCCGCATCGAGGCGCGGCTGGGCGTACGGCTGCTGGAGCGCTCGACCCGGCGGCTGTCGCTGACCGGCGAGGGCCAGATCTATTACGAGCGCAGCCAGAGCCTTCTGGCCGAACTGGATGCGATCGAGCACGATCTGAGCCGGAGCGCGGCCAGCATCACCGGCACGGTGCGGGTCTCGGCCTCGGTCGGGCTCGGCATGGTCGCCATCCAGCCGCTGTTGCCGACGTTCTGGCAGGAATATCCCAATATCGCGCTGGATCTGTCGATCTCGGACGAGCTGGTCGATCTGTATCTCGACCGCACGGATGTGGCGTTCCGGGTCGGACGGTTGACCAGTTCCGGCATGACCGCGATCCGGCTGGGCTCTGCGCCGCGCAAGATCGTCGCCTCGCCCGACTATCTGCGCCTGCACGGCGTCCCGAAGACGCCCGCCGATCTGGTGGGGCATGCCTGCCTCGGCTTCAACTTCCGTCGTTCCACCGCGGTCTGGCCGCTGCTTGAGGATGGCCAGATCGTCGACAGCCGCGTCTCCGGCCCGCTTCTGGCCAACAACGGCGAGACGGTGCGCCGCATGGCCCTTGCAGGAATGGGCCTTGCGCGGATGGGCGAGTTCCATATCCGCGAGGATCTCGCCAGCGGCGCGCTGGTCGAGGTTCTCGCCGACGCCATCGCCGAGGACAGCGAGGACATCCACGCCGTCTTCCTCGGCGGCGAGCATATCCCCCGCCGGGTCCGCGCTTTCCTGGATTTCATGGCGCCGAGACTGAGGGCCTTCCTGCAGGTGCCCAGAAGCTGATACGCCACCGGCCATCTGAGTCAGCCGACACCTTGCCGACGCAGAGCCTTCGCAGACGCGAGAGCGGGCAGCCATTCACCGCCCGCGTCCCATCTTCCGAGCGTGGCTTTCGGGGCTGTTGTCCCCTCAGCCCTGCGCCGTGGGCCGGATCACGATGCTGCCCACCTCCGCGTCGGAGGGTTGCTCCAGCGCATGGAGGATGCCGCGCGCGATGGCGTCCGGCGAGATGGCGGTCTCGCCGATCCGCTTCGCGATCCGGCGGGCCGGTGCTGCTTCGGCACGACCGACACCCCCCACCTGCCGCCGCCCCACAGCGCTTGGCGTCGGGGCGGGGGCAGGGCGCCGCGGGGGCCTTGCTCCGCCTTGCATCGGCGGGGCGTTGTTGCTACATCGGCCGCGCGTAGCCCCTATAGCTCAGCTGGTAGAGCGCTAGTTTTGTAAACTAGATGTCGGCGGTTCGAACCCGTCTGGGGGCACGCGCGATCAGCAGATCATTCGATCATTCGATCACCGCGCAGGCCAGGCGGTCGCCTGCATCGCCGCTGGGCTGGGTCACGTAGTCGTCGGTGCCTCCGTGGATCATCAGCGCGCGGCCGCGGATGCTGGATCCGCCGTCGACCAGCGTCACCAGCGGGTTCATCACCTGGGTCTTCAGCGTTCCATCCGCCGCGACATATTGGTTCGGCATGTCGCCGGCATGCGGGCCGGTGGCGGAGAGATAGCCGTGCTCGATCTCGGTCGGGTTGAAGTGGCCGCCCGCCGACTCGTGACCCGTCTGCGGATCGCAGCTGCCGGTCTCGTGGACATGGAAGGCGACCCATTGCGAGGCGGGCAGGCCGGCAAGGTCGAGCTCGATCAGCACGCCGTTGCGCAGCCCGGTCAGCGTGGCCGAGCCGGCAGGCTCGCCCGCGGCGTCGACGAAGCTGGCGCTGGCATTGGCGGCGGTGTTGGCGTCGGCCGTCGCCGTGGCGGCGGCGTCCTGCGCCTGGGCGGCGCTGGCGATGAGCAGGGCGGCGAGGGCAGGGGCGAATGCGTTCATGCTGTTTCCTCCATTAAGCATGAGGAACCCGGGGCTCCGGGCGATGTTCCCGCTTTCCGGGCCGGGGGACCCCGGCAGGCCTTGTATGCGCAGCCGTCCTGCGGTGAACTCGGGCCAAGGCATTTTCAGGAGGTCTCATGGAGACGACGGATTTCGCGATTGTCGGCGGCGGCATTGTCGGGCTGGCCACCGGGCTGCGGCTGCAGGCCTTGCATCCCGGGGCGCGCATCCTGCTGCTGGAGAAGGAATCCGCCGTGGCGCAGCACCAGTCGGGGCGCAATTCGGGCGTGATCCATGCCGGGGTCTATTACGCGCCGGGCAGCCACAAGGCGCGGTTCTCGGCCCAAGGCGTGACCGCGACCAAGGCCTTCTGCGACGAACAGCAGATCCCCTACCAGCTCTGCGGCAAGCTGATCGTCGCCACCGACGCCGCCGAGACCGAGCGGATGGGCGCGCTGGAGACCCGGGCGCGGGCCAATGGCATCGTGATCGAGCGGTTGACCGGCGAGGAGGCGCGCAAGCTGGAGCCGAACATCTCGGCGGTGGCGGCGCTGCTGTCGCCCAGCACCGGGATCGTCGACTATGGGGCGGTGGCGATGCGGATGGCGCAGCTTTTCCAGGAGCGGGGCGGGCTGATCCGGCTGGCGACGCGGGTGACCGGCGGGGCGGAAACCGAGGCGGGGCTGACGCTGGAGACGACGCGCGGCGCGCTCTCGGCCGGCAAGGCGGTGTTCTGCGGCGGCCTGCATGCCGACCGGCTGGCGCGGATGTTCGGCGCGGCGGTGGAGTTCCGCATCGTGCCGTTCCGCGGCGAGTATTTCGCGATCCGCAACCAGCCCGCCGACCTCGTCCAGCACCTGATCTACCCGGTCCCCGATCCGGCGCGGCCCTTCCTCGGGGTGCATCTGACCCGCAAGATCGGCGGCGGCTTCACCGTCGGCCCCAACGCCGTGCTGGCCATGGCGCGCGAGGGCTATCACAAGACCGATGTCTCGCTGGCGGATCTGCGCGACAGCCTCGGCTATGCCGGCTTCTGGCGGCTGATGCGGCGCAACCTCGGCCCGGCGCTGGGAGAGCTGTCGGGCTCGATGCTGCGGCCGCTCTACCTGAAGAAGGTGCAGAAATACTGCGCACGGATCCGGCTGGAGGATCTGGTGCCCTACAAGTCTGGGGTGCGGGCGCAGGCGGTGGCGCCCGATGGCAGGCTGATCGACGATTTCGTCTTCGTGAGGAGCCGCCACTCGCTGCACGTCTGCAACGCGCCCTCGCCGGCGGCGACTTCGGCGATCCCGATCGCCGAGCATATCGTCGAGGCGCTAACGGCCTGAGCCGGCGAAAGATGATTCGGATTAACAGGGATTAACGGCGGTGTGGTTGCCTCATATTTCGGCTATTTTGGTTTATTGGTGCGGGCGGTGAAACAATCCGGCTCTGCGGTGGATTTGGTCGCAGGACACAGCGTTTTAATTAAGATTAACGCGCCGGTTGAATTGCAGGACGGGTTCTGGCCAGCTTTTGCCCGGAGCGCCGATGGATTGTTCTCTGCAAGATGCCGAAGGCGCTACTGTTTCACCCTCAGGTAGCAAATCAAGTGCCGATTTCTCGGCCTTTCCCGATCAACCGACGCGGAAATATTAACATTTGGCCGCGGTCTTTTTAACAATTTCCCCGGAGCCCTATGTTTTCGTTAACCCTTTTTCGCTTCCCAATGCGGTTTCCGCGGCGCTAAGCAAATCATGTCCGGTAGTGGACAGCTGTCGTGTGACGGGCAGGTCAGGGATGCGGCGCTTTCGGGCGCAGGTGTGGTAGGTGGTGCGTTTTGTCTCGGTATATTGCCTCGATCGGTATTCATTGCGCCTTGGAGCGCGATTGCAGATTGCGCATCGCTGGCCTGTCCGCACCGACAGCCCCTGAAACCTCTATCCCGGCCGACAATGACAGCGCTGCGCAAAGGGGATGACAATGCCGACCAAGGCTGAGCACAGGATTTCCAAAGCGGATGCGGTGCAGAGGGGCGGCCCATCGGCGCCGGTGGATGAGCCGGCGCCGGCGCTGGGCGGCGGCGCGCCCGATGGCGTCGTTTCGGGCAGCGCCCACGCGGATCTCATCGACCCGCATTACCTCGACAGCGATGGCGACCGGATCGACGGCTCCGACGCGATGCATGGCGGAGCGCAGGACGATCAGGTGCTGGCCGGCGCGGGCGACGACACGGTGCTGTCGGGCGCCGGCGATGACGAGATCCATGCCGGTTCGGGCGACGATCTGGTCGACGGCGGCAGCGGCGATGACGCGCTGTTCGGCGATGGCGGCGACGACACGTTGCTCGGCAACCGGGGCGACGACATCCTGGAAGGCGACGCCGGCAACGACCTGCTCGACGGCGGCGCCGGGGACGACATTCTGCACGGCGGCGAGGGCAGCGACACGCTGCTCGGCGGCGAGGGCGACGATTTCCTCAGCGGCGATGCCGGCGGCGACCTGATCGACGGCGGGGCCGGAGATGACACGATCCGCGGCGGGGCCGGGGCCGACATCCTCAAGGGCGGCAGCGGCGACGACCGCATCGTCGGCGGCGACGGCGGCGACATGATGTTGGGCGGGGCAGGGGACGACCTGTTCATCGGCGGCACTGCCGGCGACATGATCGACGGCGGCGACGGCTACGACCGGCTCGATCTCAGCGACAGCGGTCGCTTCACCATCCGCTATGACACGCATGACCCCGAGAGTGGCGAGGTGACCTTCCGCAACGCCGACGGCGACGCCACCGGCACGCTGGTGTTCCGCGACATCGAGCAGGTCGTGCCCTGCTTCACCCCCGGCACGCTGATCGCCACGCCGAAGGGCGAGGTGCCGGTGGAGGGCCTGCGGCCCGGCGACCGCGTCATCACCCGCGACAACGGCCTGCAGGAGATCCGCTGGATCAGCGCCAAGCCGATGCCCTGGGCGGCGCTGGCGGCGAATCCGCATCTGAAGCCGGTGCTGATCCGGCAGGGCAGCCTCGGCAACGGCCTGCCCGAGCGCGACATGCTGGTGAGCCCCAACCACCGCATGCTGGTCGCCAACGACCGCACCGCGCTCTATTTCGACGAGCACGAGGTGCTGGTCTCGGCCAAGCATCTGGTGACCGGGCGCGACGTGCAGGCGGTGGACAGCGTCGGCACCACCTATATCCATTTCATGTTCGACCAGCATCAGGTGGTGCTGTCGAACGGGGCCTGGAGCGAGAGTTTCCAGCCCGGCGACTACAGCCTGCGCGGCGTCGGCAATGCGCAGCGCACCGAACTCTACGAGCTGTTCCCCGAACTGCGCAGCGAGGAGGGTCTGGCGGCCTATGCCTCGGCCCGCCGCACACTGCGCCGCCACGAGGCCCGGCTCCTGCTGCGCTGACTCTTCCCCGTCCCTGTCGACTGGCCGCGCCTGTCTCCCGAGGGGAGCAGGCGCGGTATTTTTCCCAGCCTCAGGCGTCGCGCGCCGCGCGCCAGACCGCCCAGTCCTCGGGCGTGTCGAGATCGGTGGTGGCATGGCGGCCGGGCAGGGCGATCAGCCGCAGCGGCCGCCCGGCGAGCAGCGCCCGCGCCCCGGTGTCGCCAGTCAGCCGCATCAACTCCGGCAGCAGCGCCGGCGGGAACAGGATCGGATGGCCCGGCTGGCCCTCCGCCGAGGTGGCGCGCAGGATCGCCTCTGGCGTCTCGCGCCCGGCCTTCAGCATCGCCTGCAGATCCTCGGTCGTGATCTCCGGCAGATCGCCCAAGAGCACCATCAGCGGCCCGCGCACCGCCGCCGCCCCGACGCGCAGCGCGGCGGCCATGCCTTCGGCCGCCTCCGCCACCGTGGTCCGCTCCACTGCCAGCCCCTCCAGCGCCACCGTGCGCGACGGCCGGTCGGGCGGCAGCGCCACCAGCACCCGAACCTCCGTCGCCAGCGCCCGCTGCGCCAGCAGCCGCAGCAGCGGCACGCCCTCCACCGGCTCCAAGAGCTTGTCCGCCCCCCGCATCCGTGACGAGGCCCCGGCGGCGAGGATCAGGATGCTGGGGGCGGTCTCAGCCATTCACCCCCGCATCCGCGCGCCGTCGGCGTCGAACAGCGGCGTGGTCACCAGCCGGGCCGGGCGACGCTCGCCGAGGATCTCGATCTCCACCGCCAGCCGGTCCTCAACCCGATCGGCCGGCAGGAAGCCCATCGCCACCGACTGCCCGGTGAAATGCGAGAAGCCGCCCGAGGTGCAGAACCCGACCACCGCGCCGTCGAGCCAGATCGGCTCCCAGGCCGCCACATCGGCATCCACCGCCTCGACGACAAAGCTGCAGAGCCGCCGCTTCGGCCCCTCGGCCTTCTCGGCCAGCGCCGCCGCCTTGCCGATCCACTCCACCGGCTTGTTCCAGCGGATGAAGCGGTCGAGCCCGGTCTCCATCGGCGTGTAGTCCGGCGAATACTCCCGCCCCCAGGACCCGAAGAACTTGTCGAGCCGGAGCGACATCATCGCCCGCATGCCGAAGGGCCGAAGCCCCAGATCCTTGCCCGCCTCCGACAGCACCTGCCACAGATGCCGCACCGACATCTGGTCGCAATAGATCTCATAGCCCAGATCGGCGGTATAGCTCACCCGCTGCACGATGCAGTCGGCCATGCCCACGGTCATCCGCTTCACATCCATGAAGCGGAAGGCCTCGGCGCCGACATCGCTGCGCGTCACCCGCGCCAGCAGATCGCGCGCACGTGGCCCGGCGATCTGGAAGCCCGAACGCGCGTCGGAAATGTTTTCCACCCGCACGCCGTCCTCGGCATGCTGCTCGAACCAGCGCCCGTGCCAGCCCTGCGCGCCATAGCTGGCGGTCAACTGGAACTCGGTTTCGCTCAGGCAGGAGACGGTGAAATCGCCGATGATCTTGCCGCTCTCGGCCAGCATCGGCGTCAGGCTCAGCCGCCCCGGCTTCGGGATCGCCCCCGCCATGATCCGGTCCAGCCAGTCGCGTGCGCCCGCGCCCGTCACCCGGTACTTGCCGAAGTTCTGCAGCTCGTTGATGCCGACGCCCTCGCGTACCGCCATCACCTCCTGACGCGTGGCTTCCCAGGCGTTGGAGCGGCGGAACGAGGGCGTTTCATACAGCGGCTCGCCGGGCAGGGCGTGGTAGTTCACCACCTCCAGCCCGTATTGGTGGCCCCAGACCGCGCGCATCTCGCTGAACGCATCATACATCGGCGTGGTGCGGAACGGCCGCGCGGCGGGCTTTTCCTCGTTCGGGAAGGCCACCGAGAAGCGGGTCTGGTAGTTCTCGATCACCTTCGGCACGGTATAGCCCGGCGTCGTCCAGGACCCGAACCGCGCCACATCGAAGCCGCGCGGGTCGCGCTCCACCTCGCCCTCGATCATCCATTGCGCCAGCGCCAGCCCCATGCCGCCGCCCTGAGAAAAGCCCGCCATCACCGCGCAGGCCGACCAGTAGTTGCGCAACCCCGGCACCGGACCGATCAGCGGGTTGCCATCGGGAGCGAAGGTGAAGGGCCCGTGGATCACCCGCTTCACCCCGGCGCGCTCCAGCGCAGGGAAGCGGCGATAGGCGAATTCCACCGAATCCGCGATCTTGTCGAACTCTTCGTTGAACAGCTCCTGCCCGAAACTCCAGGGCGTGCCGTCGACCGACCAGGCCTCGCAGGGTTTTTCGTAGAAGCCGATGCAGAAGCCGCGCCCTTCCTGCCGCAGATAGCTCTCGCCGCCCGGGTCCATCACATGCGGGAATTCCCTGGCGCGGGCGACGATCTCGGGGATGTCCTCGGTCACCAGATACTGATGCGCCATCGGCAAAAGCGGCAGATAGACCCCCGCCATCGCCCCCACTTCCCGCGCCCAGAGCCCGCCCGCGTTCACCAGATGCTCGGCGATGATCGTGCCCTTCTCGGTCACCACCTCCCACGACCCGTCCGGGCGCGGGTTGGTCTCCAGCACCCGGTTGTGGGTGACGATCTCGGCCCCGCCCATCCGCGCCGCCTTGGCATAGGCGTGGGTGGTCCCGTAAGGGTCGAGATGCCCGTCCAGGGGATCGTAGAGCGCGCCGAGGATGCCGTCGGTGTTCACCATGCCATCGGTCATCTCGGCCACTTCGGCAGGCGTCAGCAGCGCGGTGTCGAGCCCCATGTAGCGGTGCTTGGCCCGCTCGGCCTTCATCATGTCCCAGCGGTCCTGGTTGTCGGCCAGGGTGATGCCGCCGACGTGGTGCAACCCGCAGCTGAGCCCGGTGATCGCCTCCAGCTCTTTATACAGCCGGATGGTGTAGCCCTGCAGCGCCGCCATGTTGGTGTCGCCGTTCAGCGTGTGGAAGCCCCCCGCCGCATGCCAGGTGGAGCCGGAAGTCAGCTCCGACCGCTCGACCAGCATGACGTCGGACCAGCCGAGCTTGGTGAGGTGATAGAGCACCGAACAGCCGACGACGCCGCCGCCGATGACCAGAGCTCGGGTATGGGTTTTCATGGGGGCACTCCACAGCCTGTTTGCGCCAGAGTGACGATCCGACCGCGCCGGATCATGTTTCTTTGCGACAAAATCTGTCGCAACTCGCGACCGACCCCGGCGCAATTCCGCCATGATCGCCCGCTAGCCGCGTTAACCAATGTTAACGGTTTCGCCCATCGCGGGGCGGGAGGCTCTCATGCGGATATTCATCGCGGCGCTCGTCGCCGCCAGTGTCGCCACCGGCGCTTTCGCCAACCGCCCCGACGCGGCGCAGCCGCCGCTTGCGCCGATGGTGCAGCTCCTCGCGCTCGGCAAGGGCGTCGTGGTCACCGCCGATGCCTGCTGCAAGCGCTGCTCCAAGGGCAAGGCCTGCGGCGACAGCTGCATCTCGCGGTCGAAGACCTGCCACAAGGGGCAGGGGTGCGCCTGCGACTGAGGCGCACCCTTCGTCTCACTTCTCCGGGATCAGCCCGCGCGGGCTGAAGCGCAGCACCAGAAGCAGCACCAGCCCCATGGTGATCAGCCGCATATGCGCCGCCGAATCCTGGAGATGCACCTTCAGCCACGATCCGTCGGCCATCCCGGCGGTCACCGCCGACATCAGCCCCAGCCCGATCGGCTCCACCATGACCCAGAGCCACCAGATCAGGAACCCGCCCAGCACCGCGCCCCAGTTGTTGCCCGAGCCGCCGACGATCACCATCACCCAGATCAGGAAGGTGAAGCGGAGCGGGGTGTAGGTGCCCGGCGTCAGCTGGCTGTCGAGCGTGGTCATCATCGCCCCGGCGACGCCGATCACCGCCGAGCCGAGGATGAACACCTGCAGATGCCGGCGGGTGACATGCTTGCCCATCGCCTCGGCGGCCACCTCATTGTCGCGGATCGCCCGCATCATCCGGCCCCAGGGCGATTTCAGCGCCAGTTCCGACAGCACGACCAGCGCCACCAGCACCGCGCCGAACAGCCCGGCATAGCAGAGCTTCACCACGATGGAGGAGGCCGTCACCGGGTCCATCCCCCAATCCGCCGCCCAGGCGAGGAAGCCCGGGCTCTGCTGCAGATCCACCTCGTAAGGCACCGGCCGCGGCAGCGAGATCACGTTCTTCACGCCGCGCGCCAGCCAGTCCTCGTTCTTCATCACCGCCAGCACGATCTCGGCGATGCCCAGCGTGGCGATGGCGAGGTAATCCGACCGCAGCCCCAGCGCCGTCTTGCCGATGGCCCAGGCGGCGGCGGCTGCCAGCAGCCCGCCCAGCGGCCAGGCCAGCAGCACCGGCAGGCCCAGCCCGCCGATATTTCCCTGCACAGCCGGGTTGATCGCCTCGATCGCCGTCACCGCCGGATCGAAGACCGCGCGGAACGCGAAGAACCCCGCCAGCAGCACGCCGATCAGCACCAGCACCCGCGCCTTGCCCTTGGACATGCCGCGCCAGACGAGGATCGCCCCGCCGATGGTCAGCGCGCCCAGCATCAGCCCCAGCACGATGCCCATGCCGCCCGCGTTCCACGCCCCCGGCGCAGGCTCGGCCGAGGCCAGCACCACGGCAAGCCCGCCCAGCGCCACGAAGCCCATGACACCGACGTTGAAAAGCCCCGCATAGCCCCATTGCAGGTTCACCCCGAGCGCCATGATCGCCGAGATCAGCGCCATGTTCAGGATGCCCAGCGACGAATTCCAGCTCTGGAAGAAGCCGGTGCCGATGAACAGAAGCGCCACGAGCGCGAAAAGCGTGAGGTTCTTCCGGTTCATACCGATTTCCCCTTGAAGAGCCCGGTGGGCATGAACAGCAGGACGATGATCAGGATGGCGAAGCTGACCGCGAATTTGTAATCGGTGGACATCAGCTGCAGCAGCCCGTCCGGCGCCATGTCGGCGGGAACCAGATAGGTCACCACCTTCTTCCAGGCATAGGTCACCGTCACCTCGCTGAAGGCGATGACGAAGCCCCCGGCGATGGCGCCCAGGGGGCTGCCCAGACCGCCGACAATGGCCGCCGCGAAGATCGGCAGCAAAAGCTGGAAATAGGTGAAGGCCTTGAAGCTCTTGTCGAGCCCGTAGAGCACCCCGGCAATGGTCGCCAAGGCCGCCGCGATGATCCAGGTCACCTGCACCACCCGCTCGGGGTTGATCCCCGACAGCAGCGCCAGATCCTCGTTGTCGGAAAAGGCCCGCATCGACTTGCCGGTGCGGGTCTTGCCCAGGAACCAGAACAGCGCCACCACCACGATCACCGCCGTGACCACCGTGATGCCCTGCGTGGTGCGGATCGCCAGACCCTCCTTCAGCCCGGTCCAGGCCTTGAAGTCGCCCGCGGTGATCAGGAAGCGCCCGCCATCGGCGAAGGCCTGCTCCTCCACCCCGATGATGAATCGCACCAGCCCGTTCATCACGAACATCACACCGAGCGAGACGATCACCAGAATGGTCGGCGCCGCCTTCTGCTTGCGGTAGAAGCGGTAGACCAGCCGGTCGGTCCCCAGCACGAAGAGCGCGGTGACGAGGATGCCGAAGGGCAGGGCGATCAGCGCCGTCGGCAGCACCCCGCCGCTGATCCCCAGCGACTGCAGCCCCCAGGTGGCGAGGATCGTCACCATCGTGCCGAAGGCCATGGTGTCGCCATGGGCGAAGTTGGAGAACCGCAGGATGCCGTAGATCAGCGTCACCCCCAGCGCCCCCAGCGCCAGCTGCGCGCCATAGGCGAGGCCCGGGACGAAGACGAAATTCAAAAAGGCCACGAGGGCGTTCAGCATATCCATGGCCTCAACCCCCGAGGAAGGAACGGCGGACCTCCGGATCGGCCATCAGCGCCGCTCCGGTGTCGGTGAAACGGTTGGCGCCCTGCACCAGCACATAGCCCTTGTCGGCGATCATCAGCGCCTGCCGGGCGTTCTGCTCGACCATCAGGATCGAGATGCCCGTCCGCGCCACCTCGATGATCCGGTCGAAAAGCTCGTCCATCACGATGGGCGAGACGCCCGCCGTCGGCTCGTCCAGCATCAGCACCTTCGGCTGCGTCATCAGCGCCCGGCCCACCGCGACCTGCTGGCGCTGCCCGCCCGACAGCTCGCCCGCCGGCTGGTGCCGCTTGTCCTTCAGGATCGGGAACAGCGTATAGACCTGCTCCATCGTGCCGCGGATGTCGTCGCGGCGCAGGAAGGCCCCCATCTCGAGGTTCTCCTCCACCGTCATCGAGGTGAAGATGTTGTGGGTCTGCGGCACGAAGGCCATGCCCTTGGCGACGCGCGCCTGCGGGGTGAGCGCCGTGATATCCTCGCCCGCCAGCCGCACATGGCCGCCGCGCAGTCGCAGCATGCCGAAGACCGCCTTCATCGCCGTCGATTTCCCGGCGCCGTTCGGGCCGACGATCACCGCGATCTGGCCCTTCTCCACCGCCAGCGTGCAACCATGCAGGATGTCGGCGGCGCCATAGCCGCCGGTCATGTCCTCGCCGATCAGGAACGGTTCAGACATGGCATCCCCCGTGCTTCTTCTTGGCAGAAATACTCCCGCCGGAGGCGCCGACAGCAGCCCCGTGCGCAGCGCCTGCAATCTCACGCATGGCCCACCACCTTGTTCTTCAGCCCGGTGCCAAGATAGGCCTCGATCACCCGCTCGTCGTTCTTCACCTCATCCACCGTGCCCTGCGCCAGCACCTTGCCCTCGGCCATGCAGATCACCGGATTGCAGAGCCGGGCGATGAAATCCATGTCATGCTCGATGACGCAGAAGGTATAGCCGCGCTCCTGGTTCAGCCGGATGATCGCGTCGCCGATGGTGTTCAAGAGCGTCCGGTTCACCCCCGCGCCCACCTCGTCGAGAAAGACGATCTTCGCATCCACCATCATGGTGCGCCCGAGCTCCAGCAGCTTCTTCTGCCCGCCCGAGATATTGGCCGCCCGCTGGTCGGCGAGATGCGAGATCGTCAGGAACTCGAGCACCTCGTCGGCCTTGTCGCGCAGCCGCCGCTCCTCGGCGGCCACGGCGCCGCGGCGGAACCAGGCGTTCCACAGCGTCTCGCCCGATTGCGCGGCGGGAACCATCATCAGGTTCTCGCGCACCGTCATCGAGCCGAATTCATGCGCGATCTGGAAGGTGCGCAACAGCCCCTTGTGGAACAGCTGGTGCGGCGCCAGCCCGGTGATATCCTCGCCCGCCATGGTGACGCGGCCCGAGGTCGGCTGCAGCCGCCCGGCGATCACGTTGAACAGCGTGGTCTTGCCCGCGCCGTTCGGGCCGATCAGCCCGGTGATCGAGCCCGTGCCGATCTCCAGCGAGGCGCCGTCCACGGCGTGGAATCCGCCGAAATGCTTGTGCAGGTTGTCGACTGCAATCATGGTTTTCCCCTTCAGCCCGGCGTTTCGGGCCAGAAGGCCCGCCGCCGGATTGTCTTTCTTAAAGGCGACGGCCCGGCCGCTTGCGCGCGCCGGGCCGTCGGTGGCTTTAACCGAGGTCTCGGATCAACGGAACCCGTCCGTCACGAAGGCGCCTTCGGTGACGGTGTATTCGCGGAACGAACCCGCGCTCTCGCCGGGGCCGATCAGCTCTACCGCGGTCGCGCCGACATAGTCGATGTCGGTGCCGGCCTTCAGCAGCTCGATCGCCTTGGCCAGCTCGCCCGGGTAGATCTTCTCGCCCGGAGCGTTGGCGACTTCCTCGATCTTGCCCTTGTAGTCGGCCGGGGCCGCAGACCCGGCAGCCTGCATGGCCAGCAGCATCAGGGCCGCCGCGTCATAGGACTCGCCGACATAGGAGGAGGTGCCGTCGAAGCCCGCGGCCTTCGCCAGTTCCAGCATCTTCTCGGCGCCGTCGCTGTCGGTGCCCGGCACGGTGCCGAACGACCCTTCCAGCCCCTCGCCGATCGCCGCGATCAGCGACTCGCCATACATCCCGTCCGGCAGCATGAACTGCGAGAAGGCGCCCGAGTCGAGCGCACCCTGGATCACGCCCTTGCCGCCCTGGTCGACATAGCCCGCCACGACCAGCAGATCGCCGCCGGCAGCCGCCAGCGCGCCGACTTCAGCCGAATAGTCGGCCTTGCCGTCCTCATGCGCGGCCGAGATCGTCACCGTGCCGCCCGCAGCCTCGAACGCCTGCTGGAAGCTGTCGGCCAGACCCTTGCCGTAGTCGTTGTTGGTGTAGGTCAGGGCGACCGAGGTCACGCCCTTGTCCTTCAGCACATCGGCCATCACCTCGCCCTGGCGGGCGTCGGAGGGGGCGGTGCGGAAGAACAGCCCGTCATCCTCGGCCTGGCTGAGGCCCGGCGAGGTGGCGGAGGGCGAGATCATCACCACGCCATTCGGGCGCGCGACGTTCTGCAGGATGGCGCCGGCCACGCCCGAGCAATCCGCACCCATGATGCCGGCCACCTTGTCCGAGGTCACCAGACGCTCGGCGGCGGCGGTCGCGGCGGCGGCGTCGACGCAGGTCGAGTCGGCGCGGACGGAGGTCACGGCGGCGCCGTCCAGCAGCGTGCCGGCGTCGTTCACTTCCTTGATCGCGATCTCGGCCGAGGCGGCCATCGACGGCGTGATCGATTCGAGAGGGCCGGTGAAGCCCAGGATGATGCCGATCTTGACGTCCTGGGCGCTCGCGGCGCCCGCCAGCAGCACGGTGGCCGTGCTAGCCAGAAGCAGTTTCTTCATTGGTCACTCCCTTGATGGACCGAAATCCTGCGGCGACCGTAAAGGGGCGCGCAGCGAAAGAAAAGGCGCGAAAAGCGCCGATCTGCCGCAATGATCGGTCATTTCGACGCGCCGCAGGGTAACGGATCCTGCGCGGGGCGAAAGGGCAGGGCGCCCCGGATGGTTTTCAGTCCGAGAATCTATCCCCGCCCGCCGCCTCAGATCGACAGCCGCGCCCCCGCGGGCCCGCCCTGGGTGCCGCGCTCGCGGTAGGGGGTGGTGTTGTAATGCGCCCGGTAGCATTTCGAGAAATGCGAGGGGCTGGCGAAGCCGCAGGCGAGCGCCACATTGATCACGCTCATGTCGGTCTGCATCAACAGGTTGCGCGCCTTCTGCAGCCGCAGCTCCATGTAATAGCGCTTGGGCGATCGGTTCAGATAGCGGCGGAACAGCCGCTCCAGCTGCCGGGTCGACATGCCCACATCATCGGCCAGATCGGCCGGGCTGATCGGGTCCTCGATATTGGCCTCCATCATCTGGATGACCTGGGAAAGCTTCGGATGCCGCACCCCGATCCGGGTCGGGATCGACAGGCGCTGCGTGTCCTGATCGGTGCGGATCGAGGAATAGATCAGCTGGTCCGCCACGGTATTAGCCAGATCATCGCCATGATCCGCCGCGATCAGCTTCAGCATCATGTCGATCGAGGCGGTGCCCCCCGCCGTGCTCAGCCGGTTGCCGTCGACGACGAAAACCGATTTCGTCAGCTTCACATCCTCGAATTCTTCCAGAAACCCGTCCTGGTTCTCCCAGTGGATCGTCGCCTTCTTGCCGTCGAGCAGCCCGGCCTTGGCCAGCGCATAGGACCCGGTGCAGAGCCCGCCGATCACCACCCCGCGCCGCGCCTCGCGCCTGAGCCAGCCGATGATGCCGCGGGTGGTGGATTTCTGCACATCGATCCCGCCGCAGACCAGAAGCGTGTCCTCGCGCTCGATCTCGTCCAGCCCCATGTCCAGCTTGAAGGCCGCGCCGTTGGAGCAGGTGGCGAATTCGCCGCCCTCGCCAGCCAGCGCCCAGGAATAAAGCGGCGCGCCCGCCACGCGGTTGGCGATGCGCAGCGGCTCGATCGCCCCGGCGAAGGAGAGCATGGTGAAGCGGTCAAGCAACAGGAAGACGAAACGCCGCGGGCTTTCGATCTTCGCCACATGGGTGGCCTTGCGGGGGGAGGTGGACATCCGGCGACCTCAATGCGTCGTTTCCGGCACCAGACAGCAGGAATCCGCGCCGCCTTCAAGCGGTATCGCGGCCATTCGCCCTTTGCTTTTGAGCAGGCTTTCCGTATAGGACGCGCGGTAAGACCCCCCGATACCGCTAACTTCGGAGAAGACCGATGACCAAGGGCTGGACGAAATCTGACTGGCGCGCCAAACCGCGGGTCCAGATGCCCGACTATACGGATCAGGCCGCGCTGAACGCCGTCGAGGCGCAGCTTGCCAAGTATCCGCCTTTGGTCTTTGCGGGCGAAGCGCGCAAGCTGAAGAAGTCGCTGGCCGAGGCCGCGGCGGGCAGGGCCTTCCTGCTGCAGGGCGGCGATTGCGCCGAGAGCTTCGCGGAATTCTCCGCCGACAACATCCGCGACACCTTCCGGGTGATGCTGCAGATGGCGGTCGTGCTGACCTACGGGGCCAAGGTTCCGGTGATCAAGGTCGGCCGCATGGCGGGCCAGTTCGCCAAGCCGCGTTCGGCCCCCACCGAGGTGATCGACGGCGTGGAGCTGCCGAGCTACCGCGGTGACATCATCAACGGCTTCGACGCGACGCCGGAATGCCGGATCCCCGATCCGGCGCGCATGCTGCAGGCCTACACCCAGGCCGCGGCCTCGCTGAACCTGCTGCGGGCGTTTTCGACCGGCGGTTTTGCCGATATCCACCGTGTCCACGCCTGGACCCTCGGCTTCTCCGAACAGGACAAGGCCGAGCGCTACCGCGAGCTCTCCAACCGCATCTCCGACGCGCTCGACTTCATGTCGGCGGCCGGGGTGGACGGCAACACCACGCATCACCTTGCGACGGTCGATTTCTACACCTCGCACGAGGCGCTGCTGCTCGAATACGAAGAGGCGCTCTGCCGGATCGACAGCATCACCGGGGTGCCGGTGGCGGGCTCGGGCCACATGATCTGGATCGGCGACCGCACCCGTCAGGTGGATGGCGCCCATGTCGAGTTCTGCCGCGGCGTGCAGAACCCGATCGGCCTGAAATGCGGCCCGACCACCACGGTCGAGGATCTCAAGCAGCTGATCGCCAAGCTCAACCCCGAGAACGAGCCGGGCCGCCTGACGCTGATCGCCCGCTTCGGCGCCGGCAAGGTCGGGGACAACCTGCCGCGTCTGATCCGCGCCGTGCGCGAGGAAGGCGCCAATGTGCTCTGGAGCTGCGATCCGATGCACGGCAACACGATCAAGGCGGCCTCCGGCTACAAGACCCGGCCCTTCGATTCCGTGCTGCGCGAGGTGCGCGAGTTCTTCGCGATCCACAAGGCCGAGGGCACGATCCCCGGCGGCGTGCATTTCGAGATGACCGGCAAGGACGTGACCGAATGCACCGGCGGCCTGCGCGCCGTCACCGACGAGGATCTGTCGAGCCGCTACCACACCGCCTGCGACCCGCGTCTGAACGCCTCGCAGTCGCTGGAGCTGGCCTTCCTCGTCGCAGAAGAGCTGTCGGCGCTGCGCGACTCCAGCCGCCGCATGGCGCTCTGAGCCGGCTCAGCCCTTCACCAGCCTGAGATGCCGCCGCCCCGGAACCGCCCGGGGCGGCGGTTGCATTTGGGGCCGGCGCGGCGAGGAGCCGCGCGGCTCGGCAAGACCGGCGGCGGGCGGCAGGTCCAGCCGCTCCACCAACGCCTGCGCCAGCAGGAAGCGCCGCGGCGCGCGACCGATGTCTCCTTCCGTCGGCAGGCAGCCGAAAGCCAGCGGGGCCTCGCCCTCGCCGATGACCGGCAGGATCAGCATCCGCCCCGACAGCGCCGGCCGGCCCAGCCCGCGATCCGCCTCCAGCGCCAGCTCGGCCACACCCGGCGCGGTAAAGACCTGCTCCAGCACCTCCGCCAGCCGCGGCTGCGCCAGAGGATCGAACAGCGCCGCGACCGGCAGGCCGCGCAGGTCCATCCCGAGGAGATCGGCGAAGAAACTGCCCGCCAGCCGGAAGTGCGCCTGCCCGGGGCCG
The DNA here is from genome assembly GCF_003034985.1 of Cereibacter changlensis JA139. Lineage (GTDB taxonomy): Bacteria > Pseudomonadota > Alphaproteobacteria > Rhodobacterales > Rhodobacteraceae > Cereibacter > Cereibacter changlensis. The sequence goes on from NZ_PZKG01000002.1 coordinate 23,738, forward strand.
ATGCGCTCGATCAGGAAGGCCCGCTCCAGCGCCCCCTCGATGCCGCGCGGGTCGATCCGGGCGCGCAGCGGCAGGGCGTCGCCCACCCGCAGCGCCTGCCAATAGCCGCGCACCTGCCGCAGCATCGCCTCGGCCGCGACGGCCTCCGTCCTGCCGCCGATCCCACCCCCGAACCCCGTCATCGCGTCTTCCCCTGCCGCGCCGTCCCGCCCGGCCTGCTTGCTCCCCGAAATCCGCTCTGCTATCGCCGGAGAGGCCCGGCGGCGGCGGACGGGATGATCCCGCAGGAAACCGATGACCTGTGCATTAATCCAGCGCCGTCACAGTCCGGCGCGCGGAAATCTGAATCAATGGTTAACGGCCCGTTCCGCGCGTCGTTGCCGGAAAGGACGCGGATGATCACCTCGATGACCGGCTTTGCCGCGCGCAAGGGGCAGGGGGCGGGCTACAGCTGGGGCTGGGAGATCCGCTCGGTGAACGGCAAGGGGCTGGACCTGCGGCTGCGCCTGCCCGACTGGATCGACGGGCTGGAACCCCTGGTCCGGGCCGAGCTGGCCCGCGCGCTGAACCGCGGCAATGTCAGCCTGACGCTGAAGGTGACGAGCGAGCTCGGCGACACCGCGCTGCGGCTGAACCCGACCGTGCTGCGCTCGGTGCTGGTGGCGATGGCCGAGGTCGACCACGCCGCGCGCGAGACCGGGCTGACGCTGGCCGCGCCCACCGCCGCCGACCTGCTGACCCTGCGCGGCGTGCTCGACGCCTCCGCCGCGGCCGAGGACACCGCGCCGCTGCGCGCGCTGCTGCTGGCCGATCTCGCCCCGCTGCTGGCCGAGTTCACCGCGATGCGCAATGCCGAGGGCGCGGCGCTGGCCGCAGTGCTCGGCGCCCAGCTCGACCGCGTCGCGGCGCTCACCGGCGACGCCGCACGCGAGGCCGAGGCCCGCCGGCCTGCCATGGCCCAGACCCTGCGCGACAATCTCGCCCGCATCCTCGGGGCTGCCGAGGGGATCGACGAGACCCGGCTCGCGCAGGAACTGGCGCTGCTCGCGGTGAAATCCGACGTGACCGAGGAGATCGACCGGCTCACCGCCCATGTCGCCGCCGCCCGCGCGCTATTGGCCGAGCCGGGGCAGGTGGGCCGCAAGTTCGACTTCCTGGTGCAGGAATTCATGCGCGAGGCCAACACGCTCTGCTCCAAGGCGCAGTCGGTGGCGCTGACCCGCATTGGTCTTGACCTGAAGGCGGTCATCGATCAGATGCGCGAACAGGTCCAGAACGTGGAATGACCATGGCACAGACACTGAACCGCCGCGGCCTGCTCCTCATCCTCTCCTCGCCCTCCGGCGCGGGAAAATCGACGCTGGCGAAACGGCTGATGGCCTGGGACCCGACGATCCGCTTCTCGGTCTCCGCCACCACCCGCCCGGCCCGCCCCGGCGAGGTGGAGGGGCAGGACTACTACTTCCGCAGCCATGACGACTTCCGCGCCTTGGTCGAGGACGGCGGCATGCTGGAACATGCCGAGGTCTTCGGCAATTACTACGGCTCGCCCAAGGCGCCGGTGGAACAGGCGATGCGCGAGGGCCGCGACACGCTGTTCGACATCGACTGGCAGGGCGGCCAGCAGATCCGCAACTCCTCGCTCGGCCGCGATGTGGTCTCGATCTTCGTGCTGCCGCCCTCGATCGCCGAGCTGGAACGCCGCCTGCGCGGCCGCGCGCAGGACAGCGACGAGGTGATCGCCTCCCGGATGGAGAAGAGCCGCGACGAGATCAGCCACTGGGCCGAATACGACTACGTCCTGGTGAACGAGGACATCGACATCGCCGAGGCCGAGCTGAAGGTGATCCTCTCCGCCGAACGCCTGCGCCGCGACCGCCAGCCCGCGCTGCCCGATTTCGTGCGCGGCCTCAACACGGAGTTCGAGACCCGATGATCTATGCCCTTGATGGAGTGTCCCCGCAGATCGCCGAAGACACATGGGTCGCCCCCGACGCCAACCTGATCGGCAAGGTGCTGCTGGAGGCGGGCGCCTCGGTCTGGTTCGGCGCGACGCTGCGCGGCGACAACGAGGAGATCCGGGTGGGACAGGGCAGCAACGTGCAGGAGAACTGCGTGCTGCACACCGACATGGGCTTCCCGCTGAGCATCGGCGCCGATTGCACCATCGGCCACAAGGCCATGCTGCACGGCTGCAGCATCGGCGTGGGGAGCCTGATCGGCATGGGGGCCACGGTGCTGAACGGCGCGAGGATCGGCCGCGGCTGCCTGATCGGCGCCGGCGCGCTGATCACCGAGGGCAAGGAGATCCCCGACTTCTCGCTGGTGAAGGGCGCGCCCGGCAAGGTGGTGCGCGACCTGTCGGAAGAGGAGATCGCCCGCCTCCTGCGCTCCGCCGAAAGCTACCGCGCCAACATGCGCCGCTTCCGCGCCGGGCTGCGCGCGGTCTGAGCGGGAGGAAAGTCTTCTGCGAAGACTTTCCCCCCAACCCCCAACGTCTTCGCAGAAGACTTGCCCCCCGCCTGCAAGTCTTCTGCGAAGACTTCCGCCCTCCGCCCCAAAGTCTTCGCAGAAGACTTGTGCGCCCCGTTGACGGCGCGCCCTGCCGCGGATACCTGCCCAGCATGGCACGCATCCCCCTTCTCCAGCTCTCCGGCATCTCGCTGACCTTCGGCGGCGACCCGATCTTCGACAACCTCGACCTCGTGGTCCATCCGCAGGACCGGGTGGCCCTCGTCGGCCGCAACGGGTCGGGCAAGTCCACGCTGCTCAAGATCATGGCCGGTCTCATCGAGCCCGACCGCGGCGAGCGCGTCGTGCCGCCCGGCGTCACCGTGGGCTACATGGAGCAGGATCCCGATCTCTCCGCCTGGGAGACGCTGGGCGATTACGCCGCCTCCGCGCTGGAGGAGGGCGAGGAATACCGCGTCGCCATGGTGGCCGAGGGGCTGAAGTTCACCCCCGAGACCCTGGTCTCAGCCGCCTCGGGCGGCGAGAAGCGCCGCGCGGCGCTGGCCAAGCTGATGGCCCATGCCCCCGATCTCATGCTGCTCGACGAGCCGACCAACCACCTCGACATCCAGGCGATCCAGTGGCTCGAATCCGAGCTGAAGGGCACCCGCACCGCCTTCGTCCTCATCAGCCACGACCGCGCCTTCCTGCGCGCCCTCACCAAGGCCACGCTCTGGGTCGACCGCGGTCAGGTCCGCCGCCGCGAATCCGGCTTCGACGGTTTCGAGGAATGGCGCGAGACCGTCTGGGCCGAGGAGGATGAGGCCCGCCACAAGCTCGACCGCAAGATCAAGGCAGAGGCCCGCTGGGCAGTGGAGGGCATCTCCGCCCGCCGCAAGCGCAACCAGGGCCGCGTCCGCGCGCTCGCCGCGCTGCGCGAGGAACGCAGCAGCCAGATCCGCCGCCAGGGCGCCGCGGCGATGGAGCTCGAGTCGGGCCCGACCTCCGGCAAGCGGGTGATCGAGGCCAAGGGCATCTCCAAGGCCTTCGGCGACAAGCCGATCCTCGCGAATTTCGACCTGCGCGTGCTGCGCGGCGACCGCGTGGCCTTCGTCGGCCCGAACGGCGTCGGCAAGACCACGCTCCTGAAGATGCTCACCGGCGAGATCGCACCCGACGAGGGCACCGTCATCCTCGGCACCAACCTGCAGATCGCCGTCTTCGACCAGACCCGCGCCCAGCTCGATCCCGACGCCAGCCTCTGGGACAACATGACCAGCGACCCGGCAATGCGCGTCTCGGGTCAGCAGGATCAGGTCATGGTGCGCGGCACGCCGCGGCATGTGGTGGGCTATCTCAAGGACTTCCTCTTCGACGAGCGCCAGATGCGCGCCCCGGTGCGCTCGCTCTCGGGCGGCGAGAAGGCGCGGCTGCTCCTTGCCCGCATCATGGCGCGCGAATCGAACCTGCTGATCCTCGATGAACCGACCAACGACCTCGACGTCGAGACGCTGGACCTCTTGCAGGACATCCTCGGCGATTATGACGGCACGGTGCTGCTGGTCAGCCACGACCGCGATTTCATCGACCGCGTCGCCACCACCACCATCGCCATGGAGGGCGACGGCCGGGCCATGGCCTATCCCGGCGGCTGGTCCGACTACCAGTCGCAGCGCGCCGCGCCCGAGCCGGAGGCGCCGGCGCGCCCCGCGGCGCCGGCCGCCCAACCTTCCGCCGCCCAGCCGACTGCGAAACCCGAGCCGCGCCGCACCGCCGACGCCCTCTCCTTCACCGAGCGCAAGCGCTTGGAGGCGCTGCCGGGGCTGATCGCCAGGATCGAGGCCGAGATCGCCAAGCTGACCGAGCTGATGTCGGCCACCGATCTCTTCACCCGCGACCCGGTGAAATTCCGCAAGGCGACCGAGGCCATGGCCGAGCGTCAGGCGCAATTGCAGGCGGCGGAGGAAGAATGGCTTGCCTTGGAGGAGAAGGCCGGCGCATGATTGCGGGATCGTGACAGCCGTCGGCTGGTTTTGGCCTATGGCTCGGCGGATTTATTCACCTCGCCGTGAGACCGTCTTCCCCCCGGGGCCGCACAGGCCTATCTCCGCAGAACAGGTTAAACCTGTCAAAGAATGCCGGGCAAGCCGCGGGACGCAGGCGGCATCCCGGCGCAACGATGGAGACAGATTATGAAACGCATTGCAGTTCTTGCTCTCGGTGGCCTTCTGGCCGCTCCCGCCTTCGCTGGCGGCCCGGTCGAGATCGCTCCCGAACCGATGGTTGCCGCTCCGGCGCCGGTCGTCGTCGCCCAATCCGCTGACTGGGGCGGCTTCTACGCCGGCGCCCAGCTCGGCTATGGCGACATCAGCTCCGACGTCGACGGCGACGGCGCCCTCGGCGGCGTGCATGCCGGCTACCGTCACGACTTCGGTCGCATGGTTCTCGGCGGCGAACTCGACTACGACTTCAGCAACATCGACCTCGAAGACGACCTCGGCAATTCGGGCGAACTCGACAACGTCGCCCGCATCAAGCTGATGGCCGGCGCCGATCTCGGCCGCAGCCTGCTCTACGTCACCGCCGGTAAAGCCTATGCCGACGTCTCGCTGGGCGGCACGGACTACTCCGACAATGGCAACTTCTACGGCATCGGCATGGACTACGCCGTGACCGACACCTGGACTGTCGGCGGCGAGATCCTGAAGCACGAGTTCGACGACTTCGACGATCAGAACATCGACGTCGACGCGACGACCGTGAAAGCGAAAGTCTCGTACAACTTCTGAGGCTTCCACCTCGGACGGGAAACGGGGCGCAGCGATGCGCCCCGTTTTTCATGACCGCCCCTGCCGCAGATTGCCGCTTGGCAGACTCGGAGCCGCCTGCTAACACCCTCGTCATGAAGAGCATCTGCATCATCTGCGGTACCATTACCTGCTGACTTCGGTCGCGGGCTGCTCTCTGACGTTCTCCCAAGCGTGATCTGAGAAGCCCGGCGGCGCAACCGCTCGCGAGGGGCCATGTCCATGATCCGCCTGACGAATACCAGAACCCGCCAGAAAGAGCCGTTCACCCCGCTCGATCCGCAGAACGTGCGGCTCTATGTCTGCGGCCCGACGGTCTATGACCGCGCCCATCTCGGCAACGGCCGCCCGGTGGTGGTCTTCGACGTGCTGTTCCGCCTGCTGCGCCATGTCTATGGCGCGGAGCATGTCACCTATGTGCGCAACTTCACCGACGTCGACGACAAGATCAACGCCGCCGCGCAGGCAAGGCGCGACTCCGGCGACCCGCGCCCGCTGGAGGCGCTGATCCGCGAGCGCACCGACGAGACCATCGGCTGGTACCATGCCGACATGGACGCGCTCGGCGCGCTGCGCCCCAGCCACGAGCCGCGCGCCACCGAATGGATCGGCGCGATGGTCGCGATGATCGCCGACCTGATCGCCAAGGGCCATGCCTACGAGGCCGAGGGCCATGTGCTGTTCGACGTGCGCAGCTATGCCGACTATGGCGCGCTCTCCGGCCGCTCGGTCGATGACATGATCGCCGGGGCCCGGGTCGAGGTCGCGCCCTACAAGCGCGACCCGATGGATTTCGTGCTGTGGAAACCTTCCTCGGACGAGCTGCCCGGCTGGGATTCGCCCTGGGGCCGCGGCCGCCCCGGCTGGCATATCGAATGCTCGGCCATGGCCTATGAGCTCCTGGGCGAGAGCTTCGACATCCATGCCGGCGGCATCGACCTGCAATTCCCGCATCACGAGAATGAAATAGCCCAGAGCTGCTGCGCCCATCCCGAGGGCGGCTTCGCCAGGGTCTGGATGCACAACGAGATGCTGCTGGTCGAGGGCCGGAAGATGTCGAAATCGCTCGGCAACTTCTTCACCGTGCGCGACCTCCTGGACCAGGGCTACCCGGGCGAGGTGATCCGCATGGTCTATCTCGGCACGCATTACGGCAAGCCGATGGACTGGACGGCGGAGAAGGCCGAACAGGCCGAGGCGGCGCTGCGCCGGTGGCGCGGTCTCGTCGCGGGCATCGAACCCGCGCCGAGCCCGGCTGCCGCGGTCCTCGAGGCGCTGTCGGACGATCTGAACACCGCCGGCGCCATCGCCGCGCTGCACGCGCTGGCCGGGGCCGGCGACGCCGCGGGGCTGAAGGCCTCGGCGGCGCTTTTGGGACTGCTGGAGGATGACATGGGCGACTGGATCAACTCGACCTCGGAGATTTCCGACCGCATCGACGCGCTGCTGCAGGCCCGCGCCGACGCGCGGCAGGCGCGCGACTTCGCCCGCGCCGACGCGCTGCGCGACGGCATCGCCGCGGCGGGGGTGGTGATCATGGATTCCCCCACCGGCGTCACCTGGCGGCTCGGGCCCGGCTTCGACCCGGCGAAGCTGGAGGGGCTGGCGTGAGCGCGGGCGGAGAGGAAGACGGGGGCCTGCCCGAAGCGGAGGCGAAGCAACGCCTCTACCTCTACGACACCACCCTGCGCGACGGGCAGCAGACCCAGGGCGTGCAGTTCTCCACCGCCGAGAAACGGCAGATCGCGCTGGCGCTCGATGCGCTCGGCGTCGATTACGTCGAGGGCGGCTGGCCCGGCGCCAACCCCACCGACAGCGAGTTCTTCGCCCAGGCGCCCGCCCTCACCGCCCGGCTCGCCGCCTTCGGCATGACCAAGCGCGCCGGGCGCTCGGCCGAGAATGACGACGTGCTGGCGGCGGTGCTCGATGCCGGAACCCCCGTGGTCTGCCTCGTCGGCAAGACGCATGAGTTCCACGTCACCACCGCCCTCGGCGTCATGCTGGAGGAGAACCTCGAGGCGATCCGCGCCTCGGTCGCGCATGTCGTCGCCAAGGGCCGCGAGGCGCTGCTCGATGCCGAGCATTTCTTCGACGGCTACCGCGCCAACCCCTCCTATGCGCTCGACTGCCTGCGCGCCGCCGTAGGCGAAGGCGCGCGCTGGGTCGTGCTCTGCGACACCAACGGCGGCACGATGCCCGCCGACATCGGCCGCATCACCGCCGAGGTCATCGCCGCGGGCATCCCCGGCGATCACCTCGGCATCCATTGCCATGACGATACCGGCAATGCCGTGGCCGGGTCGCTCGCCGCCATCGACGCGGGCGCGCGGCAGGTGCAGGGCACGCTGAACGGTCTGGGCGAGCGCTGCGGCAACGCCAATCTCACCACGCTGATCCCGACGCTGCTGCTGAAACAGCCCTACGCCACCCGCTTCGACACGGGCGTCACCCGCGAGGCGCTGAAGGGCATCACCCGCACCAGCCGCATGCTGGACGACATCCTGAACCGGGTGCCGCGCCGCGCCGCCGCCTATGTCGGCGCCTCGGCCTTCGCCCACAAGGCGGGGCTGCATGCCAGCGCCATCCTGAAGGACCCGACCACCTACGAACATATCGAGCCCGGCCTCGTCGGCAACGCCCGCGTCATCCCGATGAGCAATCAGGCCGGCCAGTCGAACCTGCGCGCCCGGCTGACCGCCGCCGGCCTCACCGTCGCCCCCGGCGATCCGCGCCTCGGCCGCATCCTCGAGGTGGTGAAGGCGCGCGAGGATCAGGGCTATGCCTATGATTCCGCTCAGGCCAGCTTCGAGCTGATCGCCCGCGCCGAGCTCGGCCAGCTGCCGCAGTTCTTCGAGGTGAAGCGCTACCGCGTCACCGTCGAGCGCCGCCGCAGCGGCGCCGGCATGATGACCCTCTCCGAAGCGGTCGTCGTGGTGCTGATCGACGGCAAGCGCGTGCTCTCGGTCTCCGAAAGCCTCGACGAGGCCGGCACCGACCGCGGTCCGGTCAACGCCTTGGCCAAGGCGCTCGCCAAGGATCTCGGCCCCTGGCAGAGCATCATCGACGACATGCACCTCGTCGATTTCAAGGTCCGCATCACCCAGGGCGGAACCGAGGCTGTGACGCGCGTTATCATAGACAGCGAAGACAGCCAGGGCCGCCGCTGGTCCACCGTGGGTGTCTCGCCCAACATCGTCGATGCCTCCTTCGAGGCATTGCTCGACGCGATCAACTGGAAGTTGATCCGTGACACAGGAAAGGATGAGACGTGACCCCCGAAGACGCCTTCTTCACCCTGCATTCCGGTCTGGACCGCGAGGGCCCCGGCACCCGTGAAAGCCTCGACTGGGCGATGGCGGCGGCGGAGGTCGCGCGGGATGCGCGGGTGCTCGATGCGGGCTGCGGCCCGGGCGCCGATATCGAGGGTCTGCTCGAGGCTGTGCCCGAAGGTCAGGTCGTGGCGATGGATCTGCACCAGCCCTATATCGACCGGCTGGCCTCGCGCCATGCCGTCGATGCGCGGGTGTTGGCGATCCCGGGCGACATGGCCGACCCCGAAGGCGTCTTCGATCTGATCTGGTCCGCCGGGTCGCTCTATTTCCTCGGCGTCACCGAAGGTCTGCAGGCCTGGCGCCCGCATCTGAAGGAGGGCGGCCGCGTCGCCTTCTCGCAACTCGCCTGGGCGGTCGACAACCCGTCGCCCGAGGCCCGGAGCTTCTGGCAGTCCTACCCGGCGATGACCGACCGCGACGGCGTGCTGCAGCAGGTCGCCGCCGCGGGCTACCGGGTGATCGCCAGCCGCTGGCTGCCCGAAGCCGGCTGGGATGCCTATCTCCAGCCGCTCGCCGCCCGGATCGAGGCGCTGCGCAGCGAGGCCGAGCCCGCGCTGCAACTGGCGCTCGACGAGGAGGAGAAGGAAGTCCTGCTGCGCCACGCGCATGGTGGGGACTACGGCTATCTTCAGGTGGTCTGCGAACCGCTATGACGCTCGAGGCCTGCGCCGCTCTGGTCGAACGCGGCGATCCCGACCGTTTCGCCGCCACCATGGCCAGTCCGCCCCCCGCGCGGGCGCGGCTCTTCCCGCTCTACGCCTTCAACCTCGAGGCCGCCCGCGCGCCATGGCTCACCAAGGAGCCGATGATCGCCGAGATGCGGCTGCAATTCTGGCGCGACGCGGTGGAAGAGGCGGCGGAGGGCAGGGCGCGGGCGCATGAGGTGGCGGCCCCGCTGGCCGAGGTGATCCGCGTCGCGCGGTTGCCGGTGCCGGTGCTCGACCGTGTGGTGGAGGCGCGGCGCTGGGACATCTACCGCGAGCCCTTCGCCGACGAGGCCGCCTTCGCCGCGCATCTCGACGCCACGGCGGGCGGGCTGATGTGGCTCTCGGGTCTGGCCTTGGGGGCTGCGCCCGATCACGAAGCGGCGCTGCGCGCCATCGGCTGGGCCTCGGGTCTGGTGGCTTGGCTGCGCGCCGTGCCGGAGCTCGAGGCGCGCGGCCGCCTGCCGCTGCCCGACGGGCGGCGCGAGGCGGTGGCGGCGCTGGCGCGGCGCGGCCTGACGCTGCTGAACGAGGGCAGGGCGGCGAGGCTTCCCGCAGGCCTGCGCCCGGCGATCCTGCCCGCGTGGCAGACGGGCGCGCTCCTGCGTCTCGCCGCCGCCGAGCCGGGAAGGGTGGCCGACGGCACGCTGCACCTGTCGGAATTCTCCCGCCGCGGGCGGCTCCTGTGGTCTGCAGCGACGGGGCGGATCTGAAGGGTTAAGATTTCCTGAACGGGGCCGGGAAAATCGTTCTAAATCAACGGCTTTCCCTGATTTTCACGCGTGAAAATCACGCCTCCTTCGGGCGCAGCGCCAGCCAGATCAGCGCCCCTCCGGCCAGCACGAGGAAGGGCAGCATCGCCAGATTGACCGCCGCCCAGCCCGCCTGAACCGTCCCGCCGGAACAGTTCATCAGCCCGCCCGAGCTGAACGAGGCCAGCGTCACCCCGCCGAAGACGATGAAATCGTTCAACCCCTGCACCCGGCCCCGCTCCTCCGGGGCATGGGCCGAGGCCAGCATCGTCGTGGCCCCGATGAATCCGAAGTTCCAGCCGAGCCCCAGCAGGATCAGCGCCCCGAAGAAATGCTCGAGCTCCACGCCGGAGAGGGCCACCGCCCCCGATCCCGCCAGAATGACCAGCCCCAGCGCCACCACCTTCTCCACCCCGATCCGGGCGATGATATGCCCGGTGAAGAAGCTCGGCCCATACATCGCCAGAACATGCGCCGTGACCACATTCGCCGCATCCCCGGTCTCGAACCCGCAGCCCACCACCGCCAGCGGCGAGGAGGTCATCACGAGGTTCATCAGCGCGTAGGAAACCGTGGCGCAGATCATCGCCACCGCGATCCTCGGCTCGCGCAGCAACTCCATCCGTGACCGCCCCAGCGCCGCCCCCGGGGCCGGAGGCCGCGGCTTCGGGATGTCGAGCAGGGCGAAGAGGAAGACGCCGAAGAAGTTCAGCCCGATCGCCGCCAGATAGGTGCCCATGAACGGCACCACCATCGCCTCCGCCGTCAGCTTGACGAGCTGCGGCCCGAGGATGGCCGACAGAAGCCCCCCGGCCATGACATAGGAGATCGCCTTCGGCCGGAACGCCTCCGACGCGGTATCGGCGGCGGCAAAGCGGTAGAACCCCTGGGCCGACATGTAGACCCCGGTGAAGAGCGAGCCGATCAGGAAGACCGGAAACGACCCGAGCATCAGCCCATAGGCCCCGATCGCCGCGCCGATCATCCCCGCCACCGCCCCGATCACGAAGCCCGTCCGCCGCCCGAAACGCTGCATCACCGCCGATAGCGGCGTCGCCGCCAGCATCGAGCCGATCACCGTCAGCGAAATCGGCAGCGTCGCCCAGCAGATGTTGGAGGCAAGCGACTGCCCCGCCAGCCCGGCGACGATGAACACCATCGACATCTGCGAGCCGAGCACCGCCTGCGCGGCGACCAGCACCCAGACATTGCGGCGCGAACGGGGATCGGAGGCGGGGAGGGCGGGGGAAGCGGTCATGGCACTGACCTAGGCCGGGCGAGCGAAGTCCTGCAAGCGGAATCCGCGCGCTCTGGCGGCGGCGGGCCAGGGCGGCTAGCCTCGCGTCAGGAGGGACACATGACCGGCCGCATCATCGAGACCGACGCCTGCGTCGCCGAGGGCGCCGACTGGCTCGCCGCGCGCCACCCGCGGCTGGCCGAAGCCTATGCGCTCACCGGCCCGCTGCCGCTGCGCCGCCGTCCCGACGGCTTTGCCGAACTCCTCTCGGCCATCGTCAGCCAGCAGGTCTCCACCGCCTCCGCCGCCGCGATCTGGGGCCGCATGGCCGCCGCAGGCCTCGTCACCCCCGAGGCCGTCGCCGCCGCCAGCGACGACGATCTGCGCGGCTGCGGCCTCTCCCGCCCGAAGCTGCGTTACGCCCGGGCGCTGGCCGGAGCGACGCTCGACTACAGCGCGCTGCGTAGCCTCCCCGACGAGGCGCTGATCGCCGAGCTGGTGGCGCTGCCCGGCATCGGCCGCTGGACCGCCGAGATCTACGCCCTCTTCGCCCTCGGCCGCGCCGATGTCTTCGCCGCCGGAGATCTGGCGCTGCAGGAGGCCGCGCGGATCCTCTTCGACCTCGGGGCGCGGCCCTCGGAGCGCAGCCTCGCCACGATGGCCGAGGACTGGCACCCCTGGCGGGGCGTTGCGGCCCGGCTGCTCTGGGCCTATTACCGGGTGGCAAAGGCACGGGAAGGGATCAGATGACACGCACGCTCACCACCGGCCGGATTCCGGCCGCCTCGGGCAAGGCGAAGAGCCTTGGGGTCTTCCTGCACGGCTATGGCGCGGATGGCGCCGACCTTCTGGGGCTGGCCGAGCCTCTGGCGCAGCATCTGCCCGACACGGTCTTCCTCGCCCCCGACGCGCCCGAGCCCTGCCGGGCCAATGGCTTCGGCCGGCAGTGGTTCCCGATCCCCTGGCTCGACGGCTCCTCCGAGGCGCTCGCCGAAGCGGGTCTCCTTCAGGCCGCCGCCGATCTCGACGCCTTCCTCGACGCGCAGCTGGCCAAGGAAGGCCTCGCCCCCGAGGCGCTGGCCCTCGTCGGCTTTTCGCAGGGCACGATGATGGCGCTGCACGTCGCCCCGCGCCGCGCCGACCCGATCGCCGGCATCGTCGCCTTCTCCGGCCGCCTGCTCGCTCCCGAACGGCTGGCAACCGAAGCCCGCTCCAAACCGCCGGTCCTGCTGATCCACGGCGACGCCGACGAGGTGGTGCCCTTCGCCGACATGGGCCTCGCAGGCAATGCCCTGACCGCCGCCGGCTTCACCACCTACGGCCATGTCATGAAGGGCACGGGCCACGGCATCTCGCCCGACGGCCTCTCGGTGGCGCTGGCCTTCCTCAAGGAACGTCTCGGCTGAGCCGCTTCACCTTGTGAAAATATCCCCGCCGGAGGCACCGACACCCGCTTCGGGCGCGTCCCTCCGGCGATCCGTCCATGGCAATACCGTCCGGGGGGCCTCGATGGCCCCGCGGACGGCAGGCCGGGCTGGACGAGACGCTGGACGTGACGGCGCAAAAGGCGTCACATGGCTGTGACCGTTAGCTGGCACAAGGGCCTCGGCGCCGCATCGCAGATCGCGGGGCTTGTCAGGCGCCGAACGCCATATATAGTTTTCACATGACCGGGGCGGGGCTCCCCGTCTCGGTGCCGATGACCGGCAGACGGGACGAGGACGGAGTCACTCACGGATGGACGGCGATTTCAGAACAACTTTCGTGCGCGAACCAGCCGCGCTGAAACAGTATCCGGCGCTCGTGCTGAATGCCGACTACCGGCCCTTGTCCTATTATCCGCTGTCGCTCTGGCCCTGGCAGGAGGCGATCAAGGCCGCCTTTCTCGACCGGGTGACCATCGTGGCGGAATATGACCAGGTGGTGCGCAGCCAGCGGGCGGAGATCCGGATACCCTCCGTCGTGGTGCTGAAGGATTTCGTGAAACCGCAGAAGCGCGTGGCCTTCACGCGCTTCAATCTTTTCCTGCGCGACCAGTTCTGCTGCCAGTATTGCGGCGCGCGCGGCGACCTGACCTTCGACCACGTGCTGCCCCGCGCCCGGGGCGGCATCACCTCCTGGGAAAACGTCGTCGCCGCCTGCTCGCCCTGCAACCTGCGCAAGGGCTCGAAGACGCTTCGGCAATCCGGCCTGCGCCTCGCCCAACCGCCGCGCCGCCCGACCGCCGAGGAGATGCAGAACCTCGGCCGCCGCTTCCCGCCGAACCACCTGCACGACAGCTGGCTCGACTACCTCTACTGGGACGCCGAGCTGGACGCCTGAGGCGGGTGCGTCTGGTTAGGGCGGGCCTCGAAACCGCCGGCAAAGGATGCTATCTGGGGGCGGACCCGCCCCCTCGGGCGCCTTGCAACGGTTGACGACAGCATGACGCAACACCCCGCCCACCGCCTCTCCGTCGCGCCCATGATGGACTGGACCGACCGCCACTGCCGCGTGTTCCACCGGCTGATGACGCGGCGGGCGATGCTTTATACCGAGATGGTGACGGCGCCTGCGGTGGTGCATGGGCCGCGCGAGCGGCTGCTGGGCTATTCCGAGGTCGAGCATCCGGTGGCGCTGCAGCTCGGCGGTTCCGATCCGGCGGAGCTGGCGGCGGCGGTGCGGCTGGCCCGGCCCTTCGGCTATGACGAGATCAACCTCAATGTCGGCTGCCCCTCGGACCGGGTGCAGTCGGGCTGTTTCGGCGCGGTGCTGATGGAGCGGCCGGCGCTGGTCGCCGATTGCGTCGCGGCGATGATCGCCGAGGCCGATGTGCCGGTGACGGTGAAATGCCGGATCGGGGTGGACGACCAGCTGCCGGAAGAGGTGCTGCCGGCCTTTCTGGAGACAGTCGCCGCGGCGGGAGTGTCGCATTTCGTGATCCATGCCCGCAAGGCCTGGCTGCAGGGGTTGAGCCCGAAGGAGAACCGCGAGATCCCGCCGCTCGACTACCCGCTGGTGGTGGCGATGAAGCGGCGCTTTCCCGAATTCACCATCTGCCTGAACGGAGGAGTCACCAGCCTTGCGCAGGCCGAGGCGCTGCTGGCGCAGGGGCTCGACGGGGTGATGCTGGGCCGCGCCGCCTACAACGACCCCGAGGTGCTCATCGACGCCGACCGGCTCTGGGGCGAGGCGCCCGCGCGCGATGTCTGGCAGGTGGTGGAGGCGATGCGGCCCTATATCGCCGCGCATCTGGCGGCGGGGGGGCGGTTGCACCAGATCACCCGCCACATGCTCGGCCTCTTCACCGGGCGGCCCGGGGCGCGGCTCTGGCGGCGGGTGCTCTCGGAAGGGGCGTCGCGCCCGGGGGCGGGACTCGAGGTGCTGGACGAGGCGCTGGCCGGGCTTCAGGCCAGCGCCGCCTGACGCGGCACCACGATCCGGCTCAGCGCGAAGGCCATGACGCCGCAGACGGCGATGGCGCCCAGCATCGGCACCACGCTGCCGTCGAAGAACGGCCCGGTCAGCACGATCATCGCGCCGCCGACCAGCATCTGCAGCGTTCCGCCCAGCGAGGAGGCGAGGCCCGCATGCTCGCCATGCTCCTCCAGCGCCAGCACCATCGTCGTCGGGATCACCAGCCCGAGGAAGCCATTGGCGACGAAGAGCCCGGCCATCACCACCGGCAGCGAGGCAAGGCCCATGAGCGCCAACGCGAAGAGCGCCACGGTCGAGGCGGCGAAGCCCGCCGCCGCCGCCAGCACCACCGGCACCGCGCCGAAGCGCAGCCCGAGACCGGCGGCCATCTGCGAGGCGCCGAAGAAGCCGATCGCATTGACTGCGAAGGCCAGCGAGAAGCCGGTGGGCGACATGCCGAACTGCTCGGTATAGACGAAGGAGGCCGAGGCGATGAAGACGAAGAAGCTCGCCATGCCGAAGCCGCCGAGCAGGGTCAGGCCGAGAAAGCTGCGATGGCCGAGCAGCATCCGCGCCGCCGCCAGCAACGCGCGGGGCCGCACCGGCTGACGCGCCTCGGGCGGCAGGGTCTCGCGCAGGGCGAAGCGGGTCATGACGAGGCTCGCCAGCGCGCCGAGGCTGAGCACGGCGAAGATCGCGCGCCAGTCGGCCACCGCGATCAGCCCCGCGCCCGCCAGCGGCGCCAGCATCGGCGAGACCGAGATCACCAGCATGATCGCCGCCATCAGCCGCGTCGCCTCGTGCCCGGTGTGCAGGTCGCGGATGATGGCGCGCGGCACCACCATGACCGCCGCGCCGCCGAGCCCCTGCACGAAGCGCCCGGCCAGCAGCATCTCGGCCGAGCCCGCCAGCGTGCAGACCACCGACCCGAGGAAGAAGATCGCGAGCCCGACATAAAGCGGCAACCGCCGCCCAGCCTGATCGGCCCAGGGCCCGTAGACCAGCTGCGCCACGCCGAAGGCGAGGAAATAGGCGGTGATCGTGCTCTGCATCGCGGTGACCGAGCTGCCCAGATCGGCGCCGATGGCGGGCAGGGCGGGCAGATACATGTCGATGGCGAAGGGGCCGACCGAGGAAAGCGCGCCAAGCACGTGCGCACTGCGGAGGAGGGAGGAGGCCATGAGGGGTATCCCGATGGGGAATGTCGGGCGTGCCGGCAATCTGACTGAAAGGAATGTCTGCGATTAACCGATTTCGCGGCGCGGGGGAAGGCCGTCCGCTCCCGCTCTGCGTCTCAAGGTCGCGCTGCCCAGAAGGGAGGCGGAAAGCGCAGGCGGCGGCCGCCTGCGCTTAAAGGTTCGGCGTCGCTCAGGCGTTGGCTTCGCGGATCTTGTCGGCGGCGGCCTTGTCATAGGTGACGCCCTTGGCCTCGAACAGCTGGTCGAGCTCGCCCGAGAGGGTCATCTCGGTGACGATGTCGCAACCGCCGACGAATTCGCCCTTCACGTAGAGCTGCGGGATGGTCGGCCAGTCGGAGAAATCCTTGATGCCCTGACGGATTTCGGCATCGGCCAGCACGTTCACATCGGCATACTCGACGCCCATGAAGTTCAACACGCCGGCGACGCGGCTGGAGAAGCCGCATTGCGGCATCGCCTTGGTGCCCTTCATGAACAGCACGACGTCGTTCTTGGCGACCGTGTCGCGGATCTGGTCTTCGGCTGTGGTCGTGGTCATCGGAAGTCCTTTCGGTGGCAGGGCTCTGGCCTGCGGTGTTTCACTCGGGCGCCTTGGTGGTCAGCGCCAGCGCGTGCAGATCGCCGTTCGGGCCGTCCATCTTGCCCTTCAGCGAGGCATAGACCGCGCGTTGCTGCTGGACGCGGTTCATGCCCTTGAAGCTTTCGTCGATCACCTCGGCGGCCCAGTGATTGCCGTCGCCCGCCAGATCGGTGATGGTGATCTTTGCCTGAGGGAAGCTGCCCCGGATCAGGTTTTCAATGTCACGGGCTTCAATGGGCATGGGATGTCCTGTGCGATCTCTGTCGCCCCAGATGTAATCCCGGTGTTGCTACGGTGCAAGCGCAGCCGCGTCTCCGGACCGCTTGCGGGCCCATTCGTCGCGCAGGATCGCCATGCCGATGCAATCGGCCCAGAGCCCGTCGGGGCGCAGCCAGCACTGGCGTAAGCGGCCCTCCTCGGTGAAGCCCGCCCGGCGGAAGGCTTCGAGGGCGCGCTGGTTGTCGAAGACCGTGTCGAGGAACAGCCGGTGCGCGCCCATCTCCGCGAAAGCCAGTTCCAGCACCGCCGCGATCAGGGAGCGGCCCTCGCCAGCCTTGGTGACGGCGAGGTTCGGCAGGGTGAGCACCTGCGGATAGGCGGTCTCGATTATGGCGAAACCGGCGAAGCCGTCCCTGTCCCAGACCATCACCCGGTTGGCCGGATCGGCGGCGATCTCGGCCAGCCAGTCCTCGCCCATGGCGAGGAGCTGCATCGGATGCCGGGCGATCAGGGCGGCGATGGCGGCAAGCTCCGCCGTCTCCGCCCGACGCAGCATCAGCCGACCGCCGCCTCGAAGGCCGAGCGGTAGAGGCCGGAGAGATCGGCGAGCGGGGCGCTCTTGCCGCCGAAGCTCACGCTGTCGCTGCCGAAGCGCCCGACGCGGGACAGCGGAACGCCCGCCGCAGCCGCCGCAGCCTCCAGCGCCTGAGCCTGGGCCTCGGTGCAGGCCACCAGATAGCGCGCCTGATCCTCGCCGAAGAGCGTCGCCGTGTCGGCAGCGTCGAGAGCGACCCCGAGCCCTGCGGCCTCGGCCATCTCGAAGGCGGCCAGCGCCAGCCCGCCATCGGCGAGATCGGTTGCGGCTGTCAACTTTTCCCGGTTGGCGCGGAGGAACTCGCCATGCTTGCGTTCGGCGGCCAGATCGACCGTCGGGGCATCGCCCTCTTCGCGGTCGAACATCTCGGCCAGAAGCGCCGACTGGCCGAGGTGGCCCGCGGTCTCGCCGATCACCAGCGCGAGGCAGCCTTCGGTCGGCAGGCCCGAGATCAGCTCGTCGAGGCTGGAGAGCAGCCCCACCGCGCCGATCGTCGGGGTGGGCAGGATGCCCGTGCCGTCGGTCTCGTTGTAGAGCGAGACGTTGCCCGAGACGATGGGGAAGTCGAGCGCGCGGCAGGCCTCGCCGATGCCCTTGATGGCCCCGACCAACTGGCCCATGATCTCGGGCTTCTCGGGGTTGCCGAAGTTCAGGTTGTCGGTGGTGGCGAGCGGCAGGGCGCCCACGGCGCTGAGGTTGCGGTAGGCTTCGGCCACCGCCTGCTTGCCGCCCTCGAAGGGGTTGGCCTTGACGTAGCGCGGGGTCACGTCGGAGGTGAAGGCCAGCGCCTTGCCCGTGCCATGCACCCGCACCACGCCGGCACCGAGGCCCGGCGCGCGGACGGTGTCGGCCATCACCATGCTGTCATACTGCTCGTAAACCCAGGCCTTGTGGGCGTAGCTCGGCGCGCCGATCAGCGCGCGCAGGCCCTCGATGGGATCGACCTCTGGCGCATCGGTCAGCGCCGCGGCTTTCGGAGTTTCCACCCACGGCCGGTCATATTCCGGCGCGGTGCCCGACAGGGCCTTCAGCGGCAAGTCGGCCTTGATCTCGTTGCCGTGCAGGATGAGGAAACGGTCTTCCGGGATGGTCTCGCCGACGATGGCGAAGTCGAGATCCCATTTCACGAAGATCGCCCGCGCTTCGGCCTCCTTCTCGGGCTTCAGCACCATGAGCATCCGTTCCTGGCTCTCCGACAGCATCATCTCGTAGGCGGTCATGTTCGACTCGCGCTGCGGCACGGCGTCGAGCTGCAGCTTGATGCCGAGATCGCCCTTGTCGCCCATCTCCACCGCCGAGCAGGTCAGACCCGCCGCGCCCATGTCCTGGATCGAGATGACGGCGCCCGAGGCCATCAGCTCGAGACAGGCCTCGAGCAGGCGCTTCTCGGTGAAGGGGTCGCCGACCTGCACCGTCGGGCGCTTCTCCTCGATGGTGTCGTCGAACTCCGCCGAGGCCATGGTCGCGCCGCCGACGCCGTCGCGCCCGGTCTTGGCGCCGAGATAGACCACCGGCATGCCGACGCCCGAGGCGACGGAGTAGAAGATCTTGTCGGCATCCGCGAGGCCAGCGGCGAAGGCGTTGACCAGACAGTTGCCGTTGTAGCTGCGGTGGAACCGCACCTCGCCGCCGACGGTCGGCACGCCGAAGGCATTGCCATAGCCGCCGACGCCCTCGACGACGCCCTTCACCAGATGCGCGGTCTTCGGGTGCGAGGGCAGGCCGAAGCTCAGCGCGTTCATCGCCGCGATGGGGCGCGCGCCCATGGTGAAGACGTCGCGCAGGATGCCGCCGACGCCGGTCGCGGCGCCCTGATGCGGTTCGATGTAGGAGGGGTGGTTGTGGCTCTCCATCTTGAAGATGACCGCCTGACCGTCGCCGATATCGACCACGCCCGCATTCTCGCCCGGTCCGCAGATCACCTGAGGCCCGGTGGTGGGCAGGGTGCGCAGCCATTTCTTCGACGACTTGTAGGAGCAGTGCTCGTTCCACATCGCCGAGAAGATGCCGAGCTCGGTGAAGGTCGGCTCGCGGCCGATGATGCCGAGGAGACGTTCGTATTCATCGGGCTTCAACCCGTGGGCCGCGATCAGCTCGGGGGTGATGTCGGGCTCGGTCATGACGCTATCCTTCGCTCTGGGCCATCGCGGATGGGCTCGCGCGCGTTCTAGGACATGGGCGGGGACAGGGGAAGGTGGTGGCTTGGGGAAAGCCCCAAGTTTTTTCGGGCTCTGCGGGCAGGTGCGTCGGGCCGCGATCCGCGTCGCGCATCCTTTGCGCGCGAAACGGGCGGATCGGCGGTCAATCCGCGGGCAGTTCGAAAATCGACGCGCAAAAACAAAAAAAGGCCGAGCAGAAGCTCGGCCCAAGTCCAACAGGGAGGTATGAAGACAGCAAGAGAAACCTCAATCACTGCCTTCACGGTGGGATTTAGGCTTGGGGCACGACGCGTTCAAGGCGATTGTTGTCGCGATATGATCATGGCGGCTATGCGCGCCGTGCATATCTGCATGTCCGGGATAGATTTACGTCAAGCAAATCAAACGGATGCCCGTCGCGCGGGCATCCATTCTGGCCAGCCTTGGGAGGCTCAGCCTCAGCCCTGCTGGCTCTTGCGGTAGTTGAAGATCTCTTCCGTGACGAATTCGCGGAAGGCGGCGACCCGTTTGGAGTGCCGCAATTCCTCGGGATAGGCGAGGAACACCGGCACATCGCCCGACTCGACATCGGGCAGCACCCGCACGAGGTTGGGGAAGGCCACGGCGTTGTAATCCGGCAGCACGCCGATGCCGAGGCTGTTCAGCACCCCCTGCAGCACGCCGAAATAGTTGTTCACCGTCAGCATCGACGGGATGTCGTGGCTCATCAGCTCCTGCACCAGCAGGGCGCCCGCCGCCACCTGCGGCGCGCCGGCATGCTGGCAGATCAGCCGGTGCTGCGAGAAATCCTCCATGCGCTGCGGCGTGCCATGCTCGGCCAGATAATCGGCCGAGGCGTAGAGCCGCATGCGGATGTTCATCAGCCGCTTGCGGATCAGGTCGGCCTGCGACGGCTCCTTCATGCGGATCGCCACATCGGCCTCGCGCATCGGCAGGTCCAGTACGCGCTCTTCCAGCATGAGGTCGATCTTCAGCGCCGGATACTTGCGGTAGAGCGAGGTGAGCCGCGGCGCCAGCCAGAGCGTGCCGAAGCCGGTGGTGGTGGTGATGCGCAACTCGCCGAAGACCTCGTCCTCGCTGTCGCGGATGCGGGCGGCTGCGGCATCCAGACGCTTGACCATCGCATTGGTCGCGTCGAACAGCAACTCGCCCTGTTCGGTGAGAATCAGCCCCCGCGCGTGGCGGTGGAAAAGCGTGACGTTCAGGCTCTCTTCCAGCGCCCGGATCTGACGGCTGACCGCCGATTGCGACAGGTGCAGGGTCTCGCCGGCATGGGTGAGGCTCCCGGCATCCGCAACCGAGTGGAAGATTCTGAGCTTGTCCCAATCCATATCGTAACTCTTCGCCGTTAGGGGCCGACGCGGCGGCAACATTCATCTAGGGACTGCATAGCAGAGTTGCAAATGAAACATAGCTGACAAAGCGCTTTGTAGGTCAGCCATTTTGACCTATCATTGGTCCCATGTTCTGAAAGCAACGGGAGGTGCATGATGAGCAGGCAGGATGTGTCTTTGTCCGACCGCTACGATCTCGCCAAGTCTCCGGTTCTGTTGAACGGCACGCAGGCCATGGTGCGGCTGATGCTGATGCAGAAGGCGCGCGACATGGCCGCGAGGCTCAATACAGCGGGCTATGTCACCGGTTATCGCGGCTCGCCCTTGGGGGCGGTCGATCAGACCATGGCGCGGGCGAAGCGCGAGCTGGAGGCGGCGGATGTGCTGTTCCAGCCGGGGCTGAACGAGGATCTGGCCGCTACCGCCGTCTGGGGCAGCCAGCAGGCCGAGCTGCGCGGCGAGGGGCGCTTCGACGGGGTCTTCGCGCTCTGGTACGGCAAGGGCCCGGGGGTGGACCGCTCCGGCGACGTCATGCGCCACGCCAACATGGCGGGCTCGTCGCGGCACGGCGGCGTGCTGATGGCGATGGGCGACGACCATACCGGCGAGTCCTCGACCACGCTGCACCAGTCGGACTGGGCGATGGTGGATGCCTACATGCCGGTCGTGTCCCCTGCCGGGGTGCAGGAGGTCATGGACTTCGGGCTCTACGGCTGGGCGCTGTCGCGCTTCGCCGGGGTCTGGGTCGGGCTGAAGACCATGAAGGACACGGTGGAGGCGACGGCGGTGGTCGATGGCGATCCGCATCGCCTGACCTTCCTGCGTCCCGACTTCCAGCTGCCCGAGGGCGGGCTGAACATCCGGCTGGGCGACACGCCCGTCGCTCAGGAAGCGCGGATGATCGACCACAAGCGCTTTGCCGCCGAAGCCTTCAGCCATGCCAACCGGATGGACCGGCGGGTCTGGGGCAGGCCCGGGGCGAAGATCGGCTTCGTCGCGGCGGGCAAGAACTGGCTCGATCTGGTGCATGCGCTGGCGCTTCTGGGCATCAACGAGACCGAGGCGGAGCGGCTGGGGATCACCACCTACAAGGTCGGGCAGGTCTGGCCGATGGACTTCCGCGGCTTCCACGACTGGGCCGAAGGGCTGGAGCTGATCGTCTGCGTCGAGGAGAAGCGCAAGCTGATCGAGGTGCAGGCCAAGGAGGCGATCTTCAACGACCGTCGCGGGCGGCGGATCTACGGCTGGCAGACCGACCGGGGCGAGGAGCTGTTCCCGACGAGGTTCGCGCTGGAGCCCGTCGGCATCGCCGAGAAACTCGGCGCCATCCTGATCGAGGAGGGGCGCGGGACGGATGCGCTGCGCGGCGCTCTGGCCCGGCTGGCCGAGGCGCGGCGGGCCGACAATGCCAAGGACATGGCGGCGCGGCTGCCCTATTTCTGCTCGGGCTGCCCGCACAATAGCTCGACCCGTCTGCCGGAAGGCAGCCGCGCCTATGCCGGTATCGGCTGTCACTACATGGTGCAGTGGATGGACCGCGAGACCACCGGCTTCACCCAGATGGGCGGCGAGGGTGCGAACTGGATCGGCGAGGCGCCGTTCTCCACCCGCGCCCATGTGTTCCAGAACCTCGGCGACGGCACCTACAACCACTCCGGCGTGCAGGCGATCCGCGCGGCCTTGGCGGCGGGGACGAACATCACCTACAAGATCCTGTTCAACGACGCCGTCGCCATGACCGGCGGCCAGACCAACGAGGGCGGGCTGACCGCCGACCGGATCGTGCGCGAGATCCAGGCGATGGGGGTCGAAACCATCGCGTTGGTGCATGACGCGAAGGAGGGGCTGGATCTTGCGGCCTTCCCCCCGGGCATCGCGGTGCACGAGCGGGCAGAGCTGATGGATGTCCAGAAAAAGCTGAGCACGGTCAAGGGAGTGTCGGCCATCGTTTACGTGCAGACCTGCGCCGCCGAAAAGCGCCGCCGCAGGAAGCGCGGCGCCTTCCCCGACATCGACAAGCGCGTCTTCATCAACACCGAGGTCTGCGAGGGCTGCGGCGATTGCGGCGTGCAATCGAACTGCGTCTCGATCGTGCCGGTCGAGACCGAGCTTGGCCGCAAGCGCGCCATCGACCAATCCTCCTGCAACAAGGATTTCTCCTGCCTCGCCGGCTTCTGCCCCTCCTTCGTCACGTTGGAGGGCGCGAAGCCGAAGAAGGCGGCGACCGCGCAGATCGACCTGCCGGACCTGCCGCCGCCCGTGCTTCCCGAAATCCGCGGCACGCATAACGTGGTCATCACCGGCGTCGGCGGCACCGGCGTGGTGACGGTGGGGGCGATCCTGTCGATGGCGGCGCATCTCGACGGCAAGGGCGCCGCGATGATGGAGATGGCCGGGCTCGCGCAGAAGGGCGGCGCGGTGCATATCCACTGCCGGATCGCGGCGAGCCCGGGCGAGATCAGCGCGATCCGCGTCGCGGTGGGCGAGGCGGATGCGGTGATCGGCGGCGATCTGGTGGTGACGGCGGGGGCGAAGACGCTGGGCCTGATGACCACGGGCCGCACCGGCGCGGTGGTCAACAGCCATGACATCGTCACCGGCGAGTTCACCCGCAACACCGAATTCCGCATTCCGTCCGACCGCTTGCAGCTGTCGCTTGAAGCGCGGTTGCAGGACCGGCTGGCCTTCTTCGACGCCTCGGAGCTGGCGCGGGTGCTGATGGGCGACTCGATCTACTCCAACATGATGGTCTTCGGCGCGGCCTGGCAGCGCGGGCTGATCCCGCTGAGCGAGGCGGCGATTATGCAGGCCATCGCGCTGAACGGCACGGCGGTGGAGCAGAATACGCGCGCCTTCGCTCTGGGCCGCTGGGCGGTGCTGCATCCGGCGGAGGCCTCGGGGCTGCTGGCGCCTGCGGCGGCTGCTCCGGTCGATCCGGTGGCTTACCGCGCGAAGCGGCTGGAGGCATATCAGAGCCGCAGGCTGGCGCGGCGCTTCCTTGCGCTGGTCGAGAGCGCGCCGCCGGAACTGAGGGAGGCGGTGGCCAAGGGCTATCATCACCTGCTGGCCTACAAGGACGAATACGAGGTGGCGCGGCTGCATCTGTCGACGATGGAAAAGGCCCGTGCGGCCTTCGACGGCGACCTGCGTCCGGTCTTCCATCTTGCGCCGCCCTTCATGGGGGGCACGGCCAGCGACGGGCGGCCGAAGAAGCGCGCCTTCGGCCCTTGGATGCTGCCCGCCTTCCGTGTGCTCGCCCGGCTGAAGCTGCTGCGCGGCACGCCGCTTGACCCTTTCGGGCGCACGGCGGAGCGGCGGATGGAGCGCGCGCTGATCGCGGAGTTCGAGGCCGACATGGCCGAGGTGCTGCCGAAGGTCACGCCGGCGACGCTGCCGGTCGCCCGCGAGCTGGCGGAGCTGCCGCTGACCATCCGCGGCTACGGCCCGGTGAAGGAGGCCAATGCCGGGAAGGCCGCGGCCCGGCGGTTGGCGCTGCTGCAGGCCTTCCGGGCGGGCGGCGCACCCTTGCAGCATGCGGCGGAGTGAACCGGGGCTGCGACGCGGAAAATCCGCGCCGCCTCACCAATGCGCTTTCACCCGGGGCGGCGAAATCCTATGCTCGCGGCCAACGGGGGCGAGGCAGGGACAAGTCCTGAAACGGGCGGGGTGCGGGCATGGCGGTTGGGGTATTCGATTCGGGGCTCGGCGGGCTCACGGTGCTGGACGCGCTGCAGAAGCGTCTGCCGGAGGTGCCCTTCGTCTATTTCGGCGACAACGCTCATGCGCCCTACGGGGTGCGGGATGCCGATGACATCTTCGCGCTGACCTGCGCCGCGACCGAACGGCTCTGGGCCGAGGGGTGCGATCTGGTGATCCTCGCCTGCAACACCGCCTCGGCGGCGGCGCTCAGGCGGATGCAGGACGGCTGGATCCCGCAGGACAAGCGGGTGCTCGGCGTCTTCGTGCCGCTGATCGAGGCGCTGACCGAGCGGCAATGGGGCGACAACTCGCCGCCGCGCGAGGTCGCGGTGAAGCATGTCGCGCTGTTCGCCACGCCCGCCACGGTGGCGAGCCGCGCCTTCCAGCGCGAGCTGGCCTTCCGCGCCATCGGGGTCGATGTCGAGGCCCAGCCCTGCGGCGGGGTGGTCGACGCCATCGAGCAGGGCGACGAGATCCTGGCCGAGGCGCTGGTGCGCAGCCATGTCGAGGCCTTGAAGCGGCGGATGCCGCATCCGCAGGCGGCGATCCTCGGCTGCACCCACTACCCGCTGATGGCCGCCGCCTTCCAGGAGGCGCTGGGGCCTGAGGTCGCCGTCTACAGCCAGGCCAATCTGGTGGCCGAGAGCCTTGCCGACTATCTGGCGCGTCGGCCGGAGTTCGTCGGTGCCGGACAGGTCTCGAAGGCCCTGACCACGGGCGATCCGAAATCGGTCTCCAGCAAGGCCACGCAATTCCTGCGGCGGCGGATCAGCTTCGAATCCGCCTGACGCATTATCTGAAGATACCCACGGAAGAGACTGACATGGAACACAAGATTGCCATTCTCGGCGCCTCTGGCTACACGGGCGCGGAACTGGTCAGGCTGATCGCCACCCATCCGACGATGAAGATCGTCGCGCTGTCAGGCGACCGCAAGGCGGGGATGGAGATGGCCGAGGTGTTCCCCTTCCTGCGCCATCTCGACCTGCCGCGGCTGCAGAAGATCGAGGAGATCGATTTCTCCAATGTCGATCTGGCCTTCTGCGCCCTTCCGCATGCGACCTCGCAAGCGGTGATCGCCGAGCTGCCGGGCGATCTGAAGGTGGTCGATCTTTCCGCCGACTTCCGTCTGCGCGATCCGTCGGAATACGAGAAGTGGTACGGCAAGCCGCATTCCGCGCCGGAGCTGCAGAAGGAGGCGGTCTACGGCCTGACCGAATTCTACCGCGACGAGATCAAGGGCGCGCGGCTGGTGGCGGGCACCGGCTGCAACGCCGCGACGGGGCAATATGCGCTGCGGCCGCTGATCGAGGCCGGGGTGATCGGGCTCGACGACATCCTGATCGACCTGAAGGCGGGCGTCTCCGGCGCGGGGCGCAGCCTGAAGGAGAACCTGCTGCATGCCGAGCTGTCGGAGGGCACCCATGCCTATTCGGCCGGCGGCAAGCACCGGCATCTGGGCGAGTTCGACCAGGAGTTCTCCAAGGCCGCCGGTCGCCCGGTGCTGGTGCGCTTCACGCCGCATCTCACGCCGATGAACCGCGGCATCCTCGCCTCGGTCTATGTCAGCGGCGATCCGGCGGCGGTGCACGAGGCGCTGGCCAGCCGCTATGCCGCCGAGGAATTTCTCAAGGTGCTACCTTTTGGCGCACTGCCCTCGACACGCGACATCCGCGGGTCCAACTATGTGCACATAGGTGTGATTGGTGACCGGGTACCCGGCCGCGCCATGGTGGTGGCGGTGCTGGACAACCTGTGCAAGGGCTCGTCCGGGCAGGCGATGCAGAACGCCAATCTGATGCTGGGGATCGACGAGGCCTCCGGGCTGCGGCTCGCTCCCGTCTTTCCTTGAGGGGAGTGTGAAAAGACCATGCGGGGCCTGAAGAAGAAACGCCGGATCCAGATCATCGTGCTGGCCTTCGTGCTGCTGGGCGTCTCGACCGCGCTGATCGGCTATGCGATGCGCGACGGGATCAACTTCTTCCGCTCGCCCAGCCAGGTGGTCAGCGACCCGCCCTCGCAGGGCGAGGTGTTCCGCATCGGCGGTCTGGTGGCCGAAGGCAGCCTGGTGCGCGGGCAGGGCGAGACGGTCAGTTTCAGCGTGACCGACACGAACGAGACGATCCCCGTCACCTTCGCCGGCGTGCTGCCGGACCTCTTTGCCGAGAACGCCGGCATGGTCGGCACCGGCAGCATGGAGAACGGCGTGTTCAAGGCGACCGAGATCCTCGCCAAGCATGACGAGACCTACATGCCGAAGGAGGTCGTTGACGCGCTGAAGGAGCAGGGCGTCTACGAGGCCCCCAGCGACCAGCCGAACGGTTGAGTAACCCGATCTTGACCGCCTGACGCCAGCCTTCCCGGGTCGCAACCCGGGAGGCCCCATGCAGACGGTTCAGGAGATTGCCAAAGAGATCGTCGCCCGCGAGGGCGGCTTTGTCGACGACTCGGACGATCCGGGCGGGCCGACGAAACATGGGGTGACGCTGGCCACGCTGCGGCGGCTCGGGTTTGATCTGACCGGCGACGGGCAGACATCGGTCGAGGATTTGCGGCGGTTGAGCCGGGCGCAGGCCGAGACGATCTTCGTCGAGCAGTATTTCAGGAAGCCGGGGCTCGGCAGCCTGCCCGAGCCGCTGCAGCCTAGCGTCTTCGACATGTATGTGAACGCGGGCCCGGCGGCGGTGAAGATCCTGCAGCGGCTCTTGGAGGACATGGGCTTTGCCTGCGCCGTCGACGGCCTCGTCGGGCCGCAGACCATCCGCGCCGCGCAGCTGGCGCAGGAGGCGGCGCCCGCGCATCTGGCCGATGCCTATGCAATCGCGCGGCGGAACTACTATTACGCTCTGGCCGACGGCCGCCCGGCCTCGCGCAAATATGCGCGGCGGCGCGATGGCGGCAAAGGCGGCTGGATCACCCGGGCCGAGAGCTTCATGCAGCCGCGCTACCGGCTGACCGAGGCGCAGCATCGGGTGCGGGTGGCGGCATGGGCGTGATCTCGCGGCTGATCGGCGCGCCCGGCGCGGTCTCGGCGCTGGGAGAGGCGGCGCAAGACGTGGCCGAGGTGTTCACCCCGAACGCCACCCGGGCGCAGGAGCTGTCGTCCGAGGCGCAGCAGGCGGCGCTGGCGCAGCTTGGCGCGGAATACCAGAGCGCCGGGGCAGGGGGCTTCGACCGCTTCGTCAACGGGCTGAACCGCCTGCCGCGCCCACTCCTGGCCTTCGGCACGCTGGCGCTGTTCGGCTATGCCATGGTCGATCCGGACAGTTTCGGGCGGCGCATGGTGGGGCTGAACCTGGTGCCCGAGCCGCTGTGGTGGCTCTTGGCGGCGATCGTCGGCTTCTACTTCGGCGCGCGCGAGGCGCATTACTTCCGCTTCCGCCCGGTGGCCGCGCCGCCAGCGACAGCGGCGGTCGCGGAGGAAAACCCGGCGCTGGAGGACTGGCGCGCGGCGCGCGGCTGAGCAGGGGCGGCGGGGGTGACCCTGCCGCCATTGACCCGCAGGCCCGGCTCTGGCATTCCCGGTTGCGATAATCAGGACGCAACCTATGAACCTCTTTTCCGAAATCCGCAGTCTCGTCATCGCCTCGCTGGATGACATGGCCCGCGCGGGTGAGCTTCCCTCCGGTCTCGACACCGCCGCCGTCGCGGTGGAGCCGCCGCGCGATCCGGCGCATGGCGACATGGCGACCAATGCCGCGATGGTGCTGGCCAAGCCCGCCGGTCTCGCCCCCCGCGCCATCGCCGAGGCGCTGGCCAAGCGCCTCGCGGCTGATCCGCGCGTTGCCGGGGCCGAAGTTGCGGGGCCGGGCTTTCTGAACCTCCGTCTCTATCCTTCGGTGTGGCAGGGTCTGGTCGCCGGCGTGCTGACCGACGGCGCCGATTACGGCCGCGCCGACATCGGGCAGGGCAAGCGGGTGAATGTGGAATTCGTCTCGGCCAACCCGACCGGGCCGATGCATGTCGGCCACGTCCGCGGCGCCGTGGTGGGCGACGCGCTGGCGCGGCTGCTGGCCTTCGCCGGCTGGGACGTGACGCGGGAATATTACATCAACGACGGCGGCGCGCAGGTCGATGTTCTGGCGCGCTCGGCCTACGAGCGCTACCGCGAGGCGCATGGGCTGGAGCCGGAGATCCGCGAGGGGCTCTACCCCGGCGACTACCTGATCCCGGTGGGCGAGGCGCTGAAGGAGACCTTCGGCACGGCCCTTCTGGACAAGCCCGAGGCCGAATGGCTGGTGACGGTGCGCGATTTCGCCGTGCGGCGGATGATGGAGATGATCCGCGAGGATCTGGCCCAGCTCGGCGTCGAGATGGATGTCTATTCCTCCGAGAAGGCGCTCTACGGCACCGGCAAGATCGAGGCGGCGCTGGCCGAGCTGGAACGGCAGGGGCTGATCTACGAGGGCGTGCTGGAGCCGCCGAAGGGCAAGACGCTGGAAGACTGGGAGCCGCGCGAGCAGACGCTGTTCCGCTCCACCGCGCATGGCGACGACGTGGACCGCCCGGTGAAGAAATCCGACGGCGGCTGGACCTATTTCGCCCCCGACATCGCCTATCACTACGACAAGGTCACCCGCGGCTTCGATCAGCTGATCGACATCTTCGGCGCCGACCATGGCGGCTATGTGAAGCGGATGAAGGCGGCGGTCTCGGCGCTGTCGGGCGGGCGGGTGCCGCTGGACATCAAGCTGGTGCAGCTGGTCAAGCTCTGGAAGAACGGCGAGCCCTTCAAGATGTCGAAGCGGGCGGGCACTTTCGTCACGCTGCGCGACGTGGTCGATCTGGTGGGCGCCGACGTGACGCGCTTTGTCATGCTGACCCGCAAGAACGACGCGACGCTGGATTTCGACTTCGACAAGGTGCTGGAGCAGTCGAAGGACAACCCGGTCTTCTACGTGCAATATGCCAATGCCCGGATCAATTCGGTGCTGCGCAAGGCGCGTGAGGCGGGCGTGGACGTGACAGACGCGGCGCTGGCCGGGGCCGACATGGCCAAGCTCGACCATCCGGCGGAGCTGTCGCTGATCGGCAAGATCGCCGAATGGCCGCGTCTGGTGGAGGTCGCCGCGCGCAACAACGAGCCGCATCGGGTGGCCTTCTACCTCTACGAACTGGCCTCCGACCTACACGGGTTGTGGAACCGCGGCAATGACGAGCCCGGATTGCGCTTCATTCAGGATGACGCCGCGACCATGCAGGCGAAAATTGCCCTCGCCCGGAGTGTGGGCGTTGTGATTTCTGCCGGTTTGGGTATCTTGGGCGTCACTCCGGTCGAGGAAATGCGCTGACCAATGGCGCCCGCCGGGGTGAAACGGGCAAGACAGCGTCAGGGGCTTTCCCCGGCGCAGTGAGGCAGAGCATGGCCGGCGTGGATTACGACGAGTATGAGGGCGAGTATGACGCGCCGCAGCGCCCCGCGCGGGTGCAGCGGGCGCTCAACCTCGCGGGCGGGCTCGTCTCGGTCGCGCTGATCCTCGGCCTTGCGGTCTGGGGCTACAAGCTCGCGGTGCGCGACGTGACCGGCATCCCGGTGGTGCGCGCCATGGAAGGCCCGATGCGGATCGCGCCCGAGGATCCGGGCGGCGAGATCGCCGCGCATCAGGGGCTCTCGGTGAATGACGTGGCCGCCGTCGGCGTCGCCTCGCCGCCGCCGGAACGGCTGGTGCTGGCCCCGCGCCCGGTGGAGCTGTCGCTGGAGGACGGGGCCGGCCTGTCCGACGATGCCCCGCCGGTCGAGGGCGAGGGCTCCGACGAGCTGGCGATGGACGCCGTGGCCGAGGAGGATCCCGCGCCGCTGGAGGCCCCCTCGCAGCAGCAACCGGAACCCGCCGCCGCGCCGCTGATCGAGGATCCGACCCGCCTCGCCATCGCCGAGGCGCTGGCCGACACGGTGGAGCCGCTCTCCGCCGATACCTCCTTGCCCGACCCCGCCGCGCTGGAAGACCCGCTGGCCGAGCCGGAGGTCGAGGTCGCCGCTGCGCCCGCCGGGGCCGTCACCCGCTCGCCGCGCCCGCCGCAGCGCCCCGCCTCCGCTTCCGCCGGGGTGACGCTGGCCGCCGCCGCGCCCGCCGCGGCCGCGCCGGTGAAGGAGGTCGACCCGGCGACGCTGGCCTCCGGCACGCGGCTGGTGCAGCTTGGCGCCTTCGACGACGCCGAGGCGGCGCGCCGCGAATGGGTGAAGCTCTCCGGCACGTTCGGCGAGCTCCTGCAGGGCAAGGCCCGCGTGGTGCAGGAGGCGCAGAGCGGCGGACGCACCTTCTACCGGCTGCGCGCCGAGGGCTTCGCCGACGAGGATGACGCGCGCCGCTTCTGCTCGGCGCTTCTGGCCGAGAACACCGCCTGCATTCCGGTCGCCGTGCGATGACCGCCGTCGGTCGTGGGGCCTGCATCTTCGGCTGCGCCGGACCCGTTCTCTTGCCGGAGGAACGCGCCTTCTTCCGCGAGGCCGATCCCTTCGGCTTCATTCTCTTTGCCCGCAATGTCGAGACGCCCGACCAGCTGCGCCGCCTGACCTCCGAGCTGCGCGAGGCGGTGGGCCGCGACGCGCCGGTGCTGGTCGATCAGGAGGGCGGGCGCGTGCAGCGGCTGCGCAGCCCGGCCTGGCGCGAGTATCCGCCGCCGCTCGACGCGGTGCGCGCGGCGGGGCCGCAGGCGGCGCGGATGATGGCGCTGCGCTACCGGCTGATCGCCGAGGAGCTGCGCGCCGTCGGCATCGACAGCAACTGCGCCCCGGTGGCCGACGTGCTGAGCGCGGCGACCCATCCCTTCCTCGCCAACCGCTGCTACTCCGACGACCCGGCTGCCGTGACCGAGCTTGCCCGCGTGGTGGCCGAGGCGCATCTGGCGAGCGGCGTGCTGCCGGTCATCAAGCACATGCCGGGCCATGGCCGGGCGGCGGGCGACACGCATCTGGCGCTGCCCACCGTCTCCACCGATCTGGAAACGCTGCTCGCCACCGATTTCGCCGTCTTCCGCGCGTTGAACCACCTGCCGATGGCGATGACGGCGCATATCGTCTTCTCGGCGGTCGATGACCGCCCCGCCACCTGCTCGCCGCCGATGATCCGGCTGATCCGCGATAGGATCGGCTTCGGCGGTTTGCTAATGACCGATGACGTCGGGATGGAGGCGCTCTCGGGCACCAGGGCCGAGCGCGCGGCGGCGGCGATCGCGGCGGGTTGCGACATCGCCCTGCATTGCAACGGCAAGATGGACGAGATGACGGGCGTCGCCGCCGCGGCGGGTGACATGGGGCCCGAGGCGCTGCGCCGGGCCGGGGCGGCGCTGGCCGCCCGCCGCCCGCCCGAGCCGGTTGACATCGCGGCGCTGGAGGCCGAGCATTCGGGCCTTCTGAGCGGGCGTGGGCATGGCTGACGACTGGGAAGGCGGCGAGAGGCTCAGCGTTGCGGATCGGCTGGCGGCCGAGGCGCTGATTGTCGATGTCGAGGGCTTCGAAGGCCCGCTCGACCTGCTCTTGACCCTGTCGCGCACCCAGAAGGTCGATCTGCGCCGCATCTCGGTGCTGCAACTGGCCGAGCAGTATCTGGTCTTCGTCACCGAGGCCAAGGCGCTGCGGATCGAGCTTGCGGCCGACTATCTGGTGATGGCCGCCTGGCTCGCCTATCTGAAATCCCGCCTGCTGCTGCCGCCCGACCCGACCGAGGAAGGCCCCTCCGCCGAGGATCTGGCGGCGCATCTGGCTTTCCAGCTGGAGCGGCTGCAGGCGATGCGCGAGGCGGCGGCGCAGCTGATGGCGCGCGACCAGAAGGGCCGCGACTTCTTCGCCCGCGGCCTGCCGGAGGACATCACCCGGCACCGCAAGGTCACCTATTCCGCCACGCTGATCGACCTGATGCGCGCCTATGCCCGCATCCGCACCAAGGACGAGTTCCGCCCCTTCGTCATGGACCGCGACCATGTCTTCACCATGGAGCAGGCGCTTGACCGGATGCGCGGCATGCTGAACTGGTTCGGCGACTGGGCCGACCTCACCAGCTATCTGCCGGAGGGCTGGGGCGAGCATCCGCAGCGCCGCCGCTCGGCCACCGCGGCGCATTTCGCGGCCGTGCTGGAGATGACCAAGCGCGGCCAGATCGAGCTGCGACAGGGCGACACCTTCTCGCCGATCCAGATCCGCCGGAGGGAGGGCGCATGAACGAGACCCCCGAGCGCAGCCTGTTCGAGGCCCCCGCGATGTCCGAGCAGGAGCGGATGGTCGAGGCAATCCTCTTCGCTTCCGCCGACCCGGTGACGGTGGCCGAGCTCGCCGCGCGGCTGCCGCACGGCTCCGACCCGGCCGAGGCGCTGGCGGCGTTGCGCCGGCGCTACGAGGGCCGCGGCGTGGCCTTGGTGCGGGTCGGTGACGCTTGGGCCTTCCGCACCGCGCCCGATCTCGGCCACCTGATGCGCAAGGAGACGGTGGAGCAACGCAAGCTGTCGCGCGCCGCCGTCGAGACGCTGGCCATCGTCGCCTATCACCAGCCGGTGACACGCGCCGAGATCGAAGAGATTCGGGGTGTCGCGGTGTCGCGCGGCACGGTAGATCAGCTGCTGGAACTGGAGTGGATTCGCTTCGGTCGCCGCCGCATGACGCCGGGTCGCCCGGTGACCTTCGTGGTGACCGAGCAGTTCCTCGACCATTTCGGGCTGGAATCGGCGCGTGACCTGCCGGGGCTGAAGGATCTGCGCGCGGCAGGGTTGCTCGACAACCGGCCGCTGCCCGGATCCGTCCGTCCGACGGAGGAGGACGAGCCGGTCACCGGCCAGAGCGAGCTTTTCGAGGATTAGGACTTTTTCGGGGATTGGGACTGGGCATGAAACTGAGCAGCATCATCGGCAGGATTGCGGGGATCTTCGGCCGGAAGGCCAAGCCGGCCAAGAGCGTGGCGAAGAAGCCGCGCGAGCAGGCCACCGCCGAACGGTTGCAGGGCAACACCGCCCGCGAGGCCGCCAAGCGCGCCCGCAAGGCCGCCCGCGTCACCCGCCGCGTGGGCCGCTAATTCCGGGCGCTGATCCGGATCAGCTGCGGCTGTCCACGCGGAAATGCTTGGACAGCTTCAGCCCCTGGCCCTGATAGTTCGACGCGATGCCCGCGCCATAGAGCATGTCGGGCAGCACGCTCATCCGCTCGTAGACCAGCCGCCCGACCACCTGCCCGTGCTCCAGCACGAAGGGGGCCTCGTGGCAGCGCACCTCCAGCACCCCGCGCGATCCCGATCCGCCGGCGGCAGAATGGCCGAAGCCCGGATCGAAGAAGCCCGCGTAATGCACCCGGAACTCGCCCACCATCGCCAGATAGGGGGCCATCTCGGCGGCGCAGTCCGGCGGGATGGTGACGGATTCGCGGCTGACGAGGATGTAGAAGGCGCCGGGATCGAGGATGATCCGGCCCTCGCTGGTCCGAACCTCCTCCCAGTAGTCCTGCGCGGCGTAATGGCCGATGCGGTCGAGGTCGATCACCCCGGTATGCGGCTTGGCCCTGTAGCCCACCAGATCGCCCTCCGAGGGCCGCAGGTCGACCGAGAAGCCCAGGCCTTCCGAGATCAGCGCCTCGCCCGAGACCAGCGGCTCCTTGCGGTGCAGCGCGTGCAGTTCGGCGTCGCTCAGCACCGCCTGTCCGGCGCGGAAGCGGATCTGGTTCAGCCGCATGCCGGGGCGCACCAGCACCGAGAAGCTGCGCGGGCAGACCTCGGCATAGAGCGGGCCGGCATAGCCTTCGGGGATCCGGTCGAACTCCACCCCGCCATCGGCGATGGTGCGCGTCAGGAGGTCCAGCCGCCCGGTGGAGGATTTGGCATTGGCCACTGCGGTGATCCCCGGAGGCAGCGCCAGCGATTCCATTAGCGGGATGACATAGACGCAGCCCTTCTCCAGCACCGCCCCGGCGGAGAGGTCGACGCGGTGCATCTCGAATTCGGCGATGCGCTCGGCGACCGAGCGGCCATGTCCCGCGAGGAAGGAGGCGCGGACGCGGTAGGCGACCCGGCCCAGCCGCAGGTCGAGGCTGGCGGGCTGGATCTGCTCGGCCAGCACCGGCGGCTCGGCCCGGATCACGCCGGCGTCGATCATCGACCGGAGGGTTTGCGATGCGAGCACGCCGGTCATGTCATTCCCCTTCGGTGAAAACGGAACGGCCCGCCCCTGTTGCCAAGGGCGGGCCGTTTCGGTTGGTCGGGCCGGCGAGATTCGAACTCGCGGCCTTCCGCCCCCCAGACGGACGCGCTAACCAGGCTGCGCCACGGCCCGACACGCGGGATACATAACGAGTTTACCGGCAGGGGCAAGCCGGAAAGCACAGCTTTTTCGCCTTACCTGCGCCCGCCGCGATGCGCCGAGGCCAGCCGGTCGCGCAGCTGCACCAGCCGCGCCTGCAACGGCAGCAGCGCCTCGCGCTTGCCTGCAAGGGCGGAAGGGGGCAGGGCCCGCAGCGCCGCCGGCAGCCAGAGGCCGGGAGCCTCCTCCGCCGCGTCTGGGTCGGAGGGCAGGGCCGGCTCCTGCGGCAGCTCCGCCTCCCCTGCGACCTCGTCCGATTCGTCCGGCGCGGGCGGGGCCACCTCTTCCGGCATCGATTCGGTGGGCTTCAGCTCCGCCTCGTCCTCCGGCTGCCAGTCGGCCTCCGCCTCCTGCTCTGCCTCTGGCACCCCAAGCGCCTCGGGTTGCCAGTCGGCCTGCGCTTCCTGCGGCAGGTCCTCCTCGGGCTCTGCAGCCGCCTCCGACGCAGGCGCGGCGGGGCGCGCCCTCGGCTCGGTCGGGGGCAGCGAGAAGGCCAGCACCTCGCCCATGCGCGGGTTTTCCTCCGGCTCCGCCTCGTTGACGAACTCCTCCGCGTCCTCGACCGGCTCGTAGCCGCGCGGCTCGATCGTGGTCAGGCCGGCGACATGGCGCACCCCCTGTTCGCGCAGGATCTTCTGCACGCCGCGGATGGTCATGCCCTCGTCATGCAGCAGCCGCTTGATCCCGGCGAGCAGGGCGATATCGGCGGGCCGGTAGTAGCGGCGGCCGCCGGCGCGTTTCACCGGGCGGATCTGCGGGAAGCGGCTTTCCCAGAAGCGCAGCACATGCGCCGGGGTTTCGAGAACCTCGGCGACCTCGCTGATCGTGCGAAAGGCGTCTGCAGATTTTTCCATGCGGGGCCCGATCAGCGTTTCGCGCCGGCGGCCACGCGATCCTTCATCAGATGCGACGGGCGGAAGGTCAGCACGCGGCGCGGGCTGATCGGCACCTCGTCGCCGGTCTTGGGGTTGCGCCCGACCCGCGCCGACTTGTCGCGCACCGAGAAGGTGCCGAAGGACGAGATCTTCACCGTCTCGCCGGAGGCCAGTACATCGGACAAATGTTGCAGAACAGATTCAACCAATTGCGCGGATTCATTGCGCGACAGGCCGACCTCGCGAAACACGGCCTCGCTCAGATCCATGCGCGTGAGAGTCTTTTCGCTCATTCCATCCCCCGGGTTGATTTGGGGCAGGATGAGCCGTTTGATTTTCCGAGTCAATATCAACGGCTTGGAAGGGCAGGTTGATGCGCGTTTACCAGCGCAAATGAGCCCTCACCAGCGCAGGACGACCGAACCCCAGGCCAGACCGCCGCCGATCGCCTCGGTCACCAGCAGATCGCCGCGCTTGATCTGGCCGCGGGCCTTGCCCACCGACAGCGCCAGCGGGATCGAGGCGGCCGAGGTGTTGCCATGGTCCTGCACCGTCAGCACCACCCGCTCCATCGGCACCTGCATGCGCTGCGCCGTGGCGCTGATGATGCGCAGATTGGCCTGATGCGGCACGATCCAGTCGACATCGGCGCTGCAGAGCCCGGCCTTGTCCAGCGCGAGATGCGCGGTTTCCGCCAGCTTTTCAACGGCATGACGGAAGACCTCCTTGCCCTGCATCCGCAGGTATCCGGTGGTCCCGGTCGAGGAGCCGCCGTCGACGTAGAGGAGTTCGCGGTAGCGCCCGTCGGAATGCAGGTCGGTCGAGAGGATGCCGCGGTCGGAGGGTTTGCCCTCGCCCTCGGCGGCCTCGAGGATCAGCGCGCCGGCGCCGTCGCCGAACAGCACGCAGGTGGTGCGGTCGGTCCAGTCCATCAGCCGGCTGAAGGTCTCGGCCCCGATCACCATCACGCGCTTCGCCTGACCCGAACGGATCAGCGCATCGGCATTGGCCAACGCGAAGACGAAACCGGCGCAGACCGCCTGCACGTCATAGGCAAAGCCGCGGGTCATGCCGATGGCGGCCTGCACCATTGTGGCGGCGGAGGGGAAGGTGAGGTCGGCGGTGGAGGTGGCGAGGATGATGGCGTCCAGATCGTCGGCCACCAGCCCCGCGTCATCCAGCGCGGCGCGGGCGGCGCGGGTGGCGAGGTCGGAGGTGGTCTGGCCCTCGGCCACGAAATGCCGCCGCTCGATCCCGGACCGGGTGCGGATCCACTCGTCGGTCGTGTCGATCCGCTCTTCGAGTTCCGAGTTCGGCACGATGCGTTCGGGCAGGTAATGCCCGACGCCCATCATCACGGCGCGCGTTGTCATTATTTGATACCGTTGCCTGAATTGCTTGGGGCGCTGTCGTCCCGAGGGGCATCCTGCCCCGCGCGGCCAGCCGATGCAACCCGTGCCGCCAGCCGGTCGTTGAAGCCCGACTGCGCCAGCTGGAAGGCCAGCTTGATCGCCGCCGACACGCCGGTGGCGTCGGCCGAGCCGTGCGATTTCACCACGGTGCCGTTCAGCCCGAGGAAGACGCCGCCGTTCACCCGGCGCGGATCTATCCGTTTCTGCAGTCTTTTCAGCGAGCCGAGCGCCAGCACCGCCGCCATCTTCGACAGCACGTTGGCCCCGAAGGCCTCGCGCAGGAAGTCGGAGATCAGCTTGGCCGTGCCCTCGCCGGTCTTCAGGGCGATGTTGCCGGTGAAGCCGTCGGTCACGATCACGTCACAGCGATTGCCGGGGATGTCGCCGCCCTCGATGAAGCCGACATACTCGTAGCCGCCCGCCGCGGCATGGGCCGCGATCAGGTCGTTGGCCAGCTTCAACTCGGCGCTGCCCTTGTGATCCTCGGTGCCGACGTTCAGCAGACCGACGCGCGGACGGTCGAGGTTCAGACCATTGCGCGCATAGGAGGCGCCCATGGTGGCGTATTGCAGGAAGTCGCCGGCATCCGCCTTGATGTCGGCGCCGACGTCCAGCATCACGTTGAAACCGCCGGGATTGCGCGAGGGCCAGAGGCAGGCGATGGCCGGACGGTTGACGCCGGGCAGCTTGCGCAGCCGGATCATCGACACCGCCATCAGCGCGCCGGTATTGCCGCAGGACACGGCGACCGTGGCCTCGCCCTTCTTCACGCTCTCGATGCAGGACCACATCGAGGTGCCCTCGCCATGGCGCATGATCTGGCTCGGCTTGTCGTGCATGGTGACGACGCGGGGGGCGTGGCGCAGCTCGCAGCGATCGGCGAGGACCTTGCGCTTGCCGATCAGGCCGCGCAGCTCCGCCTCGTCGCCATGCAGGATGAACCCGATGTCCGGGTTCTTTTCCGCAGACTGAACCAGACCGGCAACCACTGCCGCCGGCCCGCGATCGCCGCCCATCGCATCGACGGAGATGACGATGCGCCCCTCGCCCTTGACCGGAGTGATGTTTCCGTTCGACATGGCGCTTCCGGGGCGAACGGCGCGGCTTACGCCGCGTCCTCGTCCAGATCGGTCTCGGTCGTCATCGCGACGACTTCGCGTGCGTCATAGTGACCGCAGGCGCCGCAGACGTGGTGCGGGCGCTTGAGCTCGCCGCAGTTGGAGCATTCGGCGGGGTTAGAAGCCACGAGAGCGTCATGGGCCCGGCGCATGTTGCGCTTGGATTTGGTGACTCGGTTCTGAGGGACAGCCATGTCTCAACCTTGGGTTACTGAGGGGCAAGCCCCTGATTTTCCTTTGGGATCTGGCCATTGCCCAAACGGCAGGGCGCGTCGGATCCACGCTTTGAACGAGGCGCGGAACATAGTGGGATTCTGGCGCGGCGCAAGCCCCTTTCGTATCCCCGCGGCTCCCCGCCACGCCCGGTCAGGCATCGCCGCCCGAACCGCCCTCGCTGCTCTCGCCGGTCAGCTTGCCCTTCAGCGCCGCGAGACCGGCGAAGGGCCGCAGGTCCTCGTCGCGCAGCGGGGCCGCGCCGGGAGGGGCCACCGCCACCTCGCCGAGCTCCGCCCCCGGCGCGCGCGGGTAGAGCGGCAGCGCCAGCGCCAGCGCCTCCACCGCGACCGCGCCGGCGTCGATCACTTCGGGCAGCTGTTCCGAACTGTCGTCCTCCGGCATCTCCACCTCGTCGCCCTCGGGGGCGGCGTAATCGGCGAGGTAGCGGCGGATCACCGGCTCGTCGATCCGGGTGGTCACCGGCGCGAGGCTGACGCTGCAGGGCTGCACCACGGTGGCGACCAGCCGCGCCTCCAGCACGTAGTCATGCTTGCCGGAGGCGCGGATCTCGCCCTTGAAATGCATTCCGCGCACCTCGGAGATGCCGAGCAGCGCCGCCACCAGCGCCTGGGCCGGCTTGTCGGGGGCGATGTCGAAATGCGTGGGCTTGCGCGCGGGCAGGGCCGACACGCGGAACGGCCGGGAAACCGGCAGGTCTTCGCTGGATGCGTGCATCGGATCAGTCATGGCGATGTTTCTTTCGGAATTCGGGATATTGGCGGCGCAGCTCCTCCCCGTGACGGGGCGCGGAGCCGGTCGGGCGGCGTGCTGGTCGGCTCTCGCCGCTTGCAGCGGGCCTGCCACGCGTTCCTTTCTTGAACCCGGGGCTGACCTTCTGTAAGCCGGAGACAAAGCCGGGACGGGCTGTTGCGTCAGGGTTGGGGATACGGGGCTTCGGCCCCCAAGGCAAGAGGTCGGTATGGGCGGGGCAGGCGGGTTCAAGACGGTTGCGCTGGTCCGCAGCGCGGGGTTCAGGGCGGTTGCGCGGCGCGGCCTGCGGCAGGCGGCGCTGGGGCTCTGCCTCGTCGCGGTGGTGGCCTGCGCGCCGGTCTACCGCAACCACGGCTACGCGCCGGAGGATACCGCGCTGGCCCAGATCACCGTCGGCAAGGACACCCGCGACACCGTGGCCGAGATCGTCGGCCGCCCCTCCGCCGCGGGCCTCCTGAACGACGAGGGCTGGTACTATGTCCAGAGCCGCTACCGCCACTTCGGCGCGCGCCGCCCGGAGGAGATCGAGCGGCAGGTGGTGGCGATCAGCTTCACCCCGAACGGCACCGTCGAGAATGTCGAGCGCTTCGGGCTGGAACAGGGCAAGGTCGTGCCGCTGTCCCGCCGCGTCACCGAGAGCAACATCAAGGGCGTCAGCCTGATCGGCCAACTGCTCGGCAACATCGGCCAGTTCCGCGCCGACCAGTTCATCCCGCAGGAAGAGCGCTGAAACCCGCCCGGTCGCCGGAGATCCGGCGGCCGGGCAGGGAGCCTCAGGCCTTCGGCTCGAAGGTCATCGCCACCCCGTTCATGCAGTAGCGCAGCCCGGTCGGCTGCGGCCCGTCCGGGAAGACATGGCCCAGATGCGACTCGCAGGTGGCGCAATGCACCTCGGTGCGGCGCATGAAGAACTTGCGGTCCTCGCTGGTCTCCACCGCCTGTTCGTCGATCGGGGCCCAGAAGCTGGGCCAGCCGGTGCCGCTCTCGAACTTCTGCGCCTGATCGAACAGCGCCGCGCCGCAGCCCACGCAATGGAAGACGCCCGGCTCCTTGGGGAAGTTGTCATGCGAGCCGGCGCGTTCGGTGCCGTGCTGGCGGGCCACCTTGTAGGCCTCCGGCGAGAGCTGGGCGCGCCATTCGGCATCCGTTTTGGTGATACGGTCGGTCATGCGATCCTCCTGAGGGCATTCATCCTGTCGCATTGCGGTCGCCGCTTGCGTGCAGGATAGGTGGTGGTCATATCTAGGCGGTCGATCCCGCTTCGCCAAGGCATGAGGAGTTTGCCTGTGCTGGCTCTGAGCAAAGGCCGCTATGCCGCGCGCGTCGCCGCCACCCCCGAGGATCTCCGCGCCTGCCAGGCCCTGCGCCACCGCGCCTTCCGCGCCGGGGCCGAGGGGCTCGACGCCGACGCCTTCGACGGGATCTGCAGCCATGTCATGGTCGAGGAGGCGCGCAGCGGCGCGCTGGTCTGCTGTTTCCGGCTGATGGCGCTGTCCGGCGGCGGCGAGATCCGCCGCAGCTATTCGGCGCAGTTCTACGAGCTCTCGGCGCTGGAAAGTTTTTCCGGCCCGATGGTCGAGATGGGCCGGTTCTGCATCGACCCCGCCTGGCGCGACCCCGACATCCTGCGCGTCGCCTGGGGGGCCATGACCGCCCATGTCGACAGCACCGGGGTGGAGCTGCTGTTCGGCTGCTCCTCCTTCCAGGGCACCGAGGCCGAGACCTATGCCGACGCCTTCGCCATGCTGAAGGACAGCCATCTCGCGCCGAAACGCTGGCTGCCGCGGGTGAAGGCGCCCAATGTCTTCCGCTTCGCGCAGAAGCTGGCGCGGATGAAGCCGGATGTGAAGCGCGCCATGTCGGGCATGCCGCCGCTCTTGCGCACCTATCTGCTGATGGGCGGCTGGGTGTCGGATCACGCCGTGGTCGACCGTGACCTGAACACCCTGCATGTCTTCACCGGGCTCGAGATCCGCGCCATTCCGCCCGCCCGCGCGCGGCTCCTGCGCGGGGTGGCGGGTTAGAGCGTCACCCGCTGCCCCGTCCGCGCGCTCTCGGCCATGGCGTGGATCGCCCGCTCGAAGACCAGCGCATCGGTGAAGTCGGGATGCGCCTTCGCGCCGCCCGACAGCGCCTCGACCAGCGCCGCGCATTCGATCACCTTCAGGTCGTTGAATCCCAGCTGGTGCCCCGGCGCCGGGCAGAAGGCGCCGTAGGGCGGATGCGCCGGGCCGGTGAGGATGGTCTTGAAGCCCTGCTCGGCCAGCGGCCCGCGGTTCTGGTAGAGCTGCAGCTCGTTCATCCGCTCCTGATCGTAGACGATCATGCCCTCCGTGCCATGCACTTCGAATCCCAGCCGCGACTTCCGCCCCCAGGCCGAGCGCGAGATCACCATCGACCCCTGCGCGCCGCCCGCGAAGCGCAGGAGCGCCGAGGCGGCGTCCTCGTTCTCCACCGCCGCGCGCCCGCCTTCGGGCAGGGGCCGGGTCTGGTGGATCACCTGCGTGTCGGCGATCAGGCTCTCCACCGGCCCCATGAGGCCGGTCGCGAGCGAAACGAGGTGGCAGCCGAGATCGCCGAGCGCGCCCAGCCCCGCCTCGGCCAACGTCGCCCGCCAGGTCCAGGGCAGCTCGGGATCGGCCTGATAGTCCTCATCCACCCAGCCGCGGAACTGCGCCACGCGGCCGATGGCGCCCTCGGCCAGCAGGCGCTGCGCATGGGCATAGGCGGGGTTGCGCAGGTAGTTGTAGCCGACCAGCGTCACCACCCCCGCCTTGCGCGCCGCCGCCTCCATCTCCTCGGCCTGCG
The DNA here is from genome assembly GCF_003034985.1 of Cereibacter changlensis JA139. Taxonomy (GTDB): domain Bacteria; phylum Pseudomonadota; class Alphaproteobacteria; order Rhodobacterales; family Rhodobacteraceae; genus Cereibacter; species Cereibacter changlensis. The sequence continues at coordinate 65,677 of NZ_PZKG01000002.1, forward strand.
CCAGGGTCAGCGCCATCGGCTTCTCGCACCAGACATGCTTGCCCGCCGCCAGCGCCGCCAGCGCCATCTCGTGATGCAGCCGGTTCGGCGTGGTGATCGACACCACCTGCACCGCCGGATCGGCCACCAGCGTCCGCCAGTCGTCGGTGGCGCGGGCAAAGCCCAGCTGTCCGGCAAAGGCCTCCGCCCGGTCCAGCGGCGTGTCGCAGAGCACCGCCAGCTCCGGCGCCGCCGCGCAGCCCATCACCGCCTTGACATTGCGCCAGGCGAGGGCATGGGTTTTGCCCATGAAACCCGTGCCGATCACGCCGACGCCGATCTTTGTCATTCCGCCCTCCGAGCTTTCCGATTGGAATATTTGTTCCATCCGTGTAGCCTGAGCCCGTTTCGTCCTGCAAGGAAAACCGCATGGATCATGCTGCCCCGCCGTTTCCGGCTCCGACCACGGTGGAGGAGTTCCGCGACCGTCTTTCGGCGCTGTCGGACAGCCTGCCGCGGCGGATGCGGCAATGCGCCGATTTCGTCGCCGCCAATGCCGATCGGATCGCGGTCTCGACCGTGGCGGAACTGGCGGCGGGGGCGGAGGTGCCGCCTTCGGCGCTGATGCGCTTCTGTCAGATCATGGGGTTTTCCGGCTTCTCGGAAATGCAGAAGCTTTTCCGCGACGCCTATACCCCCGGCTGGCCGGATTATTCGACGCGGCTGCGCAACCTGAAGGACAATGGCGCAGGCAGCCCTGCGGCGCTGCTGGCGGAGTTTGTCGAGGCCGGGCGGCTGTCGCTGGAGGCGCTGGCGAAATCGGTGGACGAGGCGGCGCTGGAGGCGGCGGTGGCGCGGCTGGCCAAGGCCGAGACGGTGCATGTCGTGGGGCTGCGGCGGGCCTTTCCGGTGGCGAGTTACCTCGCCTATGTCTTTGAGAAGATGTCGGTTCCGGCGATGCTACATGATGGGGTCGGCAAGCTCGACCACCGTTTCGCGCTGCGGCCGGGCGATGCGCTGCTGGCGATCACCTTTGCCCCCTATTCCGAGGAGACGCTGACGCTGGCGCAGGATGCGCGGGCGCGGGGGCTGCCGGTGGTAGCGATGACCGACCATCTGACCAGCCCGCTGGCCCGGCTGGCCGATGCGGTGGTGGCGGTGCCCGAGGTGGATTTCGGCGCCTTCCGCTCGCTTTCCGCCACCATCGCCATGGCGCTGGCGCTGGCGGTCGCCGTGGGTTCAGCGCGGGATGAGGCCTCGACCGGCTGAGCCGCAGAAAATGCTTCCCCTGACGGGATGAATGGAATAAATATTCCAAAACGTCCTGCGAGCCGGCTCCACACGGCGATGCACAACCGATGCACAGGACATGCACGGGAGGGGAGTCCATGAAGACGCTCGACGTCATCACCATCGGCCGCTCGTCGGTCGACCTCTACGGCGCGCAGGTCGGCGGGCGGCTGGAGGACATGGGGTCTTTCCAGAAATACATCGGCGGCTCGCCCACCAACATGGCGGCGGGCGCCGCGCGGCTCGGGTTGAAATCGGCGCTGATCACCCGGGTCGGCGACGAGCACATGGGCCGCTTCATCCGCGAGGAGCTGGCGCGCGAGGGCGTCGACGTGCGCGGCGTGGTCACCGACCCCGAACGGCTGACGGCGCTGGTGCTCCTGGGCATCCGCGACGAGACCCAGTTTCCGCTGATCTTCTACCGCGAGAATTGCGCCGACATGGCGCTTTGCGAGGAGGACATCGATCCGGCCTTCATCGGCGAGGCGCGGGCGGTGGTGGCGACCGGCACGCATCTGTCGCATCCGCGCACCGAGGCCGCCGTGCTGAAGGCGCTGCATCTGGCGCGGGAGGCCGGGGCGCAGACCGCGCTCGACATCGACTATCGCCCGAACCTCTGGGGGCTGGCCGGGCATGGCGCGGGCGAGAGCCGCTTTATCGAGAGCGCCGCCGTCACCGCGAAATTGCAGGCAACGCTGCATCTCTTTGACCTGATCGTCGGCACCGAAGAGGAGTTCCACATCGCGGGCGGCACGACCGACACCATCGCGGCGCTGCGGACGGTACGCGCGGTTTCGGCCGCCACGCTGGTGTGCAAGCGCGGGCCGATGGGGGCCGCGGCCTTCAGCGGTGCCATTCCCGACAGTCTGGACGAGGGCGAGGCGGGGCCGGGCTTTCCCATCGAGGTGTTCAACGTGCTGGGCGCGGGCGACGGCTTCATGTCGGGGCTGCTGAAGGGCTGGCTCGACGGCGAGCCCTGGCCGGTGGCCTTGACCTATGCCAATGCCTGCGGCGCTTTCGCGGTCAGCCGGCATGGCTGCACCCCCGCTTATCCGAGCTGGGAAGAACTGCAGTTCTTCCTGAAACGCGGCGTCGTCACCCCGGCGCTGCGCAAGGATGCGGCGCTGGAGCAGGTGCATTGGGCGACCAACCGGCATGGCGACCGTCAGACCATGCGGGTCTTCGCCTTCGACCACCGCATGCAGCTGGAAGCGATGCCGGGGGCGGACGCGCGGAAGATCGGCGCCTTCAAGGAGCTGTGCCTTGCGGCGGCGCTGCAGGTGGCGGAGGACCAGCCGGGCCACGGCATTCTCTGCGACAGCCGTCTGGGGCGGCGGGCGCTGCACCGTGCGGCGGGCACCGGGCTCTGGATCGGGCGGCCGGTGGAATGGCCGGGCTCGCGCCCGCTGGAACTGGAGCCGGAGATCGGGCCGGATTTCGGCGGGCTGTCGGAATGGCCGCTGGAGCATGTGGTGAAGGTGCTGTGCTTCTGCCATCCGACCGACACGCCGGAGATGCGGGCAGTGCAGGAGGCGACGGTGACGCGGCTGTTCCACGCGGCGCGGCGCAACCGGCTGGAGTTCCTGCTGGAGATCATCCCGTCGAAGGTCGGGCCGGTGGACGACGAGACCTCGGCAGCGCTGATCCGGCGGTTCTACGAGATCGGCATCTACCCCGACTGGTGGAAGCTGGAGCCCTTCACCACCGACGCCGCCTGGGCCGGGGCCTGTGCCGCGATCACCGAGAACGACCCGCATGTGCGCGGCGTGGTGGTGCTGGGGCTGGATGCGGGCGAGGCCGAACTGGCCGCCTCGCTGGCGCTTGCGGCGCGGCATGATCTGGTGAAGGGTTTCGCCGTGGGCCGCACCATTTTTGCCGATGCGGCGCGCGGCTGGCTGGCCGGAGAGATGGACGACGCCGCGGCGGTCGAGATGATGGCGCAGCGTTACCGGAGGCTCTGTGCGCTCTGGGATGCGGCGCGCGGGACAAGAGGACTTGCAGCATGACCACGATCCGTCTGACCGCCGCGCAGGCGATGATGCGCTGGCTTTCGGTGCAGCTGACGCCGGAGGGCGACCGCTTCATCGAGGGCGTCTGGGCGATCTTCGGCCATGGCAATGTGGCGGGGATCGGCGAGGCGCTGGAGGGCATGGGCGACGCGCTGCCGACCTGGCGCGGCCAGAACGAGCAGACCATGGCCCATGCGGCCATCGCCTATGCCAAGGCCAAGCAGCGGCGGCGGGCGATGGCGGTGACCTCCTCGATCGGGCCGGGGGCGACCAACATGGTGACGGCGGCGGCGCTGGCGCATGTGAACCGCCTGCCGGTGCTGCTGATCCCGGGCGATGTCTTCGCCAACCGGGGGCCGGACCCGGTGCTGCAGCAGATCGAGGATTTCGACGACGGGACGGTCTCGGCCAACGACTGCTTCCGCCCGGTCAGCCGCTATTTCGACCGGATCTCGCGGCCCGAACACCTGCTGACCGCGCTGCCGCGGGCGATGCGGGTGATGACCGACCCGGCGAATTGCGGGCCGGTGGTGCTGGCCTTCTGCCAGGACGTTCAGGCCGAGGGCTTCGACTGGCCGGAAGTGTTTTTCGCGCCGACCGTCTGGCACATCCGCCGCCCCGAGCCCGACGCGCGGGAGCTGGGGGAGGTGGTGGCGGCGCTGAAGGCGGCGAAGGCGCCGGTGATCGTGGCGGGGGGCGGGGTGCTCTATTCCGGGGCGGAGGCGGCGCTGGCGGCCTTTGCGGCGAAGCACGGGATTGCGGTTGTGGAGACGCAGGCGGGCAAGGGGGCGGTGGATTGGGAAGATCCGCTGAACTTCGGCTCGCCCGGGGTCTGCGGCAGCGATTGCGCCAACAGGGTTTGCGCCGAGGCGGATCTGGTGCTGGGGATCGGCACGCGGTTTCAGGATTTCACCACCGGCAGCCGGACGCTGTTCGCCAACCCGGCGCGGTGGCTGATCTCGGTGAACCTAGCGGGCTATGATGCGGCCAAGCATGGGGCGATGCCGCTCGTCTGCGACGCCAAGGTGGCGCTGGAGCGGATCGGGGAAGGCCTCGGCGAGCATCGCTTCGAGGGGCCGGATCCCGGGCTGCGCGAGGCCTGGTTCGCGGCGACGGGCAAGGTGATGGCGGCGCCGGAGGCGGGGAATGCGCTGCCCTCGGATGCGCAGGTGATCGGCGCGGTGCAGCGCCATGCCGGGCCGCAGACGCTGGTGATGTGCGCGGCGGGGACGATGCCGGGGGCGCTGCAGGTGCTCTGGCGGTCGTCGAAGGGCGGCTATCACATGGAATACGGCTTTTCCTGCATGGGCTACGAGATCGCGGGGGCGCTTGGCATCGCCATGGCCGAGCCGGAGCGCGAGGTGATCTGCTTCGTCGGCGACGGCAGCTACATGATGGCCAATTCCGAGCTGGCGACGGCGGCGATGATGGGCATCCGCTTCACCGTCGTGCTGACCGACAACCGCGGCTATGGCTGCATCAACCGGCTGCAGCAGGGCACGGGTGGGGTGCCGTTCAACAACCTCTATGCCCAGAGCCGGATCGTGAACCCGCCGGCGCTGGATTTCGTCGCCCATGCGGGCTCGATGGGCGCCTTCGCGGTGAAGGCCGCGGATATCGCGGCGCTGGAGGCGGAGCTGGCGGCAGCGCGGGAGCGCGCCGGGCCTTCGGTGATCGTGATCGACACCGAGGCCGAGACCGGCGCGGGGATCGGCGGCGGCTGGTGGGATGTGGCGGTGCCGGAGGTCGGGCGGACCGAGAAACTGGCGCAGGCGCGGAAGGACTATGAAGTGAACGTGGGCCGTCAGCAGGTTGGCGGCTGAACAGAAGGTGATGCATGATCCTCTACGGCACCAATCCGATCGCTTGGTCGAACGATGACGACCAGACGCTCGGCGCGCATATCTCGCTGGAGCACTGTCTCGACGATTGCGCGAAGATCGGCTTCGACGGCATCGAGAAGGGCCACAAGTTCCCGACCACGGTCGAGGGGCTGAAGGGCGTTCTGGAGCCGCGCGGCCTGCGCTTCGTCTCGGGCTGGCATTCGACCAACCTGCTGGTGAACCCGGTCGAGGCCGAAACGGCGGCGATGCAGCCGTTTCTCGACATCCTCAAGGGCATGGGCTGCAAGGTCATCATCGTCTGCGAGACCTCGAACGCCATCCATGGCGCGGACGGCACGGCGGTGAACGACCGCCCCGTGCTGGACGAGGCCGACTGGCCCGGCTTCTGCGCCGGGATCGAGGCGCTGGCGGCCTTTTCCGCGGCGCAGGGCATCACGCTGGTCTACCATCACCACATTGGCACCATCGTCGAGACCGAGGCCGAGATCGACCGGCTGATGGCGGGCACCGGGCCGCATACCCATCTCTTGCTCGACACCGGGCATTGCTTCTTCGGCGGCGGCAACCCCGAGGCGCTGGCACAGCGCCACATGGGCCGGGTGCGGCATATCCATGCCAAGAACGTGCGCCCGGCGATCATGCGCGAGGTGCGCGATCATGGGCTGTCCTTCCTTGAGGGCGTGCGCCGCGGCGTCTTCACCGTTCCGGGCGATGCCGAAGGCGGCGTCGATTTCGTGCCGGTGCTGAAGGTCGCCGCCGAGCACGGCTACGAGGGCTGGCTGGTGATCGAGGCCGAGCAGGATGCGGCAGTGCGCGACCCGGTGGTCTATCAGTCGATGGGGCTGAAGGCGCTGCGGGAGATGGCGGGGGCGGTAGGCTTGGACCGGAGCGCTGGATGAGAGCGCCGGGGGGCTGTCTGCCCCCCGGACCCCCCGAGGATATTTAGAGACAGAAAATGAGGGGCGGGATGGAGCTGTTGTGTAAGCCGGTGGGCGTTTCGGGGAAGGTGCATGACATCTCGGTCGAGGATGCGGGCTGGGGTTATGTCGGTTTCGGGCTCTACCGACTGGCTGCGGGCGAGCGCGCGGCGGAGGTGACGGGAGAGCGGGAGGTGATCCTCGTGCTGGTCGAGGGCAAGGCGCGGCTTTCGGCGGGGGGCGAGGACTTCGGCGAGCTGGGCGAGCGGATGAGCGTCTTCGAGAAGACGCCGCCGCATTGTCTCTATGTACCGAACGGCAGCGACTGGGCGGCGGAGGCCAGCACCGACTGCGTGCTCGCCGTCTGCTCGGCGCCGGGCAAGGGCGGCCATGCCGCGCGGCGGATCGGGCCGGAGGGCATCGCGCTGACCCAGCGCGGGCAGGGCGCCAACACCCGCTTCATCAACAACATCGCGATGGAGACCGAGGATTATGCCGACAGCCTGCTGGTGACCGAGGTCTTCACCCCTTCGGGCAACTGGTCCTCCTACCCGCCGCACCGGCATGACGAGGATGACTTCCCGCGCATGACCTATCTGGAGGAGACCTATTATCACAGGCTCAATCCGGCGCAGGGCTATGGTCTCCAGCGGGTCTTCACCGAGGACGGGTCGCTCGACGAGACCATGGCGGTGCAGGATCATGACGTGGTGCTGGTGCCGAAGGGGCATCATCCCTGCGGCGTACCCTATGGCTACGAGATGTATTACCTGAACGTCATGGCCGGGCCGATCCGCAAGTGGCGCTTCGGCAACCATCCCGACCACGACTGGATCTGGCAGCGCGACAACAGCTGAGCCGCCCCGGCGCGCCGCGGCGCAGCGACTGTTGGTCAGCGCCGCGCCGCTCGGCTATACAGCGGCGGACTGGATCGGGGCGGCAGGACGGACATGGAATCAGACTTCGCGCGCTCGGTGCTGGCGGCCGTGCCGATGCCCTTGGTGATGATCGACGCGGCGGAGCGGATCCGCGGCGCGAACGAGCCGGCGCTGGCGCTGTTCGGCGCCGGCATCGTCGGGCGGCACTATATCCTCGCCATGCGGCAGCCGGGCCTGCTTGACGCGATCGAGGGCACGCTGCGCCATCGCCAGCCGGGGCAGGCGCGGCACATCGTCACCGGGCCGTCGCGCGAGATCACCTATCGCGTCACCGTCTCGCCGGTCGAGGGCGAGGGCCGCGGCGGCGCGCTCTGCGCCTTCGAGGACATCACCGAACAGGAGCAGATGGGCCAGATCCGCCGCGACTTCGTGGCCAATGTCAGCCACGAGCTGCGCACGCCGCTGACCGCGCTTCTGGGCTTCATCGAGACGCTGCAGGGCAATGCCCGCGACGATCCGGCGGCGCGGGCGCGGTTTCTCGGCATCATGGCGCGCGAGGCCGAGCGGATGAACCGGCTGGTGCGCGATCTCTTGTCGCTGAGTCGGGTCGAATCGGACGAACGGCTGCGGCCGACCGGGCGGCTCGACATCATCGGGCTGATCGACAGCGCCGCGACCACGCTGCGGCCGATGGCCGAGGCCGCCGGGGTGCAGATCGAGCGCACCGGCCAGCCCGGGCCGCTGCTCCTGCCGGGCGACGCCGACCAGCTGACCCAGGTGTTCCACAACCTGATCGAGAACGCGGTGAAATACGGCGCGCCGGGCAAGCTGGTGACGGTCGAGGTCGGGCCGGAGCCGCAGGCGCTGGGGCGGCTGGGGCCGGCGGTGCGGATCGAGGTGGTCGACCGCGGCGAGGGCATCGACCCGATCCACCTGCCGCGGCTGACCGAGCGCTTCTACCGCGTCGACAGCCACCGCTCGCGCGAGCAGGGCGGCACCGGGCTGGGGCTGGCGATCGTCAAGCACATCATCAACCGCCACCGGGGCCGGTTCCGGATCGAGAGCGAGCTGGGGCAGGGCAGCCGGTTCATCGTGATCCTGCCGCGGGGGTGATGTTTGGGTGAGAGGCTCCGGCTTGCGCGGCGGGGGCGCGGGATGGGGTGAACCCACCCTACGGGGAGCGGCGGGGGCGGCCGATGGTCCCGGCCGTCCTGCGCGGATCAGAGCCGGGCGATGCGTTCGGTCAGCAGGGTAAAGAAGCCCTCGGCGTCGACGTCGCGGATGAACAGCGCGTTGGGCTTGCGCTCGCTCACGCCCCACCAGTCGGCGACGGTCATGCCGGTGGTGTAGGTCCCCTTGGTCTCGATCTCGACGTTGATGTGGCGGCCGGAGAACAGCTCGGGCCGGATCAGCCAGGCGATGACGCAGGGGTCGTGCAGCGGCGCGCCATCGGCGCCGTATTTCATCTTGTCGTAGCGTTCGAAGAAATCAGTCCATTCGGCGACCATGTTCCCGACCTCGGTCCGCATGGCGCGGAAGGCCTCGACCCGTTCGGAGGTGGTGAGGGCGCGGTGGGTGACGTCGAGCGGCAGCACCACCAGCGGCACGCCGGAGCCGAACACGATCTCCGCCGCCTCGGGGTCGACGTAGATGTTGAACTCGGCGGCGGGGGTGATGTTGCCCACCTCGAAATAGGCCCCCCCCACTCAGCACGATCTCCTTCACCCGGCCGATGATGTCGGGGCGCTGTCGAAGGCGGTGGCGATGTTGGTCAGCGGCCCAAGGGCGCAGAGGGTGACGGCGCCTTCGGGCTCGCGGCGCAGGGTCTCGATCAGGAAGTCGACCGCGTGCTGCTCCTGCAGCGCCATCACCGGCTCGGGCAGCACCGGGCCGTCGAGGCCGGTCTTGCCATGCACATGTTCGGCGGTGACGAGGGCGCGGGCCAAGGGCGCGTCGCAGCCGGCGAAGACCTGCATGTCCCAGCGGCCGGCCAGTTCGCAGATGATGCGGACGTTTTTCTGCGTCAGCTCCAGCGGCACGTTGCCCGCCACGGCGGTGATGCCGAGCACGGTCATGTCCTCCGGGCTGGCCAAGGCCAGCAGGATGGCCACGGCGTCGTCCTGACCGGGATCGGTGTCGATGATGATCTTGCGCGGTGCCGGCATGGACTGCTCCTCCTTAGGCTGAGCACAAAACCCCAAGCCGTCGGGGTTGTCCATGCGAAAAGGAGGGCCTGAGCCCTCCTTTCCCGGTCTTCGTGACAGGCCGGATCAGCCGTCGAAGTCGACTTCTTCCATCAGCTTCAGCGCGTCGGCGCGCTGCGCCGCGACCTCCATCAGGTTGAGCGTGTCGGGGGTGAACTCGCCCCAGCTCGCCACCAGCTCCGAGCGCTCGACGCCCGGCTTCACCGGGAACTCGTGGTTGGTCTCGGCATAGATGTGCTGCGCCTCGTCGGAGGAGAGGAACTCCATCAGCTTCAGCGCGGCTTCCTTGTTCGGGGCCGACTTGGTCATCGCCACGCCCGAGACGTTCATGTGGGTGCCGCCGGCTTCGAAGGTCGGGAAAACGATCCGCACCGAGTCGGCCCATTCCTTCTGCTCGGGGTCGTTCACCATCTGGCCCATGTAATAGGTGTTCCCGAGGCTGATGTCGCATTCGCCGGCCCAGATCGATTTCACCTGATCGCGGTCGCCGCCGTCGGGCTTCTTGGCGAGATTGGCCTTCAGGCCTTCGACCCAGGTCTTCGCCTTCTCCAGCCCGTCATGCGCGATGACCGCGCCGAGCAGCGCCACATTGTAGTCGTTGGTGCCCGAGCGGGTGCAGATGCGGCCCTTCCACTTGTCCGAGGCCAGATCCTCGTAGGTGGTCACCTCGCCATCGGCCACGCGCTCCTTGCTGGCGTAGACGATGCGGGCGCGGGTGGTCAGGCCGAACCAGCGGTCGTCCGGATCGCGGAATTCGGCGGGAATGTTGGCTTCCAGCACCTCGGACTGCACCGGCTGGGTGACGCCGGCATCGACCACCTGCATCAGCCGGGCGATGTCGACGGTCAGCACCAGATCGGCGGGCGAACGGTCGCCCTCGGCCTGCAGCCGCTCGACCATGCCCTTGTCGACGAAGGCGATGTTCACGTCGATGCCGGTCTCGGCGGTGAAGGCGTCGATCAGCGGCTGGATCAGCTCGGGCTGGCGGTGGGAATAGATGTTCACTTCTTCGGCGAGCACGGGAAGGGCGGTGCTGCCGAGGGCGAGCGCGAGAAGGCTGGTGCGGATCATTGTTGAGTCCTCTACTCGGAATATGGCCGTTTTATTCCCGAGCGTTTTACTCAAGTCAACCGTCTTGCGGCTTTTTGAGCCCCGCCTTGTCCTCGGCCTTGGCGCGATTCCACAGATCGTCCATCTCGGCCAGATCGCTGTCGGCGGGGCTGCGGCCGGTTTCGGCCAGCCAGTCCTCGATGCGGGCGAAGCGCCGGGTGAACTTGGAATTTGCCGCCCGCAGAGCGGTTTCCGGATCGACCTTCATGTGCCGCGCGAGATTGGCCATGACGAACATCAGGTCACCGAACTCCTCCTCGACCTCGGTCTGGGTCAGAGTGTCGCGGGCCTCGACCAGCTCGCGCGATTCCTCGATCAGCTTGTCCAGCACCTCGTCGGTGGAGGGCCAGTCGAAGCCGACGCGGGCGGCGCGCTTTTGCAGCTTCACCGCGCGGGTGAGCGCCGGAAGCCCCAGCGCCACGCCGTCGAGCACGCGGTCCTGCGCCTTGCCCGCGCGCTCCGCCGCCTTGATCCGTTCCCAATCGGCGGTCTGCTGGTCGGAGGATTTTTCCCGCGACTCTGTGCCGAAGACATGCGGATGGCGGGCGACCATCTTTTCGGCGATGGCCCGGGTGACGGAGCCGAAGTCGAAGAGCCCGGCCTCGGCCCCCATCTGCGCGTGATAGACGGTCTGGAGCAGCAGATCGCCCAGCTCGCCTTCCAGCTCGTCCCAGGCCTCGCGCTGGATCGCGTCGGCCACCTCATGCGCCTCTTCGATGGTGTAGGGCGCGATGCTGGCGAAGTCCTGCTCGATGTCCCAGGGGCAGCCGGTGGCGGGGTCGCGCAGGCGGCGCATGATCTCCAGAAGGCGCGGCAGGCCGCCCTCGGGATCGGCGATCAGCGCGGCGGAGGACGCTGGGTCAAGCGGGGCGATGCGGGGCAGATCTGGCATTGCGGGCCTTCCGGTTTTCGGGTCTGTTGCGGTCTTGCCATCGACAGCCTGCAGGAGTCCACCATGCCCGTTCTGAACCGTATCGCCGACTACTCGGCCGAGATGACAGGGTGGCGCCGCTATCTGCACCAGCATCCCGAGCTGGAATTCGATTGCCACGCCACGGCGGGCTTCATCGCCGAGCGGCTGCGCGAGTTCGGGGTGGACGAGGTCCACGAGGGAATCGCGACCTCGGGCATCGTCGCCATCATCAACGGGCAGGGCGCGGGCCCGACCATCGGGCTGCGCGCCGACATGGATGCGCTGCCGATCGAGGAGATCACCGGGGCGGAGCATGCCTCGACCGTGCAGGGGCGGATGCATGCCTGCGGCCATGACGGGCATGTGACCATGCTGCTCGGCGCCGCGAAATACCTGGCCGAGACCCGCAACTTCGCCGGTCGCGTGGCGCTGATGTTCCAGCCGGCCGAGGAGGATGGCGGCGGCGGCGAGATCATGGTGAAGGAAGGGGTGATGGACCGCTTCGGCGTCACCCAGGTCTACGGCATCCACAATGCGCCGAACATCCCGCTGGGCAAGTTCATCACCACGCCGGGGCCGCTGATGGCGGCGGTGGACACGGCCTATGTCTATCTGACCGGCAAGGGCGGGCATGGCGCCACGCCGCATGAGACGGTCGATCCGGTGGTGGCCATGTGCGGCATGGTGGGGGCGTTGCAGACCATCATCAGCCGCAACCTCTATGCGCTGGACGAGCTGGTGCTGTCGGTGACGCAGGTGCATTCCGGCACGGCCTCGAACATCATCCCCGAGGAGGCGTGGTTCTGCGCCACGATCCGCAGCTTCACCCCCGAGGTGCGCAAGCTGGCCGAAAAGCGGTTCCGCGAGATCGTCGAGGGCCATGCCGCGGCCTATGGGGTCGAGGCGCGGATCGACTATCAGCTGGGCTATCCGCCCACGGTGAACCACCCCGAAGAGACCGAGTTCGCCGCCGAGGTGGCGCGGGAGGTCTCCGGCGCCGAGGCGGTCGATGCGCGCGCCAACCGCGAGATGGGGTCGGAGGATTTCGCCTACATGCTGGAAGCGCGGCCGGGGGCCTATCTCTTCATGGGGATCGGGCCGGGGGCGGGGCTGCACCATCCGGCCTATGATTTCAACGACGAGGCGGCGCCGATCGGGGCCAGCTTCTTCGCCCGGCTGGTCGAACGGGCGCAGCCGCTGCGCTGAGCCGCCCTCCGTCGATTGCCAGCCTGCAGGCGGGGACCTCCCCGCCGATGCGGGCTGGCGTTCGGCAATGCGTCGGCTAGACTGCCCCGCGTCGCAACAACGGACAGGCCTTTCATGACGCTCTCGAATGTCTCCACCTGGGAACTGGACCGCGCCCATGCGCTGCACCCCTGGACCAACTTCGGCCCGTTCGAGGCCAAGGGCTCCATGGTCATCGAGCGTGGCGAGGGCTGTCTTCTGTGGGACACCGAGGGGCGGCAGTATTTCGATGCGGTCGGCGGCATGTGGTGCACCAACATCGGCTTGGGGCGGCAGGAGATGGCCGACGCCATCGCCGCGCAGGCGCTGAAACTGGGCTTTTCCAACAGCTTCGTCGACAATACCAACGATCCTTCGGCCCGGCTGGCGGGCAAGCTGGCGAGCCTTGCGCCGGGCGATCTGAACCGGGTGCATTTCACCACCGGCGGCTCCACCGCCGTCGATACCGCCGCGCGGATGGTGGCCTTCTATCAGACCTGCATGGGCCGTCCCGACAAGGTGCAGCTGGTGGCGCGCGAGGCGAGCTATCACGGCTCGACCTATCTGTCGCAGAGCATCGGCAAGCGCAACGGCGACCGGGTGCCGCAATTCCGCTACAAAGAGGATGGCATCCACCATCTGTCCGCGCCCTATCTCTACCGCGCGCCGGAGGGGATGGACGAGGCGGCCTTCTGCGACCATCTGGTGGCCGAGTTCGAGGCGCTGATCGACCGGGTCGGCGCGGGCAACATCGGCGGCTTCTTCGCCGAGCCGATCCAGGCCTCGGGCGGGGTGATCGTGCCGCCGAAGGATTACCTCCACCGCATGTGGCAGGTCTGCCGGCGGCATGACATCCTGTTCATCGCCGACGAGGTGGTGACGGCCTTCGGGCGCATCGGCCACTGGTTCGCCTCGCTGGAGGAATTCGGGGTGGAGCCCGACATCATCACCTGCGCCAAAGGATTGACGTCGGGCTATATCCCCTTGGGCGCGATGATATTTTCCGACCGGATCTGGGGAGCGATGGCCGAGGACGGGTCACGCTGGTTCACCTCGGGCTTCACCTATTCCGGCCATCCGGTCGCCTGCGCCGCGGCGCTGAAGAACATCGAGATCATCGAGCGCGAGGATCTCCTGGGCAATGCCATGCGGGTGGGCGCCCTGTTCGAGGAACGGATGCACGCGCTGGAGGCCCTGCCGCTGGTGGGCGAGGTGCGGGGCCGTAAGCTGATGATCTGCGTCGAGAACGTGGCCGACAAGGCGACGAAGCGGCTGTTGCCGGACGATCTGGACGTGGGCACCCGCATCGCCGATGCCTGCGAGGCGATGGGGCTGATCGTGCGCCCTCTGGGCCATCTGAACGTCATGTCGCCGCCGCTGACCCTGACCGCCAGCGATGTGGAGCTGGTGGGCGACATGCTTGAAACCGCGATCCGTCAGGTGACGGACGCCCTGATCCGCGAGAAGGTGAGACTAGGCTGATGGCTCTGGAAGATGCGAAGAACGAGGTCGATACCGCCTTCACCCGCAAGGGCCTGCGCGGCTATGCCTTCGAGAATGCCTTCGGCGGCGCGACGAGCTTTCTTCGGCGCAGCTACACCAAGGATCTGACCGGCGTCGATCTGGCGGTGACCGGCGTGCCCTTCGATCAGGCGGTGACGCATCGCACCGGAACCCGCTTTGGCCCGCGCGCGATCCGCGAGGCCTCGTCCTTGCAGCCCTACGATCCGCCCTATGGCTGGGGCTTCGATCCGCTGGAAGAGATGTCGGTGATCGACTACGGCGATCTGGCCTTCGACTATGCCAAGGTGGCCGATTTTCCCGAGACGCTGACGGCGCATATCCGCGGTATCCTGCAAGCCGGGGCGGGGACGGTGACGCTGGGGGGCGATCATTACATCACCCTGCCGATCCTGAAGGCCTATGCCGAGAAGTTCGGCCCGATCTCGGTGATCCAGTTCGACGCGCATTCCGACCTCTGGCAGGATGACGACTTCAGCCGCATCGACCATGGCACGATGATGTACAAGGCGGTGAAGCTGGGCTACGTCGACCCGGCGCGTTCGGTGCAGATCGGCATCCGCACCCATTGCGACGACTACCTCGGCATGCACATGATCGACGCGCGCGAGGTGCATGAGGCGGGCGTGGCGGCCGTCGTCGCCAAGGCGAAGGCCATCGTCGGCGACAACCCGACCTACCTGACCTTCGACATCGACGCGCTCGACCCGGCCTTCGCGCCCGGGACCGGCACGCCGGTCTGGGGCGGGCTCGCCTCGTGGCAGGCGGCGGCGATCCTGCGCGATCTGGCGGGGATCAACCTCGTCGGCGGCGATGTGGTCGAAGTGTCGCCCCCCTATGACACCACTGGCGCCACGGCGATTGCGGGCGCACATGTGGCCTACGAGTTGATCTGTCTCTACGGTTGGAAAAGGCGGGGATGAAACGGATGTTCTATGTGCTGATTGCGCTGGCGCTGCTGGTGCTGGGCTTTGCCCTCTATGTCCGGGCCGCGCCCAGCGACGCGCCCGATTGGCACGTCGATCCGCAGACGGTGACCGCGCACAGCAAGCTCAACAGCTGGCTGATCGCCCCCGGCGGCGACATGGAGCCGGTGCTCTTCGACCTGCCGCCCGACCAGATCGCGGCGAAGCTGGAGGCGGTCGCCGCCGCCACCCCGCGCACCGCGCTGCTGGCCGGCGAGGGCTTCCACAAGACCTGGGTCACCCGTTCGGCGCTCTGGGGCTTCCCGGATTACACCTCGGTCTGGCTGGCCCCGACCGAGGCGGGGGGCACCAGCCTCAGCCTCTACGCCCGCTCGCGCTTCGGCAAGGGCGACATGGGGGTGAACCGCCAGCTGGTCGACGCCTGGCTGTCCGAGCTGTCGCGCTGACGTTTGAATGCCCTGGCGGGCCCGTCAGGACCCGCCAGAGGCGGCGCCGCCCGCCGCTCCGGCCTCGCAGCCCCTTGACCGGCCCGCCGCGCTGCGCCAAACCCGCGCCATGCTGCCGATGGACAAACTCCTCCAGATCATCCGCCGTTTCGAGTTCCTCGAGGCGAAGCTGTCCTCTGGCGCCCCTCCGGCCGAGATCGCCGCGCTCAGCCGCGAATATTCCGAGCTGAAGCCGGTGGTCAGCGAGATCCGCGCCTATCAGCAGGCGCTGGACGATCTGGCCGAGGCCGAAGCGATGCTGAAGGACCCCGAGATGCGCGGGCTGGCGGAAGACGAGATCCCGCTGCTGAAGGCGCGCATCCCGGCGATGGAGCAGGCGCTGCGCGTGGCTCTCCTGCCCAAGGACGCCGCCGACGCCCGGCCCGCCATCCTGGAGATCCGGCCCGGCACCGGGGGCGAGGAAGCGGCGCTTTTCGCCGGGGACCTGCTGCGCATGTACCAGCGCTTCGCCGAGACGCAAGGCTGGCGCTTCGAGATCCTCGAATTGCAGCAGAGCGATCTTGGCGGCATCCGCGAGGTGACGGCGCATGTCGAGGGCGAGGGGGTCTTTGCCCGGCTGAAATACGAATCCGGCGTGCACCGGGTGCAGCGCGTGCCCGAGACCGAGGCGCAGGGCCGCATCCATACCTCCGCCGCCACCGTCGCCGTCCTGCCCGAGGCCGAGGCGGTGGAGCTGGAAATCCCGGCCTCCGACATCCGCATCGACACGATGCGGTCTTCGGGCGCCGGCGGGCAGCATGTGAACACCACCGACTCGGCGGTGCGGATCACCCATCTGCCGACCGGGCTCATCGTCACCTCCTCGGAAAAGTCGCAGCACCGCAACCGCGAGATCGCCATGCAGGTGCTGCGCGCCCGGCTCTACGATCTGGAGCGGCAGCGGGTGGACGAGGCGCGCTCGGCCGACCGCAAGTCGCAGGTGGGTTCGGGCGACCGCAGCGAGCGCATCCGCACCTACAACTTCCCGCAAGGAAGGTTGACCGACCACCGCATCAACCTGACGCTCTATGCCCTGCCGCAGATCATGGCCGGGGATCTTTCGGAAGTGGTGCAGGCGCTGGCGGCCCACGATCAGGCGGCGAAGCTGGCCGAGATGGAAGCATGACGGGGCAGGCGGCGCTCCGGGCCGCGATCCTGCGGCTGGCGGGGGCCGGGATCGGCGAACCCGCCCGCGACGCCCGCCGCCTTCTCGCCCATGCGCTGCACATCGAGCCCGACCGCCTGACCCTCCACCTGCAGGACCTGCTGGCCCCCGAGGCCGCTGCGCGGTTCGAGGCGGCGCTGGCGGCGCGCGAGGCGCGCCAGCCGGTGTCGCAGATCACCGGCACGCGGCTGTTCTGGGGCCGCAGCTTCCGCGTCACCCGCGACGTGCTCGACCCGCGCCCCGAGACCGAGACGCTGATCGAGACGGCGCTGGAGTCGCCCTTCGCCTCGCTGCTCGATCTCGGCACCGGGTCGGGGGCGATCCTGCTGACCCTGCTCGCCGAACGCCCCGCCGCGCGCGGGTTGGGCACCGACCTCTCGCCGGAGGCGCTCGCCGTCGCCGAGAGCAACGCGCAGGCCCTGGGGCTTGCCGGGCGCGCGAGGTTCCAGACCGCCGACTGGTTCGCGGGCGTCGAGGGCCAGTTCGACCTGATCGTCTCGAACCCGCCCTATATCGCCGAGGCCGAGATGGCGGGGCTCTCGCCCGAGGTGCGCGACTGGGAGCCGCATCTGGCGCTGACCCCGGGCGGCGACGGGCTGGACGCCTATCGCGCCATCGCCGCCGCCGCGCCGGCGTATCTCGCCCCGGGCGGGCGGCTCCTGGTGGAGATCGGCCCGACGCAGGGGCGGGCGGTCTCGGCGCTTTTCGCGGCGGCGGGGCTTTCGGGGCTGCGGGTCGAGGCCGATCTCGACGGTCGCGACCGCGTGGTGCTGGCCCGCCGGGGCTGAGCCAAAAGGGCCGGGGAATCGCCGCCGGCCTCGGGCAATTGGTCGCGGTTTCCGCGAAATCCCGCCCGCGCCGGTATTTTTCCCTTGTCAGGCCGTGTCCAGCATGATTACTCAGACCTACGCGACGAGGGGATGGCCAGACCGTTCTCCGCGCGCATAAGCCGAAAATGCCCGACACGACTCGATCCGAAGTGAACGGATCGGGAGCAGCACTGAATAGCTGCAGGCGGTCGGGCTAGGCCAGTTTATCTGGATACAAGGACAAGATGAGATCCTCCAAGTCCCGCTCGCGTTCGAAGTCGAACCGCCCGCGCACCCTCGGCAATGTGGTCAACCGCGTCTTCGACAGCTCCGGCCCCGAGGGCAAGGTGCGCGGCACGCCGACGCAGATCATCGAGAAATACCTGTTCCTGGCGCGTGACGCCCAGCTGTCGAACGACCGCGTGGCCGCCGAGAACTTCCTGCAGCACGCCGAGCATTACACCCGCATGCTGGGCGAGGCGCAGCGCGAGATGGCCGCCGAACAGCAGGACACCCGCCGTCCCGAGGGCGGCTACCCGTCGAACGGCCAGCCGCAGATGCGCGACGACCGCCAGGGCGACCAGCCGCGCGACGACCGTCCCCGCGATGAGCGTCCGCGTGACGACCAGCCCCGGGGCGAGCGCTCCCGCGACGACCAGCCGCGCGGCGAACGCCGTGACGAGCGCCCGCGCGACGACCGCCCGCGCAACGAGCAGCCCCGCAACGACCAGCCGCGCAACGAGCGCCCCCGGGATGAGCGTCCCCGCGAGGACCGGCCGCGCAACGACCAGCCCCGGGGCGAGCGCCGTGATGACCGCCCGCGCGAGGATCGCCGTGACGAACGTCGCGATGACCGCTCCGACGAGGACCAGCGCCCCGACGAGGCGCAGCGCCCTGCAGAGGTGATCGACCTCTCGGAAACCGCCGATGACACGGGTCTGGTGGAAACGCCGGAAACCCGCAGCCGCGGCCGCGCCCCGCAGCGCCGCCGCAGCGAGGCTCCGCAGCCTGCTGCTCAGCCCGCCGCCCAACCGGATGCGCCGCAGCCCGAAACCGCCCCGGCGCCGGCCGAGTCCCCCGCAGCCGAACCCGCCGCAACCGAGGCGCCCGCCGAGAAGGCCGAGCGTCCGCGCCGGCCGCGCGCGCCGCGCAAGCCGAAGCCGAGCGCCGAGAGCTCAGAAGGCGGAGAGGGCGGCGCGCCGAACGGCGACCCGCGCGAAGCCGCCGAGTGATCGTGCAAAGCTGAACCGACGCGGGGCCGCAATCCGGCCCCGCTGTCCCGCTCCGTCAGGTCAGGCACACCGCTCGACGTGAGCCGCCCGAGCCCCGACCCGCGCAAATTCAGCCCGCGACTTCCCGGGCTAGTGCGCAGAACTTCTCCAGCGAGATCTCCTCGGCCCGCGCCGTCGGCTCGATGCCTGCCGCGCGTAGTTTCTCCTCGATATCCGGCCCCATCGCCTTCAGGCTCGAACGCAGCATCTTGCGGCGCTGGTTGAAGGCCATGGCGGTGATCCGCCCCAGCACCGCCTCATCCGCCGGATAGCGCGGCTCGGCCAGCCGGGTCAGATGCACCACCGCCGAATGCACCTTGGGCGCCGGGGTGAAGGCCTCAGGCGGCAGCACCAGCACGATGCGGGCGTCGCAGCGCCATTGCGCCAGCAGCGCCAGCCGACCGTAATGCTCGGTCCGGGGCTTCGCCACGATGCGCTCGGCCACCTCCTTCTGGAACATCAGGGTCAGGCTTTCCCAGAACGGCGGCCAGACGGCTGGGGTGAGCCAGCGGATCAGCAGTTCGGTGCCGACATTGTAGGGCAGGTTGGCGACGATGCGGATCGGCGGGGTCAGCAGGGCCGCCGCATCCAGCTTCAGCGCATCCTCGTTCACCACCTCGAGCCGCCCCGGATAGGCGGCGGCGATCTCGGCCAGCGCGGGCAGGCAGCGCGGGTCCTTCTCCACCGCCAGCACCCGGCGGGCGCCCTCGGCCAGCAGCCCGCGGGTCAGGCCGCCGGGGCCGGGACCGACCTCGAGCACATCGGAGCCGGTCAGATCGCCCGCCGCCCGGGCGATCTTGGCGGTCAGGTTCAGATCGAGCAGGAAGTTCTGCCCCAGCTGCTTCTTCGCCACCAGATCATGCGTCTTGATCACCTCGCGCAGCGGCGGCAGACCGTCGATGGCAGCCATGGCACGTTCCTCTTTCATCTTGGCAAAAATATCCCACGGGGGTCCCGGGGGCGTTAAGCCCCCTGGCCTGTCCGCACTCACGTTCGCTTCAGTCCCGCGCCGCGGCCATCTCCGCCGCCATCTCCAGCGCCGCGATCAGGCTGGTCGGATCGGCCAGCCCTTTTCCGGCGATGTCGAAGGCGGTGCCGTGGTCGGGAGAGGTCCGGATGAAGGGCAGACCCAGCGTCACATTCACCCCGCCGGCGAAGTCGATGGTCTTGATCGGGATCAGCGCCTGATCGTGATACATCGCCACCGCGCAGTCGTAGCGGGCGCGGGCGGCGGCGTGGAACATGGTGTCGGCGGGCATCGGCCCGCTGAGGTCCATCCCCTCGGTCTTCAACCGCTCCAGCACCGGGGCGATGACCGCCAGATCCTCGGCCCCCATCGCACCGCCTTCCCCTGCATGCGGGTTCAGCCCGGTCACCCAGATCCGCGGTGCAGCCACGCCGAAGTCGCGGATCAGCGCGGCATGGGTGATGCGCAACGAGGCTTCCAGCAGGTCGGGCGTCAGGGCGGCGGGCACATCCGCAAGGGGGATGTGGATCGTCACCGGCACGACGCGCAGGCCGGGGCAGGCGAGCATCATCACCACGCGCTCGCAGCCGGCGAGGGAGGCGAGATATTCGGTATGGCCGGGAAAGGCGAAGCCCGCGCCGTCCTTCAGCGCCTTCTTGTTGATCGGCGCGGTGCAGATCGCCGAAGCCGCGCCGGACTGCACCAGCGAGACGGCGCGGGCGATCACCGCCACCACCTCGGCGGCATTGCCGCCCGAGGGCCGGCCGGGGACCGCGGGATCGGGGAAGCGGTGCAACAGCACCGGCAGCGCGCCGGCGGGCACTTCGACGGCCTCGAAGGGCGCGGCGATCAGCTGGTAGTCGCTGCCCTCGGGCAGATGCGACGGATCGCCGATCCAGAACAGCGGCAGCCGGTTTCCCAGCGCCTGCCGCGCCTTCACCGCGATCTCCGGCCCGACGCCCGCGGGCTCGCCGCAGGTCAGCGCCACCGGGGCCCGGCTGCTCACGGCTGGCGGATGATGGCGTTGGCGCGCAGGTCGGCCAGATAGCCATCGGCGAGGCCGGCGAGCTTCTGGTTCAGCAGCTGCTGGCCGATGTCGTTGCGCGAGGGGGGCGGATCCATGACCGGGGTGCGGCTGCACAGCATCAGGAAACGCCGCGCCGCGCCGCTGACCAGCGTGGCCGAGGTCTCGCCCGGGTCGAGCCGCGCGAGCTCCAGCCCGACATCCTGCGGCACCTGACCCATGGCGCGGGTCTCGCGCTGGATCGGCACGCCCTTGGCGGCAGTGTAGAGATCGTCGCAGCTATCGGTCTCGGCGGTCAGCCGCGCGGCGGTCTGCAGCGCATCCGCGTCGTTCGGCAGGGCGATGCTGGCGTAATCCACCTCGACGCCGTTCGGCGCGGGCTCGCTGGTCTCCTCGATGGCGCGCAGCTGGAAGATCGCCACGGCATTCGGCAGCGGCAGCGGGTCCGAGACCTGGCCGGGGCTCAGCGTCAGCACCAAGGGCCCGAGCGCGGGCGGCAGGTTGGCCAGCGGCAGCCAGTCGATGCCGCCCCCGCGTTGCCCTGAGGGCGAGGCGGAATATTCGCGCGCCGCGGCGGCGAAACCGCCCTCGGAGCTGATCTGCGACTGCAACTGCCGCGCAAAGGCCAGAGCCTCGGCCTCGCGGCCCGGCTCGGCGGGGATGATTATCTCGGACAGCAGGACGCGGACGGCGGCGGTGCGGTTCATGTTGGCGATGGCGCGGTCGATCTCGGCCGGGGTCGGGCGGGCGCTGCCGGCGTAGCGCTTGCGCACCACCTCGCGCCAGACGATGCCGGCCTCGACGAAGTCGCGGAAGGTCTCGGGCGCGACGCCGACCTCGCCGATCGCCTTGGTGAACTCCTGGGCCGAAAGGTTGGCGCGGCTGGCGAATTCGGTCAGGCCGGCGACCAGCTGTTCCTCGGTGACCTCTATGCCCTCGGCCTCGGCCGCCTGCAGCCGCAGCCGGTCCTCGATCAGCGCGTCCATGGCGGCCTCCTCGGCATCGCCGGGCGCGCGCAGCAGTTTCAGGAACTGGATGCGCTGCTGCAGCTCGTAATTGGTGATGGCGCGATCGTTCACGATCAGCCGCGGCGCGAAGAGGTTCTCCTGCGCGATGGCGGCGACGGGACCCAGGACGGGGCCGAGAACCGGGCTCAGGACGAGGCCGATGGCCGTCAGGGTTGCGAGGCGCTTCAGGGTCATGGTCTTCATCTGTCGGTCAGCCGTTTCTGCTCGTGGGTCAATCGCACTGCCGGTCGTTGCCGGAACGCGGGGGGCGTGGCGGGCATCCGGTTACCTACGACAGACGCGCGACGGACCCGCTTCCGCGCCGCTGCCAAAGCCGAGGAGATCGACCGAGAGGCCGAAATCCGTATCCGGGCTCACACTAGTCGAGGATGCGAAGCGACGCGAGAGGGAAAGATCGAGCTTCAGGCATTCGTTGCGGAACTCCATCCCGAGGCCGGCGCGTTGCAGCCGGTCGGCCTCGAAGTCGTAGCGTCCGGTGGCCTTGGCCGTCCAGAAGTCGGTCAGCCCATAGCGTCCGTCCATCCGCAGCTCCGAGATGTTGTCCTGCCGGCTCTCGCTGGCGTCGGCCAGCACCCGGACATAGCTCGAGGACAGGCCGTAGTTTTCGCGCGCGAGGTCCAGCCGCCATTCGGCCTTGGTGATCTCGAAACTGTCGTCGATCAGCACGCGGTTGGTGGCGGTGAGCCCGGAGGCCAGCGAGACCTGCACCGCCGCCAGCCAGTCCGAGGAGCTGCCGTCGAGGCCGGAGGCGTTGCTGAACTGGTCGAGGTCGTCCTGCCGGATCACCCGGCCGACCGTCGCCCCCAGCGACCAGCCGTCGGGGTCGTAGCGGGTCCAGGAGACGCCGAGGTTCAGCCGCCGGCCTTCCTCCACCGCGTCCGAGCCGGGGAAGCGGTTCAGCGAGAACAGGTTGCCCTCGTCGAATTCGACCAGCGCGGAGTCCTCGTTCGGCAGGTCGTCGTCATGCTCGCGCGACCAGACCAGCTGCGCCACCGGCTCGATCACATGCTGCGCCCCGCTCGCGCTGCCGCGGACCCAGGGCCAGCGCAGCTCCACCGCGCCCGCCGCATGCAGCCGGGTGGTGCTGCCGCCGAAGGTCGCGTCATCGTCGATCCGGTAGAGATCGGCCCGCGCCTCTCCCAGCGTCGCGCCGACGAGACCGCCGGGCAGCACCCAGTTGCGCCGCCAGTCGATCCCGAGCGAGACCCGCGACATGTCGCGGCCGTCGGCGATCTCGTCGCTGTCGAGGGCGCTGTCGATGTCCGCGCTGGAGCTGCGGTGATGGCTGTGGGTCTCGAAGGACAGCCCGCCCTGTCCACCCAGCGGCCCGCCGCTGAAGCGGCGGTTGAAGACCATGTCGCCGATCACCGAGGGCAGGGTGTCGTTGTCCTCGTCCTCGCGCAGGGTGCGGAAGTTGATGATCCGCGCCCCGATGAACTCGTTGCGCCGGGTGCGGGTGATCTCGATCCGGCTGTCGAGCCGGTCTTTCTCCTCCATGCCGTAGTCGTAGTAATAGGCGGAGTCGCTGACCTCCTCGAACTGGAAGCGCAGGTCGAAGTCGCGGGGCAGGATGAAGACGCCCTGGGCGAAGATGTAGCCGCGGCTGTCGTCGGGCCGCAGTTCGTCGCGCGACCGGGCGCCGTTCACCTCGATCGAGCCGAAGCTGAAGGCCTCGCGGTAGCGCAGGTCCAGCGAGCGGCCGCCCTTGGCGGTGACATAGGGCGTCAGCGTCAGGTCGCGGCTGTCGCCCAGCGTCAGGAAATACGGCAGCTTGATCCCGGCCCCGAGCCCGCTGGTGGTGCGGATCGACGGCCGCAACAGGCCGCTGGTGCGCTTCAGCGTCGGGTCGGGCAGGCGCAGGCGGGGTACGTAGAACACCGGCACGCCGGCGAAGCGCAGGGTGGCGCTGTCGAAATAGATCTGCCGCTCCAGCTGGTCATGCACCACGCGCCGCGCCCGGATCTCCCAGAGCGGCGTCGGGTTGCCGGCGCAGACCTGGCAGGAGGAGGCGACTGTCCGGCCGAGCGAGGTGTAGCGCCCGCCCACCCGGCTCAGCTCCGAGGCGGCGAGCTGCAGCTGCTGGTTCAGCACCAGCCGCGCCGAGGTCAGCACGCCGTTTTCCAGATCGGCCGACAGCGCCGCCTGATCGGCGAGGATGAAGCTGCCCTCGCCCTCCCGCAGTACGATCGGGCCGTCGATGGTCAGGCTGTCGCCGGCCTTGTCATAGACGATGCGTTCGGCGGTCAGCCGGCGGCCCTGGTAGAGCACCTCTACATTGCCCTCGGCGACCAGCACGGAATCGCCGTTGATCGACACGCTGTCGGCGATCAGGCTGGCGGCATCCTGCGCCGCGACGGGGCTCGCCAGCACGGCGAGCCAGAGGGCGAGGCTCAACAGGGGCCGAAACGGACGGGGCATCAGCCATCCTCCAGATGCAGTAGCAGGCCGAGCGATCCCAGCACCGCGGCGAGCGGCGGGCTCCATGCCGCGAGCGCGATGGGGATCTGGCCGTTCTCGCCCATGACCTGGGCGAAGTTGCGCAGAAAGAAGATGCCGAAACCGCCGAGCAGGGCGAAGAGCACCATGGTGCCGGTCTTGCCGGAGCGGGCGTGGCGCATGGTGAAGCCGGCGGCGATCAGCACCATGGCGGCGAGCAGCAGCGGCAGCGCCAGCTCCATCTGCAGCCAGACCCGGTGCTGGCGGGCGGAGAAGCCGGCCCGCTCCAGCGCGGCGATATAGGCGGGCAGATCCCAAATCGGGATCGCCGAGGGGGTGCCGAAGCTGTCGTGGATCGCGTCGCGGGTGAGGTCGGAACCGAGCCGCATCGCGCCCTCGGACCGGGCGGTCGCCTCGGGGTTCGCGGCCTGAAGGTCCCAGCGCTTGGCCTCCGACAACTGCCAGTAGCCGCTCTCCAGCGTCGCCTGCCCGGCCTCGACCCGCTCGGTCAGCATGCCCTCGGGATCGTAGCTGAGGAAGGTCACGCCATAGAGCCGGGTTCCGTCGAGATTGGAGCGCGCGGCATGGATCACCGTCTGGCCGCCATCGCTGCCCTGGCGCAGCCAGAGCCCCTCGTCGCTGATCGACAGCACGCTGCCGCCGCCATTCTGCAGCCGGTTGTACACCGTCTCGTAATGTTTCGCCGTGCCGGCGACGATCGGGTTCAGCACCGCCACGGCGAAGGCCCCGACCGCCAGCGCCGTCGTCACCGGGATCATCAGGAAGCGCAGCCCCGACCGGCCCGCCGCCCGCACCACGACGAGCTCGCTGCTGCGGGCGAGGCCGAGGAACATGGACACCGAGGCGAGGATGACGATCAGCGGCAGGATGCGGTAGAGGCTGGACGGAACGCTCATCGCCGAAAGCTCGGCGGCCTGGGCGAGGCTGATGTTCTCGTCGGCGAAGCGGCGCATCTGGTCGAGCATGTCGATCAGCATCATGATCCCGAAGAAGATCAGGAAGACGACGAGAAACATGCGCAGGAAGCGGCGCGAGATGTAGAAGGCGAGCGTCATGCGGCGGCCACTCCCCGGACCGCGCGCCCGAGCCGGCGCGGCCGTTGCGACAGCCACAAGAGCAGCGCGCCGATCACCAGCCCCACGGCCGGCGCGGCATAGGCCAAGGGCCAGAGCGCCTCGTCCTTGCCCCCGGCGCCGGAGGCCGCGACGTTGACCATCTGGATCACGATCAGCAGCAGCACCGAAAAGAGGATCTGCCGCCACAGCCCGAAGCGGCTGAAGGCCCCGAGCAGCAGCGCGGCAAAGCCGACCAGCGCCGCCGCCATCCCGAGGAAGGGCTGGCCGATCCGGCTGTGCGCCTCGTAGAGGAATTCGGCGCGGCTGGAGCGGGTCTCGGTCAGCAAGGCCTCGCTGGGCGAGAACAGGGCGAGGGTGGGGAGCTCCTCCATCACACGGCGTTTCGGCCCGCTGGCGCCGAGCACCGCGCCGAGATCATAGGTGAAATCCTCGAACCGGGTCACCGCCAGCCGCGCGCCCTCGCGGGTCAGGGTCTGGGCCATGCCCGAGAACATCACCAGCTTGGGCCCGCTGTCGCCGCGCGCCAGGATGGCGCTGCGGGCGGTGAAGGTGGTGCGCTCGGTCGCGCCGCGGTCGTCGGCGAGGAAGATGTCACGCAGCTCGCCCAGGTCGGTGATCTCGCGGATATAGAGCGTCACCCCCTTGGCCGGATGCATGAAGGTCCCGTCCTTGAGGAATTGCGCGGTGACGTTCTGCGAGATCTCGGCGCTCCGGGCCGACAGTGTTGCGCGGCTCTGCGGCACCAGCACGTTCATCAGGATCAGCATCATCAGCGCCACTATGAGCCCGAAATAGAGCACCGGCCGCGCCAGCCTGAAGGAGGAAAAGCCGGTGGCCTGCATCACCACCAGCTCGGAATCCTGCGTCAGTCGGTTCACGATGTAGACCGTGGCGGCGAAGGCCGAGATCGGCAGCACCAGCCGGATCACGTTGGGCAGCGCCAGGAGCGAGAATTCGAGGAAGACCAGCGCCGACTGCCCGTCGGAGATCAGGTCGTCGAACAGTCCGACGGCGCGGTTGATCCAGTAGACCAGCACCAGCACCAGCGAAAAGAAGCCGAACAGCGCAACCAGTTGCGACAGCATGTATCTGTCGAATCTCGACACGCGGGCCTGCTCCCTCTTTTGCTTTTCGGCGGACGCTAGCGGAATTCCCGGGCGGGGAAAACTCATATCTGGTCAAGCGGCATGCCAGCCGCTACCGTCCGGCGAAACCGCGCTGTCCGTCCTGTTCTCCGGAGACCTATCCATGACCCATCCCGTTCCGCTCCAGTTCCAAGATGTCGATCTCGACCAGCTCGCCACGGCCAAGGGCCGGATCGTGGCCTTCGCGGCCGAGGGCGGAGCGCTGGGAGCCGGTGCGAAACGGCTGAACAAGCTGACCCGCGGCGCGCTGGAGCGGGCGGCGGCCTCGGAGGCCTTCGGCAAGCTGAAGCAGGGTGAGGCGCTGGAGCTGGGCTTCCCCGCCGGGCTCGAGGCCGACGCGGTGCAGTTGGTGAAGCTCGACCGCCGCGCCGACGTGGCCACCGCGCGCAAGGCGGGCGGGGCCATCGGCCGCAGCCTGAGCAAGGTCGCGACGCTGGTGCTGAGCGACGGGCTGCAGCGCACCGCCGATCTGTCCTTCGGCATCGCGATGCGCGCCTACGAGTTCACGCCGCACAAGTCGGGCGAGCACCCGCTGCCCGGCCCGGTGACCCTGATGACCCAGTCGCCCGAAGCCGTGGCCGCCGAGGCTGCGCCGATGGCGGCGCTGGCCGAGGGCGTGTTTTTCACCCGCGATCTGGTGAACGAGCCTGCCAACGTGCTCTCCACCTTCGATTTCGCCGCCCGTCTCGCCGCCATGCACGAGCTGGGGCTGGAGGTCGAGATCCTCGAGGAAGAGGATATGGAGAAACTCGGGATGCGCGCGCTTCTGGGCGTCGGGCAGGGGTCGGAGCATCCCTCGAAGCTGGTGGTGATGCAGTGGAACGGCGGGCCCAAGGGCGAGGCGCCCTTCGCGCTGGTCGGCAAGGGCGTGGTGTTCGACACCGGCGGCATCTCGATCAAGCCCTCGGCCGGCATGGAAGAGATGACGATGGACATGGGCGGCGCCGGTGTCGTCGCGGGGGTCATGCGGACGCTGGCGATGCGCAAGTGCAAGGCCAATGTCGTCGGCCTCGTCGGCATCGTCGAGAACATGCCCGACGGCAAGGCGCAGCGCCCGGGCGACGTGGTGCGCTCGATGAAGGGCGACACGATCGAGGTGATCAACACCGACGCCGAGGGGCGGTTGGTGCTGGCCGATGTGCTCTGGTATGCGCAGGAGCGGTTCAAGCCGACCGGCATGATCGATCTGGCCACCCTCACCGGCGCTGTGATCGTGGCGCTGGGGCATGAGAACACCGGGGTGTTTTCGAACAACGACGCGCTCTGCAACGCCTTCCTGAAGGCCGCGGCGGCGGAGGGCGAGGGGGCCTGGCGGCTGCCGATGGGCGATGGCTATGACGCCAAGCTGAAGTCGCGCATCGCCGACATGGTGAACTCCTGCGGGCGCGACGGCGGGTCGATCACGGCGGCGCAGTTCCTGCAGCGCTTCGTGAAGCCGGAAACACCGTGGATCCACCTCGACATCGCCGGCACGGCGCTGTTGAAGGCCGACAGCACGCTGGCGCCCAAGGGCGCGACCGGCTGGGGCGTGATGGCGCTGAACCGGCTGATCCACGACATGTTCGAGAAGTGAGCCGGGCCTAGGACGGGCAGATGGGCGTCGTGATGTTCTATCATCTCACCCGGTCCACGCCGGAGGAGACGGCGGCGCAATTGCTGCCGCGCGCCCTGCAGGCCGGGTGGCGGGCGATGGTGCGTGGCGCCGATCCGGCTCGGCTGCGCGATCTGGATGACGCCCTCTGGCGCGGGCCGGACGATCACTTCCTGCCGCACGGGCTGGAGGGCGGGCCGCATGACGCCGACCAGCCGATCCTGCTGGGAGAGGGCCCGATCCGCAACGGCGCCTCGGTGCTGATGCTGCTCGACGGCGCGTCGGTCGATCCGGTGGAAGCCGGACCGCTGCAACGGGTCTGGGTGCTGTTCGACGGGATGGACGAGGCAGCGCTGAACCACGCGCGCGGCCAGTGGAAGGCCGTCGTCGCGGCGGGGTTGCCGGCGCAATACTGGTCCGAGGAGTCGGGCCGCTGGGAGAAGAAGGCCGAGAAGTAGCCTCAGCCGTGCGGCAGGATCAGCTGCAGGTCGAGCACCGCCGCCAGGACGGCCAGCAGTGCCAGAGCCGCGATGCAGAGCGCGAAGGGCAGGCGCGATCCGTGCCCGCCGGGGTCGAAAAGGTTCATGCGATGCCTCCTCCCAAAGGACCGCCGCAGACCGGCGATAGGAGGCAACGCCGGTTGCGCCGCGCGGGTTCCCCGGCTCAGCGGGTCAGGATCATCTTGTCGCCGTCGATCTCGATCCGGTAGCGGCGCAGATAAT
Source organism: Cereibacter changlensis JA139 (assembly GCF_003034985.1). Lineage (GTDB taxonomy): Bacteria > Pseudomonadota > Alphaproteobacteria > Rhodobacterales > Rhodobacteraceae > Cereibacter > Cereibacter changlensis. The sequence goes on from NZ_PZKG01000002.1 coordinate 94,232, forward strand.
CCATCCCGAGCAGCGAGCCGTCCATCGGCCCCTCGTTCACCCAGGCGTCGAGCCGGTTGTCGGTGATCGGCCCCAGCGTCACATCGCTGAGCCGCACCCGCGAGGTGCGCACGATGCCATTGGCCGTTCGTGCCTCGCCGCCATAGGCAAGGCCGTCGATGTCGATGCCGAGCTTTTCGGCATCGGCCTGCGACAGCACCACCGAGGTGGCGCCAGTATCGGCCATGAACTGAAGAGGCGTGCCGTCGATGGTGAGAGTGATGTAGAAATGCCCGTCGCGGGCCGGGGGATCTCGATCTGGCCGCTCTGCATCACCGCCTGCTGCGGCATCAGCTCGCCGCGGATGTCGGACCAGAGCCCGTAGCCCGCGAGCACCGCCACGAAGATCAGCGCCCAGGCCATGCCCGCGCGGATCGCCGCCCCGAGCCGCCCGCGATACTCCACGATGACCCATGCGCCGAGCACCGCGATGAGCAGGCCGAGATAGCCCAGCCGCCCGATCATGTCTCCGTCCATCCTGCCCTCCGCTCTGCCCCGGGCAATATGGGGGGCGGGAGCGGCTCAGTCCAGCAGGCCGGTGCCCACGATTCCGTCAATGACGAACTGAACGGCGAGGGCGGCGAGCAGCATGCCCAGAAGCCGGGTGATGACGACGTTGCCGGTGCGGCCGAGGAAACGCTCGATGGGACCGGCGACGAGGAACAGAAGGAAGGCCGAGGCGACGGTGACGATCATCACCAGATGCACGGCGACGGCGCCCGCCAGATCATCGGCCTGACCGACCAGCAGGATCATCGAAGCGATGGCCCCGGGCCCGGCGATCAGCGGGATCGCCAGCGGGAACACCGACGGGTCGTGATCGTGCTCGGCGGTCTGGCCCTGCCGCCGCTGGGTGCGCCGCTCGAAGAGCATGTCGAGCGCGGTCAGGAACAGAAGGATTCCGCCCGCAATGCGGAAGGCCGACATCGAGATGCCGATGAAGCCCAGGAGAGCCTCGCCCAGCAGGCCGAAGGCCATGAGGATGCCGATGGCCACCACGCAGGCGCGCAGGCCGATGGCGCGGCGCTGTTCGCGCGTCATGCCCGGCGTCAGGGCGATGAACATCGGGATCAGCCCGGGCGGATCGACCACCACGAACATGGTGGCGAAGGCGGTGATCAGGAATGCGCTCTCGACCATCCGTCCCTCTTATGCGCTGGCTGTCTCCAGCTTTTCCTGCGCTTTCAGCCACATCGCCTCGGCCCGGTCGAGCCCTTCCATGACCTCGGCATATTTCTTCTGCCAGGTCTCGGCCTCCGACCCGCGTCCCGGCTCGTAGAGCTCGGGATCGGCCAGCTTCTTGGCCAGACGGTCGCGCATCACGTTCAGTTTGTCGAGCCGTTCCTCGCATTTGCGCACTTCGGCGCGCATCGCGAGGATGTCGTCGCGGCTGGCGCGTTTGGGCTTCTCGACGGCGGGCTTTTCCTTCGGCGTCTCGTCCCCGGCCAGAAGCTGGCGGCGATATTCCTCCAGATCCTCGGTATAGGGCACCACGGCGCCGCCCTTCACCAGCCAGAGCCGGTCGGCCACGAGGCCGAGAAGGTGCATGTCATGGCTGACCAGCACCACGGCGCCGGAGTATTCCGTCAGCGCCTCGACCAGCGCCTCGCGGCTTTCCATGTCGAGGTGGTTGGTCGGTTCGTCGAGGATCAGAAGATGCGGCGCGTCGATGGTGGCCAGAAGCAGCGAGAGCCGCGCCTTTTGCCCGCCCGAAAGCCGCCCAACCACGGTCTCCGCCTGATCCGCCATCAGCCCGAAGCCCGCCAGCCGCGCGCGCAGCCGGGGTTGGCCCTCGGCCGGGCGCAGCCGCATGATGTGCTGCAAGGGTGTTTCGTCGATGTGCAGCTCGTCGACCTGATGCTGGGCGAAATAGCCGATGCGCAGCTTCGAGGAGCTGACCATCTTGCCGTCGCGCGGCTCCAGCTTGCCGGCGAGCAGCTTCGACAGGGTCGACTTGCCCTCGCCGTTGCGGCCGAGCAGCGCGATGCGGTCGTCCTGATCGATGCGCAGCGACAGCTTCTTCAGCACCGGCGGGCCGTCGTAGCCGACCGAGACGCCTTCCATGGTGATGATAGGCGGCGACAGCTCTTCCGGCTTGGGGAAGGTGAAGACCTGCTTCTTCGCCTCTTCGGGAGGCGTGATCGGGGTCATCTTCTCCAGCATCTTCACGCGGGATTGCGCCTGCACCGCCTTCGAGGCCTTGGCCTTGAAGCGGTCGACGAAGCTTTGAAGATGGGCGCGGCGGGCGTCCTGCTTCTTGGCCTCGGCCTGCAGCACGGCGCGCTTTTCCGCCATCTGCCGGGCGAACTGGTCGTAGGGGCCGTTCCAGTAGGTCAGCTTCTTGGCATCGAGATGCAGGATGCCCTGCACCGCGCGGTTCAGAAGGCCGCGGTCGTGGCTGATGATGATGACGGTATGCGGATATTTCGCGAGATAGCTTTCCAGCCAGAGCGCGCCCTCGAGATCGAGGTAGTTGGTCGGTTCGTCGAGCAGCAGCAGGTCGGGCTGGGCGAAGAGCACCCCGGCCAGCGCCACGCGCATCCGCCAGCCGCCCGAGAAATCGGAACAGGGACGCAGTTGCGCCTCGGCGTCGAAGCCAAGGCCCTTGAGGATGGCCGAGGCGCGGCCCTCCGCCGACCAGGCGTCGATATCGGCGAGCCGGTTCTGGATCTCGGCGATCCGGTGCGGGTCGCGCGCGGTTTCCGACTCCGCCAAGAGCTCAGCGCGCTCGGTGTCGGCCTGCAGCACGGTGTCGAGCAGCGAGGTGGACGATGACGGCACCTCCTGCGCCACGCCGCCGATGCGGGAGCGGGCGGGCAGGCTGATGTCGCCGCCCTCCAGCACCAGCTCGCGGCGGATCAGCTTGAACAGCGTGGTCTTGCCGGAGCCGTTGCGGCCGACGAGGCCGACCTTGTGGCCGGTGGGAATGGTGGCGGAGGCCCCGACGAGCAGGGGCCGGCCTTCGACCGAATAGGTGATGTCTGAGATGCGCAGCATGGCGGGTGATTGACCGACCCACCGGCGCATGTCAACCGCAGCCCGGCAGGGCAGGCGGCGCGGATTGGCCCTTTTGTCGCAGAAGTCCGCATGGTAGAGGCCGCGGGCAAGTTTTCACCACTCCGAGGAGACGCCTCATGGCCATCGAACGCACGCTCTCGATCATCAAGCCCGACGCCACCCGCCGCAACCTGACCGGCAAGATCAACGCCAAGTTCGAGGATGCCGGCCTGCGCATCGTCGCGCAGAAGCGCATCCACCTGTCGCTCGCCCAGGCGCAGAAGTTCTACGCCGTCCACTCCGAGCGCGGCTTCTTCGCCGAGCTGACCGAGTTCATGGCCTCCGAGCCGGTGGTCGTGCAGGTGCTGGAAGGCGAAGGCGCGATCCTGAAGAACCGCGAAGTGATGGGCGCGACCAACCCGGCCAACGCCGATGCGGGCACCATCCGCAAGGAATTCGCCCTCTCGGTCGGCGAGAACTCGGTCCACGGGTCGGACGCGCCGGAAACCGCCGCGGAAGAGATCGCCTTCTTCTTCTCCGGCCTCGAACTGGTCGGCTGATCCGGCCGGGGCGGCGCGCCTCAGCGCCGCCGCTCCACCACCCCGATCCTGTCGAGGGCCGCTTCCAGCTCGGAGCGGCCCTTCGGCATTCCGGCCTTCAGCGCGTCGAAGCGCTTGCGCAGCGCCGCCTTTTCGGCGCCCTTGCAGTCGTTCCAGGGCCGACCCTGCAGCCCCATCACCAGAACATAGTAACCGATGAAATGGGGCGGCGTGCCGCTTTCCATCAGGCGCCGATAGGCCTCGTCCGGCCCCAGAGCGTGGATCTCCTCGGCCGTGGTGATCCCGGCGCGGGCGAAGGCGGCCTCGGTTGCCGGGCCGAGATTGCGGATGGTGGTGATTGCGGTCATGCGCCGGCCCGAAATGCAAAAGGCCAGCGTAACCGCTGGCCGTCGTCGCGCAAGATCGTTCAGGGCAGGATCAGATCTGGATCAGATCGAGGCCCAGTCGCGGAAGATCGGCTTCTGCTGACCCGGCTGCTGCGGGCTGGACTGGCCCGTCATCTGCGAGGAAGACGGGGTGCTGCCCTGCTGCGGTTGCGGGGTCTGCGAGGTGGTGGCCATTTGACTGCTCCGGTGCTGGCTCTTCGTGTCTGTCGCTGGGACATCTTGACACAGTCCGCTCGATCTAGGCCCTGCCTTCAGAGGCCACAAGCGGGATAGCGGTAACAGCCGCGTCATTTCTGCAACGTGCTTACCGCCTTGGCAGCAAATGGCGCAAACCTGCACGAAACTGAAACAATCCGTCGGTCAGCGCAGCACCGTCGCCGGGAATCCGATGCCGTCCAGCACGGCGATCAGGGTCTCGGGCGCGGCATCGCCCTCGACGCGAGCGGTGCGGGCCTCGGCGTCGAAGCGGACGGGCCCGGCGCCGGGAATCGCGGCGAGGGCGGTCTCGATCGAGGCGCGGCAATGGCCGCAGCTCATGTCGGGAATGGAAAGCGTGGTCATAGGCGGCTCCTCTGGCTGTCCCGCTTCAGATGGGGCTTCCAGTGGCGGGAAGGTCAAGGGGCAAGGACATTTCGCCACGGGGCTTGACCTTCCAGTGACTGGAAACCCCATGTAGGGTGACGAAGGAGAGTCCCATGACCATTTCCCAACCGGTATCCCCCGCCTCCAGCCTGCGCCTGCATCTCGACGGCATGAGCTGCGCCTCCTGCGTGGCGCGGGTGGAGCGTGCACTTGCCGCCGTGCCGGGGGTGAGCGAGGCCCGCGTCAGCCTGACCGACGAGGCAGCCGAGATCCGTTTCGCCGCCCCCGCCACGCCGGAGGCCCTGACGGAGGCTGTGGCCAAGGCCGGCTACCCGGCGCGGCAGCAGGCGCTGACGCTTTCGGTGGAGGGCATGACCTGCGCTTCCTGCACCGGGCGGGTGGAGCGGGTGCTAAGGGCGCAGCCGGGGGTGATCTCGGCCAGCGCCAATCTGGCGACCCGCCGGGCGCAGGTGGTGCTGTGGGAGGGCGCCGCGACGGCGCAGGCGCTGGCGGCGGCGGTGACGCGGGCGGGCTTCGCCGCCTCGGCCGAAGCCGGCGCGCCGGATCGCCGGGCCGAAGGNTCTGGCGCGTCTGAACCCGCGACACCTGGATCGCCGCGGCGCT
>NZ_PZKG01000003.1 GCF_003034985.1 Cereibacter changlensis JA139
GAGGATGCCGAGGTGCGCGACCTGCCGCCGCCCTACCGGCTGGCCTGCCAGTTCATCGCCCGCGACGAGGATGTGACGGTCAGCTTCTCGGGCGCGCCGGGCGGGGCCTGAGCGGCGGGCGTCGCTCTCGCGGAAAGGGCGGGGGGCTGTTTGCCCCCCGCACCCCCCGAGGATATTTAGAGACAGAAAATCTCAGGCGACCAGTTCGCGCGGCACGATGAAATCGGCCGGCTCGGCCTGGCCGTAGCCGACCTCGGCCCAGTCCAGCTCGCCGAAATCGGCGACCAGCGTCGCGCCGGTCGGGTAGCGCTGGAACTCGGTGTTCAGCGGCGCGTGCTTCACCAGCCGATGCGCGAATTCGGCGATGCCGGGATTGTGGCCGAGGATGCAGACGGTCTTCGCCGTCGCGTGGCGCAGCACCGCCAGCATCACGTCCGGCCCGGCCTGATAGAGCGCGGGCTTCAGCACCGGCGCGGGCGCGCCGGGCAGGGCGGCGGCAATGCCCGCCCAGGTTTGCTGGGTGCGCAGCGCGTCGGAGCAGAGAACTTCCTCCGGCACGTAGCCGCGCGAGGCGAGCCATTGCCCCAGGTCGCTGGCGGCGGCGATGCCGCGCGGGTTCAGCGGTCGCTCGTGGTCGGGGACAAGCGGGTCGTCCCAGGCCGATTTCGCGTGGCGGATCAGGATCAGGCGCTTGGTCATCGGTGGAATTGCCCCATGTGATAAGCGGATTGGTCCGCCACTCTTGCATAGGCCTGCGACCGGGGGCAAGCGCGCCTTGCGGCACAACCGTGGGTGAGACAATCCGCGCCGAGTGCGGTGGCGAGCCAGCCGTGGCAACGGTCGAGGTCGTAGCCCGCGGATGACAGCGCCCCGGCGGGGCAGGCGGTGAGGCAGGGCCGGGCGCAGCCCTCGCAGGGAGAGGGTGGCGGCGGGGGCAGGGGCAGCGCCTCGCGCAGCGCCAGCGCGCCGCGGTAGGAGACGAAGAGCCCGGCCTCGTCATGCACCAGAAGCCGGATCGGCGAGACATGCGCGCGCCCGCTGCGCAGCGCCCATCGGTAGAAGGGCGCATAGGGCGGGCCGCCGAAGGGAAAGAGCGCCTTGGCCCCCAGGTCGCAGGCGATCCGCCCGATCACCCGGCGCGACCAGCGGTCAATCGGGTCAGGGCGGCCATCCCGCCACTCGGGCTCCGCCGTCAGATGCGCCCAGAAGCCGGGCTCGCGCGGGCCGAGGAGCAGCACCGTCGCCGTGCCTTTCGGCAGCGGATCGTCGGGCCGGGCCGCAAAGCCGCCGAGGATCGACAGCGCCTGGGCCTCGGCCAGCGCCTCGATCCGCGCCAGCATCAGGCGGCGCCGCGCGGCTTCACCCGGGGCGGCAGCGAGCGGATCAGCGAGCCCGCGCCATGGTCGGTGGAAGAGCTCGAGCAGGCAGGCGTTGGGGATGCGCCCGTCGAGGATGACCACCGCGCGCACCCCCGCTTCCAGCGCCGCCAGCGCGGTTTCCGTCTTGGGGATCATGCCGCCGGCGATCACGCCGCGCTCGGTCAGGTCGCGCACCTGCTCGGGCGAGAGCTGCGTCACCACCGCGCCGGTCTCATCCTTCACCCCGGCGACATCGGTCAGCAGGATCAGCCGGTCGGCCTGCAGCGCCCCGGCGATCGCGCCCGCCGCGGTGTCGCCGTTCACGTTGAAGGTCTCGTTGTCCTCCATTCCGGTCGCTACCGGCGCTACCACCGGGATGATGCCCGCGCCGTAGAGATCGCGCAGCACCTGCACGTTCATCTCCACCGGCTTGCCGACGAAGCCCAGCTCCGGATCGTCGGCGACGCAGACCATCAGGTCGTCGTCCTTGCCCGAGATGCCGACGGCCCGCCCGCCCTGATCGTTGATCGCCTGCACGATGCGCTTGTTGACGAGGCCCGAGAGCACCATCTCCACGACCTCGACAGTGGCCTTGTCGGTCACCCGCTTGCCGCGGACGAATTCCGACTTGATGCCGAGCCGGCCGAGCAGGTCGTTGATCATCGGCCCGCCGCCATGCACCACCACCGGGTTCACGCCGACCTGACGCATCAGCACGATGTCGCGGGCGAATTCGGCCATCGCCTCCTCGTCGCCCATGGCGTTGCCGCCGAACTTCACCACCACAACGGCGCCGGCATAGCGCTGCAGATAGGGCAGGGCCTCGGAGAGCGTTCGGGCGGTGGCGATGGAGTCACGCATGTTGGCTAACTGCTTCTTCATGAGGCGGGATCCTTGGTTCGCGCTTTTGGTAACGTCTTTGCCCCCCCCTGCCAAGGCGCCTTGCCTTGCAAATCCCGGCGGCAGGCGTAGGGTCGCCGCGAAGACGGGGGTGATCATGGGCGAGCAGAAGACGCTGGTTCTGACGGGGGCAAGCCGGGGGATCGGCCATGCCACGGTGAAGCGGTTTTCCTCAGAAGGCTGGCGGGTGCTGACCTGCTCGCGGCAGCCCTTCGATCCGCGCTGTCCCTGGCCGGGCGGCGAGGAGAATCACATCCAGATCGATCTGGCCGACCCGAACAAGACCATCGCCGCGATCGAGACCATCAAGGGCAAGATCGACGGCAAGCTGCATGCGCTGGTCAACAATGCTGGGATCTCGCCCAAGGGCTCCGACGGGGCGCGGCTGACCACGCTGGATACCGATCTGCGCACCTGGGGCCATGTGTTCCACGTGAACTTCTTCTCCTGCGTCGTGCTGGCGCGCGGCTTGCAGGACGAGCTGGCGGCGGCGAAGGGTTCGATCGTCAACGTGACCTCGATCGCCGGCAGCCGGGTGCATCCTTTCGCCGGGGCGGCCTATGCCACCTCGAAGGCGGCGCTGGCGGCGCTGACCCGCGAGATGGCGCATGACTTCGGACCGTTGGGCGTCCGGGTCAACGCCATCGCCCCGGGCGAGGTCGAGACGGCGATCCTGTCGCCGGGCACCGACAAGATCGTCGAGAAGCTGCCGATGCAGCGGCTGGGCCAGCCGAGCGAGGTGGCGGATGTGGTCTGGTTCCTCTGCTCGCCGCAGTCGAGCTACATCTCCGGCGCGGAGATCGAGGTGAACGGGGCGCAGCACGTCTGAGCCCCGGCCCCGGGCGGTTACTCCAGCGTCGCGATGATCGCCCGCAGCGTCTCGATCCCGTCGCCCTTTTCCGAGCTGGTGACCACCAGCTCCGGATAGGCGGCCGGATGTTTCGCCAGCGCGCCGCGCACCTGGTCTAGGATCGCCATCCGTTCCGCCCGGCTCACCTTGTCGGCCTTGGTCATCACCACCTGGAAGGTCACGGCCGAGCGGTCCAAGAGCTGCATGATCTCGTCATCCACCGGCTTCACGCCATGGCGGGTGTCGACCAGCACGAAGGCGCGGCGCAGGGTCTGGCGGCCGGCGAGATAGCTCTTCAGCAGCCGCTGCCATTTCTCGACGATCGGCAGCGGCGCCTCGGCATAGCCGTAGCCGGGAAGGTCGACCAGATAGCGCTCCTCCCCCAGGGCGAAATAGTTGATCTCCTGCGTCCGCCCCGGCGTGTTCGAGGCGCGGGCAAGCGACTTGCGACCAGTCAGCGCGTTGATCAGGCTGGACTTGCCGACGTTGGAGCGCCCGGCGAAGCAGACCTCCAGCCGGTCGGCGGGCGGCAGGCCGGGCATGGCGACCACGCCCTTCACGAAATCGACCGGCCCGGCGAACAGCAGCCGCCCGGCTTCGCGCGCGGCGGTTTCGGGCTCTTCGGCGAGGGGGAAGGGCAGGGTGGTCATCGCAGCTCCACTGTATCATTGAGGGCGATCCGGCCGCCATGCAGCACCGTGGCGTAGACGCCAAAATCCCGGTGCCCGTAATTCTCCGCCAGGGCGGTCAGCGTGTCGCCGTCGATCCGCCCGGTGTCCGGGTCGGCCATCGTCGCGCGGCAGCGGGTGATCCGCTCCTCCACCCGCAGCACGGCGTCGCCGATCCGAAGCTCCCGCCCGATCAGGCTGAACTCGCCCCAGGCCGGCAGATGCTCCAGCCAGAGGTTGCCACGCCAGCGGTGGATCGACAGATCCTGCCCCATCTTCGCCGAAAGGTCGCGCAGCGAGGCCAGCGACAGCACGGCGACCGACGGAAACTCACTGTCGGTCATGCCGCGCCCGGCGCTGACGATCCGCGCCGGCTGCGCCCGCTCGGGCGGGCAGAGCGGGCGGACCCAGTCGAGGAACCCCGGCAGATCCGCCGGATCGTCGGGGCGGAAGCGCAGGTCGGGCCGCTCGGGGTGGCGCAGCGTGACGGTCAGGCTGTCCTCCTCCAGCGCCGCTGTGATCGCCATCAGCGCCGGAGCTTTGGCCCCGCGGGTGAAGTTGGCGCAGGGGTTCCAGCCGGCTTCCAGCTTCGCCGCCTCATGCGCCACGGCCCAGTGCCGGTCGAAGGGCAGGCAGGCCCCGGCCGAAAGCAGAACGGACGCGAGATCCTCGCGTCCGTGTGCCTTGATCGGGTGGCGGCAGATATGGGCCAGCCGGATCATTTCTTGCCGGGGGGGGTCTTCGGCGGCTTGGCGTCATTCGCCGCCTTGGCGACCGCGGGCTTTTTCTTGAACCCCGCCTTGATGTTGCCGAAGATGTCGGGCTTCGCGCCATGGCTGCGCATGATCAGGTTCTGCTGGGTGAAGGTGATCAGGTTGTTGGTGATCCAGTAGAGCACCAGGCCCGAAGCGAAGTGGCCCAGCATGAACATGAAGACCCAAGGCATCCAGGCGAAGATCATCGCCTGCGCCTGATCGGTGGGCGCCGGGTTCAGTTTCTGCTGCAGCCACATCGAGATGCCGAGCAGGATCGGCAGCACGCCGATGAAGATCAGCGCGAGCGTGCTGCCCGGCTCAGGCGCGGCCCAGGGGGCGAGGCCGAAGAAGTTGAAGATCGACGACGGATCCGGGGCCGAGAGGTCCTTCAGCCAGCCGAAGAACGGCGCGTGCCGCAGTTCGATGGTGACGAAGATCACCTTGTAGAGCGAGAAGAAGATCGGGATCTGGATCAGGATCGGCAGGCAGCCCGCGGCGGGGTTCACCTTCTTTTCCTTGTAGAGCCGCATCATCTCGCGCTGCATCAGCTGCTTGTCGTCGCCGGCGCGCTCGCGCAGCGCTTCCATCTCGGGCTGCAGCTCCTTCATCCGCGCCATCGAGACGTAGGATTTGTAGGACAGCGGCAGCACCAGCGCCTTCAGCACCAGGGTCAGGGCGATGATCGCGAGACCCATGTTGCCGATCTGGGCGTTCAGCCAGTGCAGCACGGCGAAGATCGGCTTGGTGAAGAAGAAGAACCAGCCCCAGTCGATCGAGTCGACGAAGCCCGGGATCGGGGTCGCCGAGGCACTGGCCGGAGCCCCCTCCAGCGCGCCGTCATTCTGGTAGGCGCGGATGGTGACCCATTCCTTCGCCCCGGCGAAGAGCCGCGAGTTGGTTTCCACCGTCGCGCCGGGCGCCACGGTCAGCAGCGGCTCGCGGGTCTCGGTCTGGTAGATGTCGGCGCCGGGGACGTATTTCGTGACGCTGGTGAAGGGCTTGCCCTGGGTCGGGATCAGCGTCGTCATCCAGTACTTGTCGGTGAAGCCGATCCAGCCGTCGGTCGAGGCCTCGCGCACTTCGGCCAGCGCGCCCTCGCGGGCGACCTGCGGCAGCTCGGCCACGTCGTCATACTTGGTCTCGGCCAGCTCGCCATCGGTGCGGCCGACCACGCCCTCGTGCAGCACGAAGAAATTCTGCAGGTTCAGCGGCTCGCCATGGCGCGCCACGATGCCATAGGAGGCAAGGCTCACCGCCTCGCCGGTGGTGTTCTGCACGCTCTGGTCGATGCTGAACATGTAATGGTCGTCGACCGAGATCCGCCGGGTGAAGACGAGGCCGGAGCCATTGTCCCAGCGCAGGGTCACGGGGGCGCCGACGCCCAGCGTCTCGCCCTCGACGAGCGTCCAGGTGGTGTTGGCGCCCGGAACATCCTCGAAGCCGAGCGCGCCGCCCGGGGTCCAGCCGTAGAGCGCGTAATAGGCGTTGGGCTGGCCGACTGGCGACAGCAGCCGGACGATGTCCGAGGCCGGGTCGAGGGTTTCGCGGTAGGTCTTCAGCGACAGGTCGTCGATCCGGCCGCCGAGCAGCGAGATCGAGCCCTGCAGCCGCGGCGTGTCGATGGCCACGCGCGGGGTCTCGGGCAGCACGGCGTCCGGGGCCACCGGCGACAGCGGCGCATCCGGCACGGCCGAGGGAGTCACGGCCTGGCCCGGTACGGCCTCGGTCGCGGCGACGGTCGGCGCGTTGGGGTCGACGACAGGCTCCTCCGGCGGCGGGAAGAGGAAGAACCAGCCCAGGATCACGAGGAAACTGAGAGCGGTTGCTAGGATGAGGTTCTTGTTCTGATCGTCCATCGACGGCACGCGCTTCCTGTTCAGAGGTGCGGTCGTTCAACAGAAGGGGGCACGAAAGGTCAAGCGGTTTTCCCCGGATCGCAGAGATGTGGGGCGCTTTGCCCCTGGGCTCCGCCGTTTCCGGCCGGTTGTCGCCAACATGGTCCGTCACCCCGCGCGGTGGCCGATCCGCGGCATGCTGGACAGGCTCGCCTGCCGCCGCGCGATCCAGTCCAGCGTGTCCTCGAAGGGCATCGGCCGGGCGATGCCGAAGCCCTGCACATGGCCGCAGCCGAGCTGCGCCACCATCGCGTGCTCGCCCGGAGTCTCCACCCCCTCGGCCAGCGTGTCCAGCCCCAGCCGCTCCGCCAGCGACAGGATGGCAGACAGCATCCGCTGCTGGTCGCGGTCCTCGTCGACCCGGCTGATGAAGCTGCGGTCCACCTTCAGCCGCCGGACGGTGAAGCGGCGGATGTTGCCGATCGAGGCATGGCCGGTGCCGAAATCGTCGAGGTCGATGCCGCAGCCCAGCCGCGCCAGGCTGGCCACGGTCTGCACCACGATGTCGCTGTCGGTCTCGGCCACCACGGTCTCGAGGATCTCGACCGACAGCCGGTCGGGCGTCAGGTCGAAACGGTCCAGCTCCCAGCGCAGCCTGTCCACCAGCCGCGGGTTGCGCAGCTCCGCCGCCGAGAAATTCACCCCGACAGTGGGCACCCGGAGCCCGGCGCGGTCCCAGTCCTGCAGCGCCCGCAGCGACTGCTGCAGCATCACCTCGCCCAGCCGCTCGACCAGCCCGGCCTCGACCAGCCCGTCGAGGAAGTCGGCCGGATGCAGCAGGCCGCGCCTGGGGTGCAGCCATCGCGCCAGCGCCTCGAAACCGCTGATCGCCCCGGTGTCGGTGCAGATCTGCGGCTGGAACCAGGGCCGGATCTGGCCCTCCTCCAGCGCGGCCTGCAGTTCTGCCGCCAGAGCGCAGCGGCTGGCGCGCAGACCCGCCATCTCCGGGGCGTAGCTGCGGATCGAGCCGGGACCGGCGCGCCGCGCTTCCTCCGCCGCGATCTGCGCCGCCTCCAGCAGAGAGCGGCCACTGGAGGAGGGCGCGCTGTCGGCCGGGCAGAAGCCGACGCAGCAGGTCACCTGAAGGCGGGCCGCACCGGCATGGATCGGTGGCGCGAGCGCCGCCTGCATCCGGACGGCGAGCTGCATCAACTCCTCGACCTCCAGCCTGCGCACATGTCTCAGCGCGATGGCGAAGCTGCCGCCGCTCAGCCAGGCGAGGCTGTCGCCCTGGCGCAGCGCGGCGCTGATCCGTTCGGCGCTGCGCGCGATCACCTCGGTCCAGGCGGCGCGGCCATGGCGCTCCAGCAGGCAGCAGAGATCGTCGATCTGCACCACGATGCAGGCCGTGGTCCAGCCGGCGCTCTCGGCGCCGCCAAGGAACCCGTCCAGCGTGGCGATGATCTGCGGCCGTTGCGCCAGCCCGCCGAGCCCCTCCGGCGCCGCCGCGTTGCGGCCCGGCAGCACCAGGGCCAGCAGCAGCACGACCGGCAGACCCAGCGCGGTGAGGATCAGCATCCTCTCGCCCCCGGCCCAGAAGGCGAGCAGCGTCATCGCGGGCAGGAAGACCAGCACCTCCTGCCGCCGCAGCTGCCCGCCGACCCAGATGAAACGCTCGCCCCGACTGCCCATCCCGCTCCCCCTTGTCCGGGGGTCGCCCCCGCTTGCCGGAGACTAGCGGTTTGGCCGAGCCCGAGCGTTAATTCTCGCCCGAAAGTTGCGGAGGATTTGCTTCAATTCCGAGGCCGAGCCCGGCGAAATCGAACAGCGACGGGTCCAGAAGATGCGAGGGCCGCGCGTTCATCAGCGCGCGGAACATCACCTGCCGCCGCCCGGGGCTGCGCGCCTCCCAGCCGTCGAGAATCGCCTTCACCTGCTGGCGCTGCAGCCCGTCCTGCGACCCGCAAAGGTCGCAGGGAATGATCGGGTAGTTCATCGCCCTCGCGAATTTCTCGCAATCGGCCTCGGCGACGAAGGCGAGCGGGCGGTAGAGGAAGAGATCGCCCTCCTCGTTCACCAGTTTCGGCGGCATGGTGGCGAGCCTGCCGCCATGGAACAGGTTCATGAAGAAGGTCTCGAGGATGTCGTCGCGATGATGGCCGAGCACCACCGCCGAACAGCCCTCTTCCCGTGCGATGCGATAGAGATTTCCGCGCCGCAGCCGCGAGCAGAGGCTGCAGAAGGTGCGCCCCTGCGGGATCTTGTCCATCACCACCGAATAGGTGTCCTGATACTCGATCCGGTGCTTCACCCCCATGCGGCTGAGAAATTCCGGCAGCACCGTCGCCGGGAAGTTCGGCTGGCCCTGATCGAGGTTGCAGGCCAGAAGCTCCACCGGCAGCAGCCCGCGCCACTGCAATTCATGCAGCACCGCCAAGAGGGTATAGCTGTCCTTGCCGCCCGAGAGGCACACCAGCCAGCGCGCGCCGCGCTCGATCATGCCATAGGTCTCGATCGCCTCGCGCACCTCGCGCACGATCCGTTTGCGCAGCTTGCGGAACTCGGTCGAGGAGGGCGCGCCGTGGAACAGCGGGTGGATATCGTCCTGTTCGTCCAGCATGGCGCGCTTCCTGCTTCTTCTTGGCCCAAATACTCAAATCGACAGAAGCCGCCGGGGTCAACCGTGCCGGTCATGCTCCGGATCGGTCCCCGGCACCGGGTCGTAGCCCGATCCGCCCCAGGGGTGGCAGCGCCCGATCCGCCGCGCCGCGAGCCAGGCGCCCTTCAGCGCGCCATGCCGCTCCAGCGCCTGCATCGCATAGACCGAACAGGTCGGCTGATAGCGGCAGCCATGTCCGACCCAGGGGCTCAGCAGCAGGCGGTAGGCGCGCACCGGCAGCGCCACCAGATGCGCCAGCGGGGTCATGATCCGTGGATCTGGCGCAGCGCCCGGTCCATCTCGGCCAGCATCGCGGCGAAATTCCGATCCGCCGTGGCATTGGGGCGGCCGACCAGCACGTAGTCCCAGCCGGGGCGCCCGCCAGAGGGCAGGGTGAAGCGCGCGATCTCGCGCAGCCGGCGCTTGGCGCGGTTGCGGGCCAAGGCATTGCCGAGCTTCTTCGAGCAGGTGAAACCGACGCGGATCGGCCCGTCCTCGGCCCGCTTGCGCGCCTGAAGCAGGAAACCGGGCGTGCCCTGCCGCTTGGCCGAGGCGGCGCGCAGGAAATCGGCGCGCTTCTTCAGCACCTGCAGACAAGCGGAAGCCGCCGGGACATCGGCGGGATCGGCAGTGCCTGCTCCCTCGCTGTCCGGCGGCGTCATCTCACAGCTCCCTTGCGGGAAGCCGATCAGGCCGAGAGCTTCTTCCGGCCCTTGGCGCGACGGGCTGCCAGCACGAGGCGGCCGCCCTTGGTCGCCATGCGGGCACGGAACCCGTGGCGACGCGCACGGACCAGGTTCGACGGTTGAAAAGTGCGCTTCATCGCGGATCTCCATCAGACGTGCAGCCGGAACACTCGCGGATTCGCAGGCCACGTTAATTCGAAGCCCGGTCTTTACGGGCGGCGCAGGCCCAAGTCAATTCGCCTGCGCGGGAATTCCTGCAACATTTTGCCCATGCGGCAGGGAAAGGCGCTCCCGATCCTCGCGCAACCCGGCAAAACGATCAAGGCCGCGTGAGGAGGCTGGCGCCGGAACGCCCGCGGCCTCATCCTCGCCGCAACTGTCCAGAGGAGACGCCGGTGAGCGAGACGAAACCTTCCGACCGGCCGAAGGGCGGGTTTCTCAGCCGGTTGCCGATCCTCGTGATCCTCGTGGTGGCGGTGGTCGGCGCCTTCCTGTTGCGCGACCAACTGAGCTTCGAGGCGCTGGCGCGGCGTCACGACACGCTGATCGCCTTCCGCAACGCGCATTACTTCGCCTCGGTCGCGGGCTTCATGCTGGCCTACATGGCGGTCGTCGCCTTCAGCCTGCCGGGGGCGACGGTCTTCACCCTGACGGGGGGCTTTCTCTTCGGTCTGTTTCCCGGCGTGCTCTACAATGTGGTGGCGGCGACGCTCGGCGCCATCGGCATCTTCCTCGCCGCCCGCACCGGCTATGGCGCGCGTTTCGCCAGCCTGCTGCAAAGCCGCGGCGGGCCGGTGGCGCGGCTGCAGGAGGGGTTGCGAGACAACGAGTGGTCGGTGCTCTTCCTCATGCGCCTCGCCCCTGTGCTGCCCTTCTTCCTCGCCAACCTGATCCCGGCCTTCCTCAACGTCCGGCTCAGCCGCTTCGCCATCACAACCTTCTTCGGCATCATGCCGGGCGGTCTGGTGCTGACCTCGGTCGGCACCGGACTCGGCGCGGTGCTGGCGCGGGGCGAGGCGCCGGATCTGAGCATCCTGTTCACCCCGATGGTGCTCTTCCCCATCCTCGGCCTTGCCGCGCTCTCGGCGCTGCCTATCCTCATCAAGTATTTCCGCCGCAGAGAGGTCTGAGCCATGCCCCGCATCGAGACGGACATCTGCGTGATCGGCGGCGGCTCGGGCGGGCTGTCGGTGGCGGCCGGCGCAGTGCAGATGGGCGCGCGCGTCGTGCTGATCGAGGCGGGCGAGATGGGCGGCGATTGCCTGAACGCCGGCTGCGTGCCTTCCAAGGCGCTGATCGCCGCGGCCAAACATGCGCAGGCCATGCGCAGCGGCGCGGGCTTCGGCATCGCGCCGGTGGAGCCCGAGATCGACTTCTCTGCCGTGAAAGACCACGTCTTCCGGGTGATCGAGACCATCGCCCCGATCGACAGCCAAGAGCGGTTCGAGAAGCTCGGCGTCACCGTGCTGCGCGACTGGGCCCGCTTCACCTCGCCCGAAGAGGTGCAGGTCGGCGAGACCACGATCCGCGCCCGCCGCTTCGTCATCGCCACCGGCTCGCGCCCCGCGCTGCCGCCGATCCCGGGCATCGACAGCGTGACCGCCCATACCAACGAGACGATCTTCGCGCTGCGCGAGAAGCCGGAGCATCTGGTGATCATCGGCGGCGGGCCGATCGGCATGGAGATGGCGCAGGCGCATCAGAGGCTCGGCTGCCGGGTGACGGTGATCGCCGGCAAGGCCCTGCCGAAGGACGATCCCGAAACCGCGGCCATCGTCCTCGCGCGGCTGCGCGCCGAGGGGGTGGAGATCATCGAGGGGGTCCATGCGGCCTCGGTCGCCCCGGGGCTCAGCGTCACGCTCGACGACGGGCGGCAGGTGACGGGCTCGCATCTGCTGGTGGCCGCCGGGCGCAAGGTGGCGCTCGACCGGCTGAACCTCGAGGCCGCCGGGGTGGCCTTCACCGACAAGGGCGTGACCGTGGGCGACGATCTGCGCAGCACGAACCGCCGGGTCTATGCGGTGGGCGATGCCGCTGGGGGGATGCAGTTCACCCATGTCGCGGGCTATCATGCCGGGGTGGTGATCCGCTCCATCGTCTTCGGCCTGCCGTCGAAAGCCAAGACCGCGCATATCCCCTGGACCACCTATACCGAGCCCGAACTGGCGCAGGTCGGCCTCACCGAGGCGCAGGCGCGCGAGGCGCATGGCGACCGGCTCACCGTGCTGCGTCAGCCGTTCCACGACAACGACCGCGCCCAGACCGAGGACCAGACCGAGGGGCTGCTGAAGCTGATGGTGGTGGGCGGCAGGCCGGTGGGGGTCTCCATCGTCGGCGCCCATGCGGGCGAGCTGATCGGCCTCTGGGCGCTGGCGATTTCGGCGCGGATCAAGCTTTCCGCCCTCACCGGGGCGGTGCTGCCCTATCCGACCCTGAACGAGGTTTCCAAACGTGCTGCCGGAGCCTATTTTTCCCCTAAACTCTTTGATAATCCTATGGTGAAACACGTCGTCCGGCTGATCCAGCGTTTCCTTCCCTGACCGGTCGGAGGTGCGCCACCGCGAAGCGCGTGCAAGAGGCAGGAAGGAAGGCAGTGGTGACGAGACGCAACGGGGCGTTCCTGAATACGCTCTCGGGTCGGTTCCTCATGCTGACCGTCGCCTTCGTCATGCTGGCGGAGGTGCTGATCTTCGTGCCCTCCATCGCCCGCTTCCGCGAGGATTACCTGCTCCTGCGGCTGGAAAAGGCGCAGATCGCCTCGCTGGCGCTGCTGACCACCGACGAGATGATGACGCCCGAGCTGGAAGAGGAGCTTCTGGCCAATGCGCAGGTCTTCAACGTCGTGCTGCGGCGCGACGAGGTGCGCCAGCTGGTGCTGTCCTCACCCATTCCCGCGCCGATCCACGCCACCTACGACCTGCGGCTGGTAGGGCCCTTCGGCCTGATCCGCGATGCGCTCTTGGGCCTCGCCGATCCGCAGAACCGGGTGATCCGCGTGATCGGCGACCCGGTGCAGCAGGGCGGCTCGCTCATCGAGGTGACGATGGAGAGTGGGCCGCTGCGCAAGGCGATGCTGGAATACGGGCTGCGGGTGCTGGTGCTCTCGGCGCTGATCTCGATCGTCACCGCCGGGATGCTGTTCCTCGCGGTGCGTCGCCTCTTGGTGCTGCCGATCCGCCGCGTGGTGCGCCACATGACGGCCTATGCCGAGGCCCCGGAGGATGCGCGCCGCGTCATCGCCCCCACCGCCAGCGTGCGCGAGCTGCGCGAGGCCGAGGAGGCGCTACAGATGATGCAGACCCAGCTCACCACCGCGCTGAAGCAGAAGGAGCGGCTGGCGCAGCTGGGCGGGGCGGTGGCCAAGATCAGCCACGACCTGCGCAACATCCTGACCGTGGCGCAGCTCTTCGCCGACCGGATCGGTGATTCGGTCGATCCGGTGGTGGCCCGCGCCGCGCCCAAGCTGGTGGGCTCGATCCGCCGCGCCGTCTCGCTCTGCGAATCGACGCTGACCTTCGGCCGGGCCGAAGAACCGCCGCCGCAGATCACCCGCTTCCCGCTGCGCCGTCTGGTCGAGGAGATCGCCGAGGGCGAGCAGCTGGGCGAGGGCGACATCTCCTGCCTGATCGACGTGGCACCCGGCATGGTGATCCGCGCCGATGCCGAGCAGTTCCACCGGGTGCTGGCCAACCTGATCCGCAACGCCCGGCAGGCGATCGACGCCACCGGCCAGCCCGGCACCATCGAGATCTCCGCCGGCGAGGGCGAGGCCGAATGGTGGGTCCGGGTCGGCGACACCGGCCCCGGCCTGCCGCCCAAGGCGCGCGAGCACCTGTTCACCGCCTTCCAGGGCGGGGCGCGCAAGGGCGGCTCCGGCCTTGGCCTCGCCATCTCGGCCGAGCTGATCCGTGGCCATGGCGGGCGGCTCGATCTGCTGAAGTCGGATGGCGAGGGCACCGAATTCATGATCCGCCTGCCGAAAAGTGCGGGTCTTGCCGAAGAGGCGTGAAGTTTTCGCGATTAGGCTCTTGCATTGCCCGGCGCGGCCCGCTAAATCGCCCCCACTGCACCCGTAGCTCAGCTGGATAGAGCATCAGACTACGAATCTGAGGGCCGGGCGTTCGAATCGCTCCGGGTGCACCACTTCTCCTCTTTAGATCTCAAGGCCTTGGCCTATGCCCCTCCGGGCACTTTGGGCTAACGCGCCGCGGTGTTCCGCGGGCGGTTTGCATCTGCTGTTCTCGCGGGCGGCGGGGCGGGCCGGAGCCCGCCCGGATCAGAACTCGTCCCAGCCCTTCGCCGCTTCCTTCAGATGTTGCAGGAAGCTCTGCACCTTCAACGTGCGGTGCAGGTCGACATGGGTCACCAGCCAGAGCGGCGTCGACCATTCCGGCAGCGGCGCCATGACCTCGACCAGATCCGGGTCGGCCACGGCGTGGAAGCTGGGCAGGAAGCCGATGCCGATGCCCTGCCGCACGGCATCCTCCAGTACGCTCATCTCCGAGGCGCGGTAGATCATGCTCTCGGCCGGCACATGGTCGCGCAGCCAGCGGTGGAACGGCGCGCGCGGCGTGTCGGCCCCGATGAAGCGATGCGCGGCGAAATCCTGCGGCCCCTCGGGCAGGCCATAACGGTCGACATAGCTGCGCGAGGCGTAGAGCGCGTTGTGGAGATGGACCAGCGGCTGCACCACATTGTCCGGCTCCTCCGGCGCGGCGCCGGCGCGGATCGCCACATGCGCCTCGCCGTAGTCCAGCCGGAACACCCGCATGTCGGTGAGGAAGCGCACCACGAGGCCGGGGTAGCGGTCCTGGAAGGCGGCGAGCACCGGGGTCAGCAGCATCGACAGGCTGGCCAGCGAGGTGATCACCAGCTCGCCCGAGACGGATTCCCCCTGTCCCTTGATCCGGCTCGACAGCTGGCTGAACTGCTCCTCGGTGGTCTGCGCCACAAGCAGAAGATCGCGCCCCGCCTCGGTCGGCGTGTAGCCGCGGGCGTGGCGCTGGAACAGCTTGGCGCCCAGCCGTCGCTCCAGCGCATCGATGTGGCGGATGACCGTGGCGTGGTGCACGCCCAGAACCTCGGCGGCGCCCGAGACGGTGCCCAGCCGGGCCACCTGGAATGCCGTGCGGATCTCGTCCCAGTTCTCGAAAGTCATTGCAAAATTCCCGAAGCCAATCGCAGCAATGTGTTGTGCGCTGATGAACAGACTAGGGGGCAAATCTTGCGAATACAACCCCGATGCGCAAAGGCCTAATTTGATTTCAGGAACAGGGAAGGCCAAGACGACCCCCCGATTTCCCTGCGGCAGGTCAGGTAGTTTCGGACCGCGCCGCCCAGAAAACAAGAGGGAGTCGCCGCAAGGCGGGGCTCTCAGATCAAGGACACGATCATGTCGTTCAAGACACTCTCCACCGCTCTCGTTCTCGTTGCCGCGACCGCTGCGGCTCAGGCTCAGGCCGCCAATCCGGGCGTCGAGCAACTGGCCGCGCAGGCTGGCGTGAATGCCGGTGACTTCACCACCTCGCAGCTGATCTCGCTGCAGAACGCGATCAACAGCCAGAACGAGGAGCAGGTCGCCTTCATCCTGTCGCAGGCGCGCGCCGAAGCCAGCCGCGCCACCACGGCCGAAGGCACGACCTCGCCGGCCTACCGTCAGCTCGAAGCCGATCTCGGCGTCGAGCCGGGCCGCTTCTCGCCCGCCGAGCTGTCGCAGCTCGCCGCCGCCCGCCGCTCGGACGAGCCGGCCCGCGCCGCCTACATCCTCTCGGGCGAGAACCGCGCCTCCGCGGCGGATGACGCCAACAACGCCGGCAAGCTGCAGCTCGCCGCCGCGCTGGGCCTGAACCCGGCCGACTACACGCTGGCGGAACTGACCGCCCGCGTGCAGGACCTGAACGACTGAGGTCGTTCCCGGGCGCGCGCCGCTCCCGCGCGCGCCCACCCCTTTCCCGTCGAAACCTTGACTCCCGCGCCCGAGAGGCGTAAGCGCCCCTTCAATCCCGGAGATCCGTTACAGGCTCCGGTCCCGAGAATACACGGGATCGCCATCCATCAGCGCGTTGCGCCCATGGGTGACGTTGTCGTTTGAGCGGTCCCGGTCTACATCGGGGCAGGGTGCAACAGGTCAAAGGAGACGGGCATGTTCGAGAATCTTTCGGAACGTCTTGGCGGCGTCTTCGACCGCCTGACCAAGCAGGGCGCGCTGACCGACGCCGATGTGGCCACCGCGCTGCGCGAGGTCCGCGTGGCGCTGCTCGAGGCCGACGTCTCGCTCGGGGTGGCCCGCGACTTCGTGAAGGCGGTGCAGGACAAGGCGACCGGGCAGGGCGTCACCAAATCGGTGACCCCGGGCCAGCAGGTCGTCAAGATCGTGCATGACGAACTCGTCAGCGTGCTGCGCGGTGAGGGCCCCGCCGACGCGCTCAAGATCGACAACCCGCCCGCCACGATGCTGATGGTCGGTCTGCAGGGCTCCGGGAAAACCACCACCACCGCCAAGCTCGCCAAGCGCCTGCATGAAAAGCAGGGCAAGCGCGTGCTTCTGGCCTCGCTCGACACCAACCGCCCCGCCGCGATGGAGCAGCTGGCGATCCTCGGCCTGCAGATCGGCGTCGACAGCCTGCCGATCGTCAAGGGCGAGACGGCGGTGCAGATCGCCAAGCGCGCCAAGACGCAGGCCGCGATGGGCGGCTATGACGTGCTGATGCTCGACACCGCGGGCCGCCTGCACATCGACGAAGTGCTGATGGACGAGGTTCAGGCGGTGCGCGACATCGCCCAGCCGCGCGAGACGCTGCTGGTGGTCGATGGCCTGACGGGTCAGGACGCCGTGAACGTCGCCACCGAATTCGACGGCAAGGTCGGCATCACCGGCGTCGTGCTCACCCGGATGGACGGCGACGGTCGCGGCGGCGCCGCGCTCTCGATGCGCGCCGTCACCGGCAAGCCGATCCGCTTCGTCGGTCTGGGCGAGAAGATGGATGCGCTCGAGGCCTTCGAGCCGGAGCGCGTCGCGGGCCGCATCCTCGGCATGGGCGACATCGTCGCCCTGGTGGAAAAGGCGCAGGAGACCTTCGAGGCCGAACAGGCCGAGCGGATGATGAAGCGGTTCCAGAAGGGTCTGTTCAACATGAACGACCTGAAGGGCCAGCTCGACCAGATGCTGAAGATGGGCGGGATGCAGGGCGTCATGGGCATGCTGCCCGGCATGGGCAAGATGCAGAAGGCCGCCGCCGACGCGGGCTTCGACGACAAGATGCTGCGCCGCCAGATCGCCCTCATCAACTCGATGACCAAGAAGGAGCGGTCGAACCCCGACCTCCTGCAGGCCAGCCGCAAGAAGCGCATCGCCGCCGGCGCCGGGATGGAAGTGTCGGAGCTGAACAAGCTTCTGAAGCAGCACCGGCAGATGGCCGACATGATGAAGAAGATGGGCAAGGGCGGCATGATGAAGAATGCGCTCAAGCAGATGATGGGCAAGGGTGGCGGCATGCCCGACCCGTCGCAGCTCTCGCCCGACGAGCTTGCCGCCGCGGCTTCCGCGATGAAAGGCAAGATGCCCGCCGGCATGGGCGGCTTTCCCGGCATGGGCGGCGGCATGAAACTCCCGCCGGGCCTCTCCGGCCTCGGCGGCTTCGGCAAGAAGAAATGATCGCGCCGACCCTCCATACCGCGCGTCTGACGCTCAGGATGCCCGTGCTGGCCGATTTCGGCCCGCGCGCGGAGTTCTATGCGTCCGACCGTTCGGTCTGGGAGGGCGGCCCGATCGACCGTCGCGCCGCCTGGCGCATCTGGGCCTCCGAGGTGGCGCAGTGGTCGCTGATGGGCTTCGGTCCCTTCGCCGTCGATCATGACGGCGCCTATGTCGGCGAGGTGGGCGTCCACCAGCCCGAGGGCTATCCCGAACCCGAGCTTGGCTGGTTCGTCACCCCCGAGGCCGAGGGTCGCGGCGTCGCGGCCGAGGCGGCGATGGCGGTCAAGCAATGGGCTCGGACGAGCTTCGGTTGGGACCGGCTGGTGAATTACATCGAGCCGGGGAACACCCGCTCCATCGCCCTGGCGCTGCGCATCGGCGGTCAGCGCTGTGACCTGCCGGGCACGGAGCCCGGTGACGTGGTGATCCTGCACGATTTGAGGGCGCTCTGATGTCCCTGCCCTTCGCCATCCCCACCGTCACCACCGCCCGGCTGATCCTGCGCGAACCGCGCGAGAGCGATCTCGACGTGATGGAGCGCGCCTTCCGCAGCGAGAGCAGCCGCTATGTCGGCGGCCCGCTGAACCGGCGCGGCAGCTGGCGCAGCCTGCTCGCCACCATCGGCCACTGGGCGCTGCGCGGCTACGGTCTCTGGTCGGTCGAAACGAAGGCCGGGGCCTTGGTCGGTCGCGTCGGGGTGATCCGCCACGACGGCCGCGACGAGCCGGAGCTCGGCTGGCACATCTACGAAGGCCACGAGGGTCTCGGCTATGCCCATGAGGCGGCGCTGGCCGCACGCGATTACGCCGGCACCGTCTGGGGCATGGGCCCGCTCGCCTGCATCATCGCCCCCGAGAATGCCCGCTCCATCGCGCTGGCCCTGCGGATGGGCGCGCAGCTGGAAGGCGTGATCTCCGACGAGGACGGCCCGCTGCATCTCTACCGTCACCCGGCGGTCGAGGATGGCGGGATGGAGGCCTACGCATGATCACCGTCTCCGGCACCCCCGCCCTCACCACCGAACGGCTGACCCTGCGCATGCCCGCCTCGCGCGACTGGGAGGCCTACGCCGAATTCCTGACCAGCGAGCGCGCCGCCATGATCGGCGGACCGCTCGGCCGCGACAAGGCCTGGCGCTCCTTCGGCCATGCCGTCGGCCATTGGGTGCTGCGCGGCTACGGCATGTTCTTCGTCACCCCGCGCGGCAGCGACACCGCCATCGGCATGACCGGCCCCTGGTTCCCCGAGGGCTGGCCCGAGCCGGAGCTCGGCTGGTCGATGTTCGGCGGCGAGCACGAGGGCAAAGGCCTCGCTTTCGAGGCCGCGGAGGTCGCGCGCCGCTACGCCTTCCAGAAGCTCGGCTGGAAGACCGCCGTCAGCTACATCGACCCGGCCAACCTGCGCTCCATCGCCCTGGCCGAACGGCTGGGCGCGCTGCCCGACCCCGAGGCGCCATGCCCCGAGGGCGTCAGCTGCCTCGTCTACCGTCATGCCTCGGTGGAGGTGCGGCCATGACCGCCCCCTCCGCCGCCCCCGTTTCGCCGCTCCCCGTCCGGGGCGCGCGTCCGCTTGTCGTAACCAGTGCTCTGCATCGCCTGTGCATCATCCGTGCATCGGATGTGCATGGCCCAAATCCCACCCGGAGGTCCGCATGACCGACGCCACCACGCGCGCGCAGGAATTGTTGCGGGACCACCGTGACAGCATCGACCGGCTCGACGCGATCCTCGTCTACACCCTTGCCGAACGCTTCAAGCAGACGCAGGCGGTGGGCCGTCTGAAGGCCGAACACGATCTCCCTCCCTCCGATCCCGCCCGCGAGGAGCGCCAGATCGAGCGGCTGGAGTGGCTGTCGAAAGAGGCGGATCTCGATCCCGAATTCGCCAAGAAATTCCTGACCTTCATCATTTCCGAAGTCATCAGGCATCACGAAAAGCTCAAGCAATAACCGGGTCTTGCCCGGTCCCACGACAAACAGGAGAATACCCATGTCGATGAAAATCCGTCTCGCCCGCGGCGGCTCCAAGAAGCGCCCGCACTACGCCATCGTCGCCTCCGACAGCCGGATGCCGCGCGACGGCCGCTTCCTCGAGAAGCTGGGCACCTACAACCCGCTGCTCGCCAAGGACAGCGAAGAGCGCATCAAGATGGACGTCGAGCGCGTCAAGCACTGGCTCTCGCAGGGCGCCCAGCCGACCGATCGCGTCGCCCGCTTCCTCGAGGCCGCCGGCCTGATGGCGAAGACCGTCCGCAACAACCCCAAAGCCGCCGTCCCGGGCAAGCGCATGGCCGAGCTGGCCAAGAAGAAAGCCGCCCGCGCCGAAGCGCCGGCTGAAGAATAATCGTTCTTCTTCCATGACATGCGGGTGGCCGTGCTTCGCGGCCACCCGGTTCTTGCGCAGGATTCCCCATGCCCAACCCTGACCTGATCTGCGTCGGCGCCATCGCCGGATCCTTCGGCGTCAAGGGCGAGGTGCGGCTGAAATCCTTCTGCGCCGACCCCGACGACATCGCCTCCTATGGCCCGCTGTTCACCGAGAACGGCGCCCACAGCTACAAGGTCACCCTGACCCGCCCGGTCGCCAACGGCGTCGGCGCGCGGCTGTCCGGGGTCACGACCAAGGAGCAGGCCGATGCGCTGAAGGGCACCAGCCTCTACGTCAGCAGGGAAAAGCTGCCCTCGCTTGGCGATGACGAATTCTACCACGCCGACCTGATCGGCCTGGAAGTGCGCGACACCGGCGGCGCTGCGATGGGCCGGGTGATCGCGGTGCACAACCACGGCGCCACCGACCTGCTGGAGGTCGGCGGCCCCGCCCTGAAAGAGCCGCTGCTGATCCCCTTCACCCGCGCCATCGTGCCGACCGTCGATCTGGCCTCGGGCCGCATCGTCGCCGACCTGCCCGAAGGCCTCGAGTGATCACGCCCCCGTCTGATCACGCACTGTCCGGAGCTCCGCGGCCATGACCGAAGACCCAGCCCCCTCCAAGTCGCACGGCCGCCTGTCGATCCGCGCCTCGCTGCAGCCGCGCGACCTGATGGCCCCGCCCGAGGTGAAGGGCGCCTGGAAGGCCAAGGTCATCACCCTGTTCCCCGAGGCCTTCCCCGGCACGCTGGACCTGTCGCTGACCGGCAAGGCGCGGGAATTCGGGCTCTGGCAGCTGGAAACCCTTGATCTGCGCACCTTCGGCGAGGGCAAGCACCGCAATGTCGACGACACGCCCGCCGGCGGCGGCGCCGGCATGGTGCTGCGCGCCGATGTGGTGGCCCGGGCGCTGGACCAGGCCGCCGAGGCCACGCCGGACCGGGCGCGCTGGCCGGTCATCTACCTGTCGCCGCGGGGAAAACCCTTCACCCAAGCGATGGCGCAGCGCTGGTCCGAGGGCGAGGGGCTGACCCTCCTCTGCGGCCGGTTCGAGGGCGTCGACGAGCGGGTGATCGAGCAGTACGGAATCGAGGAAGTTTCCTTGGGAGATTTCGTTCTCACCGGGGGCGAGATCGCGGCTCAGGCCTTGATTGACGCGACGGTGCGGCTTATACCCCGCGTGCTCGGGAATCATGCGTCCACCGAAGAGGAATCCTTTTCTGAGGGACTTCTTGAATTTCCGCAGTTCACGAAACCGACCGTCTGGCAGGGCCGCGCGATACCGGAGATTCTTCAGTCCGGGCACCACGCGAAGATTGCCGCCTGGCGGAAGGCGATGGCCGAAAGGCTGACCAAAGAACGCAGGCCTGACCTCTGGCGGGCTTACTGTGCCAAGCACGGTAGGGACCCGAATGAAGACCGAGAGCTCTGAGGCGGCATCACGTCAGGGAAAAACCCTGAGCTTTTGAAAGGACCAGGCATGAACCTGATCGCCCAAATCGAAGCCGAGCAGATCGCCGCTCTCGGCAAGACCATCCCGGATTTCAAGGCCGGCGACACCGTCCGCGTCGGCTACAAGGTGACCGAGGGCACCCGCTCGCGCGTGCAGAACTACGAAGGCGTCGTGATCGGCCGCAAGGGCGGCGCGACCATCTCGGCCTCGTTCACCGTGCGCAAGATCTCGTTCGGCGAAGGCGTGGAGCGCGTGTTCCCGCTGTACTCGACCAACATCGACAACATCGAGGTCGTCCGTCGTGGCCGCGTCCGTCGCGCCAAGCTCTACTACCTCCGCACCCGTCGCGGCAAATCCGCCCGGATTTCCGAGGACACCAACTACAAAGCCAAAGACAGCGCCAGCGCGTAAGGAGCGGACCGATGAGAAAAGACATCCACCCCGATTACCACATGATCGACGTGAAGATGACCGACGGTTCCGTGTTCCAGGTCCGTTCGACCTGGGGCAAGGCCGGCGAGCAGATGGCGCTGGAAATCGACCCGCTTGCCCACCCGGCCTGGACCGGCGGCTCAGCGCGTCTGATGGACACCGGCGGCCGCGTGTCGAAGTTCAAGAACAAGTACGCCGGTCTCGGTTTCTGAGCATCGACGACTGTTTTCGCGAAGGGCGCGCCATCGGCGCGCCCTTTTGCGTTGCAGGGCTGCGTCGGTTGCTCCCGCGTGACGTGCCGCCCCCTTGCGCGCCTCCGGTCCAGCCGGTAGCTCGCGAAGCAGACTGAGAGGGAGCGGGCCATGGCGCATATCATCGTGGTGGGGAACGAAAAGGGCGGCTCCGGCAAGTCCACCACCTGCATGCATGTGGCCACCGCGCTGGCCCGGCTCGGTTTCCGCGTCGGCGCGCTTGACCTCGACCTGCGCCAGCGCAGTTTCGGCCGCTACATCGAGAACCGCCGCGCCTTCCTCGCCCGCTCCGAACTGGCGCTGCCGACCCCCGATTACCGCGACCTGCCCGAAGCCGCCGCCGAACTCGCCCCGGGCGAGACCGCCTCCGACAGCCGGCTCACCGCCGCCATGGCCGAGCTGGAGCCGGTGTCGGATTTCATCATCATCGACTGCCCCGGCTCGCACACCCGCCTGAGCCAGGGCGCGCATTCGCTGGCCGACACGCTGATCACGCCGCTGAACGACAGTTTCGTCGATTTCGACCTCTTGGCGCGGATCGACGCCGAGACGGGCAAGGTGAAGGGCCCCTCGATCTATGCCGAGATGGTCTGGAACGCGCGCCAGCTGCGGGCGCAGGCCGGGCTGAAGCCGGTCGACTGGATCGTGCTGCGCAACCGTCTCGGCGCCCAGCAGATGCACAACAAGAAGAAGGTCGGCGCGGCGCTGCAGGATCTGTCGCGCCGCATCGGCTTCCGCGTCGCCCCCGGCTTTTCCGAGCGGGTGATCTTCCGCGAGCTCTTCCCGCGCGGCCTGACGCTGCTCGACCTCAAGGACACCGGGGTGGAGTCGCTGAACCTCTCGAACATCGCCGCCCGGCAGGAGGTGCGTGACCTGCTGACCGAGCTGCGCCTGCCCGGCGTGACGCCGAACTTCTGACGTCTCGCTCTCTGACGGGTTGAGCCTCCTGCGCTCCCCGTGCATGACTGGTCCGGAGGAGACCAGACATGCCAAACCCGCTCTACGACGCCCTTTTCGCCCCGCTCGAGGGCCGCACTTCCGACCTCCTGATCCTGCCCGACGGCAGCCGCCTCAGCGGCGACGCCTTCCTGCGCCTCGTGGCGCGGCAGGCCCATGCGCTGCGCGCGGCGGGGGTGGAGCCGGGCGACCGGATCGCGGTGCAGGTCGGCAAGAGCCCGGAGGCGTTGGCGGTCTATGGCGCCTCGGTGGCGCTGGGGGCGGTCTTCCTGCCGCTGAACACGGCCTATACCGCGGGCGAGATCGACTATTTCCTCGGCAATGCCACGCCGCGGATCTTCCTCTGCGACGGGACGAAGGCCGAGGCTCTGGCCCCGGTCGCCGCAGCCCACGGTGCCCGGCTGATGGTGCTGAACGCCGACGGCTCGGGCGAGATGAGCGATCTGGCGGAGGGCCAGCCGGAGGCGATCACCGCCGCCGACCGCGCGCCGGAGGATCTGGCGGCGCTGCTCTACACCTCGGGCACCACCGGCCGCTCCAAGGGGGCGATGCTGAGCCATGCGAACCTCCTGTCCAACGCCGCCGTCCTGGCCGATCTCTGGCGCTTCACCGAGGCCGATGTGCTGCTGCATGCGCTGCCGATCTTCCACACCCACGGGCTCTTCGTCGCCTGCAACACGCTGCTCTTGACCGGCGGCGCGATGATCTTCCTGCCGGGCTTCGATCTCGGCGCCGTGTTGCGGCTGCTGCCGCAGGCCACCACGATGATGGGGGTGCCGACCTTCTACACCCGGCTCCTGGACGATCCGCGTTTCGCCCGCGAACTGACGCAGGGCATGCGGCTCTTCATTTCCGGCTCGGCCCCGCTCTTGGCCGAGACGCATCTGGCCTTCGAGGAGCGCACCGGCCACCGCATCCTCGAGCGCTACGGCATGACCGAGACCAACATGAACACCTCCAACCCCTATGACGGCGAGCGCCGGGCCGGCACCGTGGGCTTCCCGCTGCCGGGGGTGGAGCTGCGGATCATGGCCGAGGGCGCCGAGGTTGCGCCGGGCGAGGTGGGGGTGATCGAGGTGCGCGGGCCCAATGTCTTCGGCGGCTACTGGCAGATGCCCGAGAAGACCGCCGAGGAGCTGCGCCCGGACGGCTGGTTCATCACCGGCGATCTGGGGATGCGCGATGCCGAGGGCTATGTGCAGATCGTCGGCCGCCAGAAGGATCTGGTGATCTCGGGCGGCTTCAACGTCTATCCCAAGGAGGTGGAGCTGCTCTTGGACGAGGCGCCGGGGGTGCTGGAAAGCGCGGTCGTCGGCCTGCCGCATCCGGATTTCGGCGAGGCGGTCTTCGCCGTGCTGGTGCCGCGCCCCGGCGTCACGCTGGACGCCGAGGCGGTGCTGGCCTCGATCGCCGACCGGCTGGCGCGCTACAAGCAGCCGAAGGCGGCGGTTGTGCTGGCGGAGCTGCCGCGCAACACCATGGGCAAGGTGCAGAAGGCCCAGCTCCGCGCCGATCACGCGGGCTGGTTCTCGCGCTGACCCCGGCTCAGTAGCCCAGGGCGCAGCCGTCCTTGCGCGGGTCGGAGGCGCCCTGCAGTACGCCGTCCTCGCCGATCAGGATGGCCTGCGCCCCGCCGATCGGCTCCTCCGGCGGGATGACCTTGTGGCCCATCTCGGTCAGCTGCGCCTTCACCGCCTCGGCATAGCCGTTCTCGACCTTCATGCCTTCGGGCGCGGCGAAGCTGCGCGGCGCGTCGATCGCGGCCTGCGGGTGCAGGCCGTAGTCGATCATGTTGGTCATGAAGCGGACATGGCCGGCGGGCTGGTAGGACCCGCCCATCACCCCGAAGGGCATGGTCAGCCGGCCCTCCTTGCGCAGCATGCCCGGGATGATGGTGTGCATCGGCCGCTTGCCGCCCGCCGCCTCGTTCGGGTGGCCTTGCTCCAGCGAGAAGCCGGCGCCGCGGTTCTGGAAGCCGACGCCGAATTTCGACGAGGCGAGACAGGCGCCGAAGCTCCAGTACACCGAATAGATCAGCGAAACCGCCATCCGGTCGCGGTCGACCACGGTGACATAGACCGTGTCGCGATGCACCGCCTCGGTCAGCGGCGCGGCGGCGGCCATCGCCCGCTTCGGGTCGATCAGCGCCGCGAGCTTGGCCGCGGTCTCCGGCGCCAGCATGTGCTCCAGCCGGCTGGTGTGGTTGGCGTCGGCGATGAAGCGGTTGCGCGCGTCATAGGCCAGCTTGGTCGCCTCGGCCTCCAGATGGGCGCGCTCGGCGCCGAAGGGATCCAGCGCGGCCAGATCGAAATGGGACAGGATGTTCAGCATCAGGATCGCCGTCGCGCCTTGGCCATTCGGCGGGTGCTCGACCAGGTCGACGCCCTTGTAGGGGCCCGAGACCGCGTCGACATAGTCGCAGGCGGTGGCGGCGAAATCCTGCAGCGTGTGGCTGCCGCCCAGGGCGCGCAGCGAGGTCACCATGTCCTCGGCCACCTCGCCCTCGTAGAAGCCGGCGCGGCCCTGCGCCGCCACCCGGCGCAGCACCTCGGCCTGACCGGGGGCGCGGAACATCTGCCCGGGCTGCGGGGCGCGGCCGTTCAACAGGTAGAATTCGCGCGCCGCGCCCTGCAGGTCGGCCTCCGCCTCGGCCCAGTCATAGGCGGCGCGCGGCGCCACCGGCACGCCCTCCTCGGCGTAATGGATCGCCGGGGCGAGCGACCGTGCCAGCCCCAGCCGGCCCCAGTCGGCGGCGAGCCGGCAGAAGGCGTCCATCGCCCCCGGCACGGTCACCGACTCGATGCCGCGGATCGGCATCGCGCCGAGCCCGCGATCGCGCAGCGCCGCGGCCGACAGCCCGGCGGGGGCGCGGCCCGAGCCGTTCAGCGCCACGATCCGCTCGTCGCCGGCCGGTTTCAGTAGCACGAAACAGTCGCCGCCGATCCCGGTCATCTGCGGCTCGCAGATCCCCAGCAGCACCGCGCCGGCGATGGCGGCATCGACCGCGTTGCCGCCCTCCTGCAGCGTGTCGATCATCACCTTCGAGGCCAGCGGATGCGAGGTGGCCGCCATCCCGTTGCAGGCAAAGACCGCCGAGCGGCCGGGCATCTGGAAATCACGCATCATTCTCTCCCCTTTGCCGGGAGCCTAGGGGGCCTGAAAGGGATTTCCAAGAGCCGCCGCCACCACGCCGGCTTTTCCCGCCGCGGCCTGTCGCAGCCCGTCCCGCCGGGGAGGCTCCGGCCCCGGGCAGGCGGGGCCGATCCGGAAGCTGAGGTGGTTCACCCCCTCGGCCCGGCGATACTCCAGATCGGAGGCGAGGGCGCGGATCAGCGGCCAGCCGAAGCCGCCTTCCGACAGGGTGTCGGGCGCCTGCAGCACGCCTTTCGGCAGCCTGCCGCCGGGCAGCGGCAGGCCTTGGTCGGAGATCCGAAAGGCCAGCGCCTCCCCCTCCAGCCGCAGCCGGACGACGATCCGCCCCCGCGGCTGACCATGCACCACGACATTGTTCAGCACCTCGGCCAGCACCAGTTCGGCCCGCCACCGCGCCTCCTCGTCCAGCCCGTCCAGCGGCGGCGCGTCGAGCAGCCGCCGCAGCGCGGCCCGCACGGCGAGGGGGTGACTGTCGAGCACCAGCCCGGTCTCCCCGCCGTCACGCCGCATCTTGCGGATCGGTCGGGACCGTCGGATGGAGAATGAACACCCCGTCCATCCGCGTCAGGCGGAAGAGCTTCAGCACCCCGGGCGTCAGCCCCGCCAGTTCCAGCCGCCGTTCGGGGGCCAACAGCTTCATCACCGCGACCATCGCCCCCAGCCCGCTGCTGTCGAGGAATTCGACCCGCGACAGGTCGACGATCACCCGGTCGCCGCTGCCGCCGCCGAGGTCGCGCATCCGCTCCTTGAACTCCGCCGCAACCGCCGCGTCGATCCGGTCGGCCAGCACCCGGACCACCAGCGCCTCGCCCTTCTGCTCCGCTTCCAGCATCATCCCCTCCTGCGCGCCGGATCAGGCTAGCGCCAAGGGGTTATCATCCGGTAAGCGGCTTCCGGTTTCCGGCGCGGCGGATTACTGTTCCGCGATCTTCCGCCAGCAAGGACCATCATGGATTACGACGCCCTCGACGCCAGCCTCGACGCCCTCTGCCACGGCGAGACCGACACGGTCGCGCTGATGGCCACCATCGCCTGCGAGCTGCACCATGCGCATCCGCTGTCGGACTGGACCGGCTTCTACCGCGTCACCGCGCCGGAATTGCTGAAGATCGGCCCCTATCAGGGCGGGCATGGCTGTCTGGTGATCCCCTTCTCGCGCGGGGTCTGCGGGGCCGTGGCGCGCAGCGGCGAGACGCTGATCGTGCCGGATGTCGAGGCCTTCGCCGACCATATCGCCTGCTCCTCGACCACGCGATCCGAGATCGTGCTGCCGGTCCGCAATGGCGCCGGGCAGTTGCTGGGCGTGCTCGACCTCGACAGCAACACGCCCGACGCCTTCACCGAGACCGACGCCACGCGGCTGGAGGCGATCCTCGCCCGGCTGTTCCGCGACGCTGCCTGATGCGCGGGGCCTGCCTCTGCGGGGCCGTGGCCTTCGAGGTGGAGGGCCCGCTGCGCCCGGTGATCGCCTGCCATTGCACGCAATGCCGCAAGATGTCGGGGCATTTCTGGGCGGCGACCTCCGTGCCGCATGACCGTTTCCGGCTGGTGCGGGACGAGGGGCTGGCCTGGTTCCGCTCCTCCGCCGAGGCGCGGCGCGGCTTCTGCCGGCGCTGCGGCGCCAGCCTGTTCTGGCAGCCGGAGGGCGAGGACCGGATCAGCGTCGCCCCCGCCGCGCTGGACAGCGACGCGGGGCTGGAGACGGCGGAGCATATCTTCACCGAGGCGGCGGGGGATTACTATCGTCCGGAAGGGCAGCCGCCGCCGCCCGGCGCGGGGCCGGAACGGCTGCGGGCCTCCTGCCTCTGCGGCGCGCTGCGCTTCACCCTGCCGGGGCCGGCGGGCGAGATCACCGCCTGCCATTGCCGGCAGTGCCGGACCCTCAGCGGCCATTCCGCCGCCTCCTTCGATGCGGAGGAGGCGAGCCTGCAGTGGGAAGACCGGCAGGGGCTGGCGGAATACCGGACGGCGGGGGGCGGGGTGCGCGGTTTCTGCGCCGGTTGCGGCTCCAGCCTGTGGTTCCGGGCGGCGGATGGCGCGTTTTCGGTCGAGGCGGGCTGCATCGACGGGCCGACCGACGGCCGGCTTGCCCGCCATATCCATGTGGCGGACAAGGGTGGCTATCACGCCCTCGACGATGGGCTGCCGCAGGTGGCGGAGGATTAGTCGCGCGCGACGAACTTGTTGAAGCGGCTGGTGCCGCCGTCGGCGGTCTTGTCCTGATAGAGGAAATCGAGGTCGTTCTGGTCGAAGATGTCGAAGAACTCCTCCCACTCGATCCGGGTCAGGCTGTCCTCCGGCTCGCCGAAGTCGATGCGCAGGATGCCGCCCTTGCCCTTGGTCTCCACCTTGGCCGGATGGCCGTCGCGGGCCTCGGCCCAGGCGCGGATCTCTTTGTGGTCGCGGGTGGTGAGGGATGCGGTCATGGCGGTTCTCCTGTGCTGTCCGGATCAATCGACAGGCCGGCGGGAAGTTCCCGGGCTTGATCTTTCGCCCCGCCGCCGCAACTGTGGCCGGGCAGCAGAAGGTGGAACAGAGATGCGGATCGGGCGAGGGACGACCTTCGGCACAGGGCGGGGGCGCCGCTGATGTCGCTGCAGGCGCAGGATGTCTACAACCCGCCGGACGTGCCGCTGAGCCTGCTGCACCACGACTCGCAGGTCGTGGTGGTGGACAAGCCGGCGGGGCTGCTGTCGGTGCCGGGCAAGGGCGAGGACAAGGCCGACTGCCTGATCGAACGGCTGCGCGGCGTCTTCCCCGAGATCCTGCTGGTGCACCGGCTGGATCGCGACACCTCCGGCGTCATGGTCTTCGCCCTGACCAAATCGGCGCAGGGGGCGCTGGGCCAGCAGTTCGAGAAGCGGCAGACCAAGAAGGTCTATGTCGCCCGGCTCGCCGGGCTTCTGGAACCGCGCGAGGGGCGGGTAGACCTGCCCTTGACGGTGGACTGGCCCAACCGGCCACGCCAGCACGTGAACCACGAGACCGGGCGGCCGGCGGTGACCGACTGGCGGGTGGTGAAATATCTGCACAGGGAAACGAGGGTGCGGCTGATGCCGCAGACCGGGCGGAGCCATCAGCTGCGCGTTCACATGCAGTCGCTCGGCCACCCGATCCTCGGCGACCCGCTCTATGCCGATGGCGCGGCGCGGGAATTTCCGCGACTGATGCTGCATGCCGAGAGCCTGCGCTTCCGCCATCCCGAGACCGGCAAGAGCGCCACCTTCTCGGCGCCCTGCCCATTTTGACGCCCCCTTGCTAACCGGGGCCGCGCGGGTCGCCCCGCGCGGCCGTCAGCGCCGGAAGGCGCGGCGGATCACTCCGCCGCCCAGTCGGCCTCGGAGTCCCAGCCGGAGATCGCCTTGACCTCGAGGAACTCCTCGAGACCCCAGTGCCCGCCCTCGCGGGCGCGGCCCGAGGATTTCACCCCGCCGAAGGGCGCGCCGGCGCCGCGGGATTTGCCGTTCATCTCGACCATGCCCGAGCGGAGCTGGCGGGCGAGGCGGTTGCGGCGGGCGCCGTCCTGCGACTGGACGTAGTTGGTCAGGCCGTAGATCGTGTCATTGGCGATCCGCACCGCCTCTTCTTCGGTGTCGAAGGGGATGATCGACAGCACCGGGCCGAAGATCTCCTCGCGCTCGATGCTCATGCCGGGCGCCACATCGGCGAAGACCGTGGGCCGGACGTAGAAGCCGCGGTTGAGCCTGTCGGGGCGACCGAGACCGCCGGCCACCAGACGCGCGCCCTCGTCGATGCCCTTCTGGATCATCGCCTGGATCTGGTCGTATTGCCGCTGGTTCACCACCGGGCCGATATGGCCGCCGGGCTCATGCGCCGAGCCGACCTTGGTGTTCTCGGCCACCTCGCGGGCGATCTCCACCGCCTGATCGTAGTAGCTGCGCTCGACCAGCATCCGGGTCGGGGCGTTGCAGCTCTGGCCCGAGTTGTTGAAGCAATGCTTCGCGCCGCGCTCCACCGCCTTTTCGTCGGCATCGGCGAAGATCAGGTTGGCGCCCTTGCCGCCCAGTTCCAGCGTCACGCGCTTCATCGTCTCGGCGGCGGCAAGCGAGATCGCCCGACCGGCGCGGGTGGAGCCGGTGAAGGAGATCATCTCGACATCCGGGTGCGAGGAAAGCTGCGAGCCGACGCCCGCGCCATCGCCGTTCACGAGGTTGAAGACGCCGGGCGGCAGCCCCGCGTCATGCACGAATTCGGCGAAGAGCAGCGAGGAGAGCGGCGATTCCTCCGACGGTTTCAGCACGCAGGTGCAGCCCGCGAGCAGCGCCGGGATCACCTTCAGCGTGACCTGGTTCATCGGCCAGTTCCACGGGGTGATGAGGCCGACGACGCCGATCGGCTCCAGCGCGATCCGATCGTTCGGCGCATGGGGGCCGAGCGGGCGGATGAACTGCATCTCCTTGAAGGCGGTGATGAAGTTGGTGAGGTGCCACGGCAGGCAGGGGGCCTGGCTGTCGCGCGCCATGTCGATGGGGGCGCCCATCTCGAGGCTGATGGCTTTCGCCATCTCTTCCTTGCGTGCCTCGTATTGCGCGAGGATCGCCTCGACATAGGCGAGCCGTTCGGCGGGGGGCGTCGCGGCCCAGCCGGGGAAGGCCGCCTTGGCGGCGGCGACGGCGGCATCGGTGTCGGCGCGGTCGCCGAGGCTGATGGTGGCGCAGGCCTCCTCGGTGGAGGGGTCGATGACGGCGCAGTCGCGCGGGGCGGCGGGAGCGACCCAGCGGCCGTCGATGTAGAAGTCGCGTTTCTCGATCATGGGAACCTCCGTTTGGCCCAAGGTGACACCCGCGGTGCACGGGGGCAAGGGAAGCGGCGGTGCAAAATGCCGTGTCCGGGACGCGGGATTTGCGGGAGGCGCGAAAATCTGGTCTATGTCGGCCAGTCCTGCGACGGATGCCGCCGCTCTCTCCGTCCCTGCCGCACGGCGGGGGTGAAAAGCCCGGGCGGGCTGCATAGGTCTCAGGGGAACCCATCGCCAGAGACGGAGCCAGACCCATGTCCATTCGCATCAACGACATTGCCCCCGATTTCACCGCCGAGTCGACGGCGGGGACGATCCGCTTCCACGAGTGGATCGGCGAGAGCTATGCCCTGATCTTCTCGCATCCCAAGGATTTCACCCCGGTCTGCACCACCGAGTTCGGCGCGGTCGCCCAGCTTGCCGGCGAGTTCGCCAAGCGCAACACCAAGGTGATCGGCGTTTCGGTCGATACGGTGGACGAGCACCAGAAGTGGAAGCGCGACATCGAGAGCTTCGGCGGCGCCCCGGCGGATTTCCCGATCATCGACGACACCTCGCTCGCCGTGGCCAAGGCCTATGACATGCTGCCCGCCGAAGCCTATCTGCCCGATGGCCGCACGCCGGCCCATACCGCGACGGTGCGCACGGTCTATCTGATCGGGCCGGACAAGAAGGTGCGGCTGACGATCTCCTACCCGATGTCGGTGGGGCGCAACTTCGCCGAGATCCTGCGCGCGCTCGATGCGGTGCAGGCCACCGACGGCGTGCCGATCGCGACCCCGGCCAACTGGGCGCCCGGTCAGGACGTGATCGTGGCGCTGACGCTGAACGACGAGGACGCCAAGGCCCGCTTCGGCGACCTGGACATCAAGCTGCCCTACCTGCGGTTTGCCAAGCAGCCGGGGTGATGCGGGGCCGCTCCGGCCGAACGCCTGAAAGGGCGCGGCCGGAGCGATATCCGGCCGCGTAGCGGGAAGGCGGTTTTGCGAACGCGCTTCACTTATGGCCGGAGCATAATGCTAACAACCTATGGGACTTGCTGCGGGCCCGTGGTTGCGAGGCATGCGTACACCGGAAATGGGGGCGCTGGCGCTGGGGCTTCGTCCTTGTCCGGGAGCCTCCTGATTTATGGCGAGGGTCGCGAATCCCGTTCTGCGACGTCCCACATCTCGATCTCGCGTCGGATTGCCTCAGGATAGGCGGCATGTAGACCGAGCTCGACCAATTTGGAGCGCTTCGCGACCAACATAGGTATTCGCAGCTTTTTTAGGAACGGGAATCCCAGAGATTTCATGACTGCGGGATGCAGTCCGATAGCGAAAGCGAGGAGACGGGTTGTGTCGATATCTTCGCGAAGCTGATCGCGAATTTGCAGCGCCGTCAGATTGGGGTCTTGAAGAAGCGGGTCGAGCAGCCGGGCATCTTTGCGGCTCACCTGTGCCTGATGATTCAGGATGTCGCGCATCATCTTCTCATCATTCAGGCTCAGTAGGAATTCGGCCACCTCGCGCCAGCTGTGCAGGCCTCCGACCGAGTAGCCCAGCTTGGAAAAATGCCGGGTCAAACCAAGTTCGCGCAGTTTGATCACGACGCGCTTTTCACTTACCAGCGACATCTTGCGCCAATACTGCTCAAATTCCGGATCCTGCATGAGTCGCTCCGAGAAGCGGTAGAAGTAGGACTGTAAATGTTGGGCTGAGAGGTCGCCCTTGTGCCGAATATGCATGTCGAAATCAACAAACAGGCCCCATAGATCCTCGGGTGCGGCGCGGCTGCGGTCCAGAACGTCGGAGTCCTCGGACAGGGGAAACCACGTGCTGTCGTTCATCAGATAAAGCGCCCGGGGGCGAATGCCGCGGTCCAGCACCTGCAGGATGCCCTCACGATAGCCGCCAAAGTCGTAGCCCACATTGGGTCGCTCGATGACCAGATGGGCGATTTCGGCCAGCCGGTCCCGGTCGGTTGCGCTCAAGGGGGCGTTGGTGACCACGATGGTCGATACCCCCCGCGCGGCCATCCAGCGGATCTGCCACAGGGTCGAATCCAGCAGCCCCTTGGGTTGATAGATCAGCAGGACCGCCAGTTCGTCCTGCAATCCCTGCCGGCCATCTGTCACGCTGACCGTCTTGCTGCGTTGCCGATCATGGGCCAGGCGCGCCACATGACCCCAGGAGGGCAGGACCAGCCCGGCCATCTGGCGACCAAGGCGTCTCACTTCTCGCGCCAGCTTCTCGCGTCCCGTCTTTTCGGGCGGCATGAAATTTTTCCCGGTCACGGCAAAACCTTTCAAGGGCACATAGGATCGTGCTGAACATCAAAAGGCAGCAGATAGCCACCCACCGCAAGCTTGGCAATGAGGTTCGGCTCAGGGTTGTATTCACCCGGCTTCATGTCGCCGAAGGCAGGTCCCCTCACCGCCTCGGCTTGCGCTCCAACGCAAAAGGCCCCGGATCGCTCCGGGGCCTTCGTCGTTCCGGACCGGGCGCTTACGCCTCGGCGTCGGTCTTGGCTTCCGGGGCGATTTCCTGCCCGGTCTCCTGATCGACCATCTTCATGCCGAGCTTGACCTTGCCGCGGTCGTCGAAGCCGAGGAGTTTCACCTTCACTTCCTGACCTTCCTTCAGCACCTCGTTCGGGTGCTGCAGGCGCTTGTTGGCGATCTGCGACACATGCACCAGACCGTCGCGCTTGCCGAAGAAGTTCACGAAGGCGCCGAAATCGACCAGTTTCACCACTCGGCCGGTGTAGATCTGGCCTTCCTCCGGCTCCGCCACGATCGACCAGATCATGTCATAGGCCCGCTTGATCGCGTTCGCGTCGTTCGAGGCGATCTTGATCATGCCGTCGTCGTTGATGTCGACCTTGGCGCCCGAGGTTTCCACGATCTCGCGGATCACCTTGCCGCCCGAACCGATCACTTCACGGATCTTGTCGGTGGGGATGGTCATGGTCTCGATCTTGGGCGCGTATTCGCTGAAGGCCTGCGCCGAGGTCAGCGCCTTGGCCATCTCGCCCAGGATGTGCAGACGGCCGTCCTTCGCCTGCGCCAGCGCCTGTTCCATGATCTCGGGGGTGATGCCCGCGACCTTGATGTCCATCTGCAGCGAGGTGATGCCGTTCTCGGTGCCGGCAACCTTGAAGTCCATGTCGCCGAGGTGATCCTCGTCGCCCAGGATGTCGGTCAGCACGGCGTAGCGGCCGTCATCCTCGAGGATCAGGCCCATGGCCACACCGGCGACCGGCGCCTTCAGCGGCACGCCCGCATCCATCATCGACAGCGAGCCGCCGCAGACGGAAGCCATCGAGGAGGAGCCGTTCGACTCGGTGATCTCCGACACGACGCGGATCGTGTAGGGGAAATCGGTCGCGGCGGGCAGCACGGCCTGCAGCGCGCGCCAGGCGAGCTTGCCATGGCCGATCTCGCGGCGGCCGGGGGGGCCGAAGCGGCCGACTTCACCGACCGAGTAGGGCGGGAAGTTGTAGTGCAGCAGGAAGTTCGAGCGCGAATTGCCGTGCAGCGCGTCGATGATCTGCTCGTCCTCGCCGGTGCCCAGCGTGGTGATGACCAGGCCTTGCGTCTCGCCGCGGGTGAACAGCGCCGAGCCGTGGGTGCGCGGCAGGATGCCGGTTTCCGAGACGATCGGACGGACGGTCTTGGTGTCGCGGCCGTCGATCCGGGCGCCGCCGCTGATGATGTCGCCACGCAGGATCGAGCTTTCCAGCTTCTTGATCGCCGAACCGAGGTTCTCGTCCTTCTGCTCCTCCTCCGACAGGCTCGCCTTGATCGCCGCGGCAGCCGCGGAGATCGCGTTGGTGCGCTCCTGCTTGTCCTTGATGGCGAAGGCGGCGCGCATCTGCGTCTCGCCGGCGGTCTTCACCTTGGCGTAGAGCGCCGAATAATCGGCCGGCTCGAAGTCGAAGGGCTCTTTCGCGGCGTCCTCGGCGAAGTCGAGGATCAGGTCGATCACCGGCTGCATCGCCTCGTGGCCGAACTTCACCGCGCCCAGCATCTCGGCTTCCGACAGCTCGTAGGCTTCGGATTCCACCATCATCACGGCGTCTTTCGTGCCGGCGATGACGAGGTCGAGCCGCTGCTCGGGGTTCTCGCGCAGCTTCTGCATGTCGTCGACATCGGGGTTCAGCTTGTATTCGCCATTGACGAAGCCGACGCGCGCCGCGCCGATCGGGCCCATGAAGGGCACGCCCGAGATGGTGAGAGCCGCGGAGGCCGCGATCATGCCGAGGATGTCGGGCTCGTTCACCAGGTCATGCGACAGCACGGTGACGATCACGAGGACTTCGTTCTTGAAGCCGTCGACGAACAGCGGGCGGATCGGGCGGTCGATGAGGCGCGAGGTCAGCGTCTCTTTTTCCGACGGGCGGGCCTCACGCTTGAAGAAACCGCCGGGCACCTTGCCGGCCGCGTAGTAGCGTTCCTGGTAGTGCACCGTGAGCGGGAAGAAATCCTGCCCCGGCTTCGCGGCTTTCGCGAAAGTCACGTTGGCCATGACGGAGGTCTCGCCCAGGGTGGCGATCACCGATCCGTCGGCCTGACGGGCGATCTTGCCCGTTTCGAGGGTCAGCGTCTCGCCGCCCCATTCGATCGACTTTTTCGTAACGTTGAACATTCTCTATCCTATCCTGACCGGGGGACCCTCCGCCCGGCCGTGTTGCGAACGGGCCGTATGCCCGTGGCTTCTGACGTTCATTCCGCCCGTCCCACGAAGCCCGATGGGGAGGACCGTCGTCACAGGGCGCGCCCTGCGACCGGAAAGGAAAACGCGCCCCGGAGGGCGCGCTTTGAAGTCAGCGGCGCAGGCCGAGACGCGCGATCAGCGCGGTGTAGCGGCCTTCGTCCTTCTTCTTCAGGTAGTCGAGCAGCTTGCGGCGCTGCGCAACCATCATCAGAAGCCCGCGACGCGAGTGGTTGTCTTTCTTGTGCGACTTGAAGTGCTCGGTCAGCGTGGCGATCCGCGACGAGAGGATCGCGACCTGCACTTCCGGCGAGCCGGTGTCGCCCTCTTTGGTGGCGTATTCGCTGATGAGGCGGGCTTTGTCTTCGATAGTGATCGACATCGGAAACTCCTGTGTCTGGATTGTGACGGCGCAAGCCGGGATGTCGTCCAGCAGGGCCCTTGGCATCCGGCCGAAAGCGGCGGATGCGCGCCTATAGTTGAAAATCGCCCCGAAGGGAAGCCGCTTTCGCAAGCCCCGCCGCCCGCGCGCCCCGGACCGGCCGGGTTCCGCGCGCCTCCGCAACCCGCCTCAGCCGGTCTCGCCCGGCCGCTCCGGCCAGGGCTGCGGCTGCTGGCTGTAGCCGATATACAGCGGATGCCGCGGCTGGCCGTCGGCGTTCAGCCCCAGGTGGAACAGCGGCAGGCCGGTGGCGCGCAGCAGGGCTTCCACCTGCCGCCCGCGTTCGAGGAAGGCGCCATGCGCGCCCCAGCCGCAGACGATCTGGTCGGCCCAGGGCGCCGATCCGGCGATGGCCGCGTCATTCTCCGGATTGCCCACCGGATCGGCCGCCGCGCGCATCTTCTTCGGATCGGTGTCGCGCCAGGCGAAGATGTTGCAGACCCGGAAGGCGCCGAAACCCAGCGTCCGCGCCCGCCGCTCGCAGCGCTCCACCGTCGGATCGTTCTGGAATTCCGTCGCGGTCGAGGGGTTCAGCATGATGAACAGCGCCCTGCGCCCCGCTGGCTCCCAAGTCCGGGTCAGGAGATAGCGATAGCGCTCGCACTCCGAATAGACCGCGGTCGAGGGCGCATCGCCCTTCACATGCGTCCGCGTGATCACCCCATGTCCTCCGCGAAACCCTGCGGTTTCTTCTTGGTCCAAATACTCATCCCCGGCCCGCCCCGGGCGCCGCGCCGAAGGTCATTCCCCGGCAGGGCCGGCCGAGGGGGCTCGATGCCCCCGAAGCCGGCGCCTCCGGTCAGGTCCCCGCGCTGCGGCCTGCCGCGCTGCCGCCGAAGCCGCCGCGCTGGGCGACGGTGGCGCGGCTCATCGGCGGCTGGCCGATGGTGGCGGCGGGGCGGGTGAACTGGCTCGCGCCCAGCGTGGTGCGGCCCGAATTGCCGGAATAGGTGCTGGTGCCCGCCGCATTGGTGAAACGGCCATCGGAGGTGCGGTAGAGCGGCTGGGCCGCGCGGCCACCGCTCAGCATCGAGCCGATCAGATAGCCGGTCAGCAGCGGCATGAAGATGCCGCCCATCCCGCCCGACCCGGTCACCTGGCTCTCGTCGCCGCAATTGCCGACGCCATGCTGTTCCTCGCAGACCTGCAGGCTGTCATAGCGCGGCGCCGATTCCACATGGATCTCCTCGGCCTCGGCGAAGGAGGCGTCGCAATCGGCGCTGGAGAACTGCCCGCCCCGGTTGGCCTCGGCCTTGCAGGAGGCGAGGTCGGGGAAGGCCTGGGCCTCCACCTCCTCCTCGCGGCAGCCCGCGAGGGCGAAGGCGGCGGCTCCGACGATGGCCAGAGCGACACGGCTCGAGCGTTTGCGCATGGCGGTCTCCTTCAGTCGCGAATGTAATGCGGCTTGAACCGCGACAGGTCTTGGGTGATCCGGCCCCGGTCCTCGCGCAGACCGATGCCGCAGCAGGCTTCGCCGACGATCCAGGACCCGATCACCGGGCGGAAGCCGTCGAATTCCGGCAAGGGATGATAGGCCTGCACGATCTTCGGATGGGCCTCGTAATCGGCATTGGACGAGCGGTCGGTCACCTTGCCTGCTTCCACGATGGAGATGGAGGCCCCCTCGCGCGAGAACAAGGGTTTCAGCACATGACCCCGCGCGAAGGCGTCCTGCGACCGGCCCCAGGCCTCGGCCACCGCCGCCGTGGAAGTGCCGCCCTGCAGCGCGCCTGCCACGTCGTCATGGAAGAAGGCGGGCAGCAGGTTCGGGTGCCCCTCGAACATCTGCCAGAGCACCGGCAAGAGCCCCTTGTTCGACACCACCGCCTTCCAGGCCGGTTCCAGCATCAGGCAGCCCGAGGTGGTCAGGTGTTTCGCGAAATCGTCGCGCAGCAGGTCTTCCCAGGGGTAGAGCTTGAACAGCACGCCGATCACCCGGTCCTCGGCATCGGCGAACTGGCCCTCCTTGGTCACGCCGATCTTGTCGAGAT
The DNA here is from genome assembly GCF_003034985.1 of Cereibacter changlensis JA139. Classification (GTDB taxonomy): domain Bacteria; phylum Pseudomonadota; class Alphaproteobacteria; order Rhodobacterales; family Rhodobacteraceae; genus Cereibacter; species Cereibacter changlensis. The sequence goes on from NZ_PZKG01000003.1 coordinate 37,905, forward strand.
CGGTGTAATGCGCCCCCATGCCGGCGGCGCGGGCGGCCCAGCCCATCGCCTCGACGGTGGCGTAATCCTCGGGATTGCCGGCGACGGCGGTGAAATGCAGGTCGGTGTCTGGCGCGAAGAGCGCCTTGAACCGCTCGACCAGCGCCTCGTGGATGCCGTTGAACTGGTCGTCCGTTTCGCGCAGCACCCCGGCTTCAATCTGCGCCTCGAGCCAGCGCCACTGGAAGGAGGCGCTCTCGTAGAGCGAGGTCGGGGTGTCGGCGTTGTATTCCAGCAGCTTCGTAGGCCCCGTGCCGTCATAGGCCAGATCGAAGCGGCCGTAGATCTCCGGCTCGCCGCCCTGCCAGCTTCCGCGCACCAGATCGAAATGCTCGGCCGGAATGCCCAGCTTTTCCAAGAGCTCCTCGCTCCGCACGATCTCGGCCACCGCCTCGCGGCACATGGCATGCAGCGCGGTCGAGGGGTCTTCGATATCCTCCTCGATCTCGCGCAGCGAGAATTCATAGGCCGAGCTTTCGTCCCAATAGGGCTCGCCATGCATGTCGGCAAAGCTGAAGCCGAGCTCTTCGGCCTCCTTGCGCCAGTCCGGGCGTTCGGCGATCTGGATCTTCTGCATGGTCACTGGTCCTCCCGACGGTTGCGGAGGTAGCCCGCATCCGGCGCGAGGTCCAGTCTTCAGGGCAGCTGATAGCCGGGAGTTGACCGCGACAGCGCCAGTTCCTCCTCGTCCATGTCCTCGGCGATGCTCTGGAACAGCGGCGTGGTCATGTAGCGCTCGCCGGTGTCGGGCAGCATGCAGAGGATGACCGAGCCGGGTGCGGCGCTCTCGGCCATCTTCAGCGCCACGGCGAAGGTGGAGCCGCCGGAGATGCCGGTGAGGATGCCCTCGCGCCGCGCCAGATCCTGCGCCGCCTTCACCCCCTCGGCCCCGGCGATGGGGATGAGCTGGTCGTAGAAGGCACGGTCCAGCGCCTCCTGCAGCACCAGCGGGATGAAATCCGGGGTCCAGCCCTGGATCGGATGCGGCTCGAAGGCCGGATGGGTCGCGCCCACCGTGCCATCCACCGCCCGCTCCTGCGCCACGCCGCTGCCGACGAGCTGGGCATTGGCGGGCTCGGTCAGGATGATCTTCGTCTCGGGCCGCTCGGCGCGCAGCACCCGGCCGACGCCGCTCACCGTGCCGCCGGTGCCGTAGCCGGTCACGAAATAGTCGAGCCGCTGGCCGTCGAAATCGGCCAGGATCTCGCGCGCGGTGGTGGATTCGTGGATGTCGGCATTGGCGGTGGTCTCGAACTGGCTGGCGAGGAACCAGCCATTCGCCTCGGCCAGCTCCTGCGCCTTGCGATACATGCCGAGCCCCTTCTGCGCCCGCGGCGTCAGCACGACCTTGGCGCCGAGAAGCCGCATCAGGCGGCGGCGCTCGATGGAAAAGCTGTCTGCCATGGTGATGACAAGCGGATAGCCCTTCTGGGCGCAGACCATGGCGAGGCCGATCCCGGTATTGCCGCTGGTCGCCTCGACCACGGTCTGCCCGGGCGAAAGACGGCCTTCGCGCTCGGCAGCCTCGATGATGTTCAGCGCGAGGCGGTCCTTCACCGATCCGGCGGGGTTGAAGAACTCGGCCTTCACATAGATCGTGACGCCCTCGGGCCCGAGGTTGTTGATGCGGATCGCGGGCGTATCGCCGACCGTCTCCAGCACGGATGCGTAGAGCCGGCCCCGGCCCTTGGTGGTGCGGATCGCGTTCGTCATGGGAGCCTCCGGATGCAGCCGTCGCGAAACCGCGACTCGGCCCAGCCTAGCCCGGAGCGGAACGACGTGCTTCCCTCATTTCCGCGGGAGGCCGGGAGGATGGGCCGGATTTCCGCAGCGCGGTGGAACGTCTGCCGCCCCCGGGGTGGCGCTTGCCCGAGGGGCGCAACCGGCCTATCTTCGTGACAGGAGAAACCGACATGCGCATCGTTGCCCAGACCGGAGTGGATCGCTGGCTGAAGCCGGCAGAGCCTGACGAGCGGCCGGAAGACGGTCACGAGGCCTGGCTTCAGGCCGAGATCGCGGAAGGTCTGGCCGAACTCGATGCGGGCAAGGCCATCCCCGCCGCGCAGCTCTGGAAGGATCTCGGGCTGGAATGAGGCTCGTCTTCGCGCCCTTGGCGGCACGCCGCCTGCGGGAGATCCAAGCCTACATCGCCTTTGCCGCCAGCTTGTCCACTGCGCTCGGGGTCATCCACCGCATCCGGCAGAGCGCCGAGATGCTGACCGACTTTCCCCTGCTCGGGCGGGAGTGGGGCGACGGGGCGACCCGCGCGCTGCAGGTCTCGGGGCTGCCCTATCGCATCCACTATCGGCTCAGGGGCGATGTGGTGGAGATCGTCACCATCCACCACGACCGCCAGAAACCCCCGCGCTTCGGCTAGGCCGAAGCCGCGATACAGCCGGCGTAGGGTGGGGTTCCACCCCACCCCTGTCGCGCGGCAGGGCAAAGACCCCCCCGAATCCGCGCTACAGGTTGAACACCCGCGACGGGTGCAGCTCGCCCGCCTTGTAGATGCCGACGGCGATGGGCTGGCCCTGGTAGCTGGCCCAGGCCTCGTCGCCGTATTCGCAGTTCGCCGAGATCACCATGCCCGGATTGCCGTTGCGCAGCCGCACCGCGCCCTCGGGGGTGCAGGGCAGTTCGGGCAGGTCGGCGAGGCCCTTTTCCAGCGGCAGCAGGTGGGTTTCCAGCTCCTCCGTGCGGGCGAGGCGGTCGATCGTATCGAGGCTGATGCCGTCCTCGGCGTCGAAGGGGCCGGACCAGGTGCGGCGCAGGCACTGCACATGGCCATGGCAGCCGAGCGCCGCGCCCAGATCGCGGGCGATGGCGCGGACATAGCCGCCCTTGCCGCAGACCATCTCCAGCTCGACATGGTCGGCGTCGGGCCGGGCGATCATCTCGAGGCTCTCGACCCAGAGCTCGCGCGCCGCGATCTCCACCGTCTCGCCGTCGCGGGCCAGATCGTAGGCGCGTTCGCCGTCGATCTTCACCGCTGAGAACTGCGGCGGGATCTGCATGATCTCACCGCGGAAGGCCGCCAGCGCCGCCGCGATCTCGTCATCCGCCGGGCGCAGGTCGGAGGTGGCGATCACCTCGCCCTCGGCATCGTCGGTCCGGGTGGAGACCCCGAGCCGCACGAGGAACCGGTAGCATTTCAGCGCGTCGGTGATGTAGGGCACGGTCTTCGTCGCCTCGCCCAAAGCCACCGCCAGAACGCCGGTCGCGTCGGGGTCGAGCGTGCCGGCATGGCCCGCCTTCTGCGCGTCGAAGGCCCAGCGGACCTTGTTCACCACGGCGGTCGAGGTGATCCCGGCGGGCTTGTCCACCACCAGCCAGCCCGAGACGGCGCGGCCCTTGCGCTTGCGTGCCATGTTCATTCCCCTTTGTCGGAAGGCCGCCTGCTATCGAAGCCGGGCGCCGGCGTCAACGGCGCGCGTCAGCCCTTGGGAATGACGCTGCCGACCATCGGCCCCATCGGCCCGCCCCAGTCGAAGCGGTTCCTGCCCGCATCGTAGAGCCGCGAGATCGAGCCGTCGAAATAGAGCGCGTCGGGCAGCTTCAGCCCGTCGCGGAACATGCGGCCGAACTGGTGGAAGGTGACGCGGCGGTTGGAGATGGCGAAGGTGGCGGTCCGGCCATCCGCCGAGACGCCGACGCCGTTGCGGATGTAGAGCGACGTGCTGTCCACGAGGAACCGCGGGTGCAGCGCGCCGTCGATCACCAGCATGGGCCCCGACTGGCTGGCGAAGCGGCAAGCGGGCGGCGCGGCGGCGAAGGCGCGGGATTCGATCACCGCGAAGCGCTCGCCGATGCAGAAGACGCCGTTCGGCAGCAGGCCGAAGTTGCCCGGCCCTTCGGCGGTGACGATGGGCGCGCGCTCGACGCCATCCTCGATCATCAGCCCCACCGGGGCGCGGTCGGCGTGATACATGCCCGCGTTCATCGCGAAGCCGAGCTGCTTGCCCTCGGCGGCCAGCGCCGCGTTCACCCGGTCGAAGCTGCCATAGGGCCGCCCGTCCGCCGCCTGCTGGAACAGGCGGATGTCGTCGGCGATGCCGACCTCGCAGATCGTGTAGGGCAGGCCGTCGAAGTCGATGTCGCGGCAGGCGGCTTCGGCGATGGAAGGCAGCAGCAGCGTCAGGAGGACGCCGAGGATGCTAAGCCTCATCCCTATCGTCCTTGGGCTGATCGTCGTCGGAACCGTCCTCGGCGGCGATGTCGCGCTGCACCTGCTCGTCCGAGAACAGCCGCCGCGTCTCGTCCAGCCGGTCGAAGGTGTCGTCGGGCCGGAAGCGCAGGTCGGGGGCGTATTTCAGCGTCAGCTGTTTCGACACCGCCTTGCGCAGCTCCCACTTGTTGCGGCTGAGCGCGGCGATCGCCTCGTCGACGTTCCTGCCGCCCAGCGGCATGACATGGACCGTGGCGATCTTGAGGTCGTTCGAGCAGCGCACCTCGCCCACCGTGATCGACATGCGGTTGAGGTCGGGATCGTGGATCTCGCCCCGGTTCAGCACGTCGGACAGCGTGCGGCGGATCAGTTCGCCGACGCGAAGCTGACGTTGGTTCGGGCCGGAGCCGGAGGAGGGTCTGTTTGCCATGCGCGTGCATTTAGGCGCTTTCGCCGCGTCCCGCAACGCCGGGCTTTGCGCGGCGCGGTGGAAGCGGCTAGAGAGGCGAAAAAAGAGGGGACTGCCATGACCGATCTGCCGGGTATCGTCATCACCGGGGCCTCGGGCCGCATGGGCCAGATGCTGGTCCGCACCGTGCTCGCCTCGGACAAGGCGCGGCTGGTCGGCTGCGTCGAGCGGGCGGGCAATGCCTGGCTCGGCCGCGACATCGGCGAGGCGATGGGCGGCGCGGCGGTCGGCGTCAGCGTCACCGACGACCCCTTGGAGGCCTTCGCCAAGGCGCAGGCGGTGATCGATTTCACCTCGCCGGCGGCCACGGTCGAATTCGCGGCGCTGGCGGCGCAGGCCCGGGCGGTGCACGTGATCGGCACCACGGGGCTGGAGCCCGCGCATCTGGAGAAGCTCGACTGGGCGGCGCATCACGCGGTGATCGTGCGGGCCGGCAACATGAGCCTCGGCGTCAACCTTCTGGTGCAGCTGACGAAGAAGGTGGCCGAGGCGCTGGATGCCGACTGGGACATCGAGGTGCTCGAGGCGCATCACCGCATGAAGGTCGACGCGCCCTCGGGCACCGCGCTGATGCTGGGCGACGCGGCGGCCGAGGGGCGCGGCGTCACGCTGGACGAGGCCAAGGTCGCCGCCCGCGACGGCATCACCGGGGCGCGCGAGCGGGGCAGCATCGGCTTCTCCTCGATCCGCGGCGGCGATATCGTCGGCGAGCATGACGTGATCTTCGCGACCGAGGGCGAGCGCATCGTGCTGCGCCATCTGGCGACCGACCGGACGATCTTCGCCCGCGGCGCGCTGAAGGCGGCGCTCTGGGGGCAGGACAAGATCCCCGGTCACTACAATATGATCGACGTGCTGGGGCTCTGAGTCATCCGCGCTAACCGGTGTCGCGTAATCTGCGCGGCAACAGGGAGGCTGCGATGATCCGAACGATCCTGATATGCATGGCGCTGGCCACGCCCGCGATGGCCGAGGGCTTCGACAGGGTGAGCGAGCGCGAGGCCTTCGTCGGGCTGATCGCCGGCAAGTCCCTGAAACGCTTCGGCGTGACGCTGGAGGTCTCGCCCGGCGGCGGCATCACCGGCAGCGCCTTCGGCCAGCCGGTGACCGGGGCCTGGCGCTGGCGGGACGGCCTGTTCTGCCGCGACCTGTTCTTCGGCGCGCGCGATCTGGGGCCGAACTGTCAGGTGGTGGCCCTGAAGGGCTCGACGCTCCGCTTCATCGCCGACGAGGGCGCCGGCGATCACGCCGATCTGCGGATCGAGTAGGCCCCGGAGGTCGACGGCGATGCCCTTGTCGGCGCGCGCGACCCGGGGCCGAACTGTCGGGTGGTGGCCTTGAAGGGCTCCACCCTGCGCTTCATCGCCGACGAAGCAGCGGCGATCATGCCGGCCTGCGGATCGGGCAGGCCTCAGAAGTCGACGGCGATGCCCTTCTTCTCCCAGTCGCCGTAGCGCACGGCTTCGGGGCCGTCGCGGCCGCCGAGCTCTTTCGGCAGGTCCAGCGCCTTGGCCTGCCGGCGGCGCTCCTCGGCCTCGGCCAGCGCGCGCTGGGCGGCGGGGGAAGGGGGGGCTGATGGTCCTCGGACATGGGTCGCTTCCTTGTGCCTTCTCGGGTCATGATATACCGCGCGTCAGGACCCAAACAAGGAGCGGCGGGATGGCGATGGATGCGCGCGGCGCGGCGGTGGCGCTTCTGGATGCCGTTCTGGGCGAGGGGCAGATGCTGGGGCAGGTGCTCGACGACCCCAAGGGGCCGCTGGCGGGCGTCCCGCCGCAGGAGCGGGCGCGGGCGCAACGGCTGGCCGGTTCGGTGCTGCGGCATCTGGAGCAGGCCGACCGGGTGCTGGCCCCCTTCCTGCGCAAGAGCCCGCCGCTGACGGTTCGGAACGTGCTGCGGCTGGCGGTGGTCGAGATTGCCGTCGAGGGCGCCGCGCCGCATGGGGTGGTGCATTCGGCGGTGGATCAGGTGCGGCATGGCAACCGGACGGGGCACCTGACCGGGCTGGTGAACGCGGTGCTGCGCAAGGTGGAGCCGGAGGCCTTTGCCGGGCTGCCGCCGCAGCGGATGCCGATGTGGCTCAGGAAGCCGCTGGTGGGGCTGTGGGGGCGTGAGGTCGTGTCGGCGATCGAGGCGGTGCAGGCCGCGGGTGCTCCCTTGGATCTGTCGGTGAAGCCGGGCCGGGAGGCGCCGGGGGAGGCGTTGCCGACCGGGAGCTCCCGGGTGACGGGGCCGGGGCAGGTTTCGGCGCTGCCGGGCTTTGAGGCGGGCGACTGGTGGGTGCAGGACGCGGCGGCGGCGCTGGCGGCGCGGCTGTTGGAGGTGACGCCGGGGGAGAGGGTCGCCGATCTCTGCGCCGCGCCGGGGGGCAAGACTTTGCAGCTGGCGGCGGCGGGGGCCGGGGTGGTGGCGGTGGATATTTCCGCGCCGCGGCTGGGGCGGCTGCGGGAGAATCTGGCGCGCTGCGGGCTGGAGGCCGAGGTGGTCGCGGCGGATGTGTTGCAGTGGGACGGCGGGCTGTTTGATGCCGTCCTCTTGGACGCGCCCTGTTCGGCGACCGGGACGATCCGGCGACATCCGGACCTGCCTTTCGTGAAGGATGGCAGCGAGATCGCCGCGCTGGTGGAGCTTCAGGCGGCGCTGATCGACCGGGGGCTCGGGATGCTGAAACCGGGCGGGAGGCTGGTCTATTGCACCTGCTCGCTGCTGCCGGAGGAGGGGGAGGCGCAGCTGGAGGCGGCCTTGGCGCGGCATCCGGGGCTGGTGGCGGAGCGGGTCGAGATCGCCGGGGTGGAGCCCGGCTGGTGGACCGGGGCGGGCGGGCTGCGGCTGCGGCCCGATTACTGGGCCGAGCGCGGCGGGATGGACGGGTTCTTCATGGCGCGGCTGCGGCGGGGCTGATTTTCACGCGTGAAAATCCAGGCAAGCCTTTGGGATAGCATGACTTTCCGACTCCTGTTCACGACCTGTTAACCCGGCCGGACCACGCCGCATTCTGCGGTGACAGGTCGCAGCCGGGCGGCTATGGTCGGGCAAAGACCCGGAACCGGGCGGGATGGACTGCGGGGCGGGTGAGGCATGGCAGGCGTGACCCAGAAGGAAGGGTTTGCAGCGCGCAGGGCGCGGCTGATGAACCGGCTTGCGGCGCTGCGGGCGGGCTATGCCCGGCCCTCGGGCGGCTTTCTGGCGCAGCCGGAGCCGCGCAGCATCGGCGCCTATGCCCGCGGCCGCCAGCTTCTTTCGGGAACCTACCTGCTTGCCGGCCAGCTGGTCGAGGCGCCGCGCCAGTCGCTGTGGGAGGTGGAGCCGCCGAGCTCCGCCTTCGCCGCCGAGGCGCAGGGCTTCGGCTGGCTTGATGATCTGGCGGCGCTGGGCGATGCGGCGGGGCGCGACCGGGCGCAGCGCTGGACCGCGGAATGGATCGCCCGCTATGGCCGGGGCCGCGGCCCGGGCTGGGAGCCGCAACTGGCCGGGCGGCGGCTGATCCGCTGGGTGAACCATGCGCCCTTGCTGCTGCAGGGCCGCGACGAGGCCGAGGTGAACGCCTGGCTGCGCGCCACCACGCGGCAGTTGGTGTTCCTCGCGCGGCGTTGGCCGAAGGCCGCGCCCGGCCTGCCGCGCTTCGAGGCTCTGGCCGGGCTGATCCACGCCGGGCTGGCGCTGGAGGGGATGGAGCGGCATGTCGACCCGGCGGTGACGGCGCTGGCGCGCGACTGCACCGACGAGATCGACGCCGAGGGCGGCATCGCCAGCCGCAATCCCGAGGAACTGCTGGAGATCCTGACCCTGCTGCTCTGGGCCGAACAGGCGCTGCAGGGCGCGGGGCGCGAGGCGCTGCCGGCGCATCGCTCGGCGATCCAGCGAATCGTCCCGGTGCTGCGGGCGCTGCGCCATGCCGATGGCGGGCTGGCGCGGTTTCACGGCGGCGGGCGCGGGGCCGAGGGCAAGCTGGACCGGGCGCTGGCCGGGGTGCCCGTGCTGCGCGGGCCGCAACTGGAACTGGCGATGGGCTTCGCCCGGCTGGGGGCGGCGCGCACCACGGTGATTGTCGACGCCGCCCCGCCGCCGCCGGGCCTGTCGGGCCATGCCTCGACCCTGGCCTTCGAGCTGACCTCGGGGCGGCGGCCGCTGATCGTCTGCTGCGGCGCGGGAGCGCCCTTCGGCCCCTCCTGGCGCAAGGCGGGGCGGGCGACGCCCTCGCATTCGACGCTGGCGATCGAGGGTTTTTCCTCCTCGCGGCTGGCCAGCGGCGGGCAGGAGACGATGGCCGACCGCGCCCGGGTGCTGCGCGCCGACCGCAGCCTGTCGCCGGAGGGGCAGCACCTGCATCTGGCGCATGACGGCTGGTCGGCGACGCATGGGCTGGCGCATCGGCGCGACCTGTTGCTTGCGGCGGATGGTCGCCAATTGAGCGGGACCGACACGCTGGCGGCGCTGACCGGGGCGGAGCGCAAGCGCTTCGAGCAGCTGATGACCCGCGGCGGCTGGGCCGGCGTGCGCCATGCGCTGCGTTTTCACCTGCACCCGGATGTCGAGGCGGAGCTGGAGATGGGCGGCAGCGTGGTGTCGCTTGCGCTGAAAAGCGGCGAAATCTGGCTGTTCCGCCCCGAGGGGGGCGCCAGTCTGACGCTGGAGCCCTCGGTCTATCTGCAGCGGGGGCGGCTGAAGCCGCGGGCGACGAAACAGATTGTGCTCACCGGCGTGGCGGTTGATTTTGAGGACCGGATCGGCTGGACCTTGGCGAAGGCACAGGATACTCCGCTGGCCATCCGTGACCTGGACCGGGAAGACCTGCCGGACCGCCCCTGATCTGGAGAAAGCTGATGACGAACCTCGTGCCCGTTGGCCGCGCCCTGCTCTCTGTCTCTGACAAGACCGGATTGCTGGATCTGGCAAAGGCGCTGGCGGCGCAGGGGGTGGAGCTGATCTCCACCGGCGGCACCGCCTCGGCTCTGCGCACGGCCGGGCTCGCGGTGCGCGACGTGGCCGAGGTGACCGGCTTTCCCGAGATGATGGACGGGCGGGTGAAGACGCTGCACCCGATGGTGCATGGCGGTCTCTTGGCGTTGCGCGACGATGACGAGCATCTGGTGGCGATGGCCGCGCACGGGATCGAGCCGATCGACCTGCTGGTGGTGAACCTCTATCCGTTCGAGGCGGCGGTGGCGCGGGGCGCCTCCTATGACGATTGCATCGAGAACATCGACATCGGCGGGCCGGCGATGATCCGCGCCGCGGCGAAGAACCACCGCTTCGTCAACGTGGTGACCGATATCGCCGATTACGCGCCGCTGCTGGCCGAGATGAAGGCGAATGACGGGGCGACCTCGCTCGCCTTCCGGCAGAAGCTGGCGCTGACGGCCTATTCGCGCACCGCGGCCTATGATGCGGCGGTTTCCGGCTGGATGGCCGGCGCGCTGAAGGAGCCGGCGCCGCGGCGGCGGGCCTTCGCCGGGCAGCTCGCCTCGACGCTGCGCTATGGCGAGAACCCGCATCAGAAGGCGGCCTTCTACACCGACGGCACCTGGCGGGCCGGCGTGGCGACGGCGCGGCAGCTGCAGGGCAAGGAGCTGTCCTACAACAACATCAACGACACCGACGCGGCCTTCGAGCTGGTGGCGGAGTTCGACCCCTCGGAAGGTCCGGCCTGCGTGATCGTGAAGCATGCCAACCCCTGCGGCGTGGCGCGTGGGGCGACGCTGGCCGAGGCCTATGAGCGCGCCTTCGACTGCGACCGGACCTCGGCCTTCGGCGGGATCATCGCGCTGAACCAGCCGCTCGACGGGCCGACGGCGGAGAAGATCTGCGAGATCTTCACCGAGGTGGTGATCGCGCCGGGCGCCGATGCGGCGGCGCGCGAGGTGTTCTCGGCGAAGAAGAACCTGCGGCTGCTGACCACGATGGGGCTGCCGGACCCGATGGCGAAGGGGCTGATGTTCAAGCAGGTCGCCGGCGGCTTCCTGGTGCAGGACCGGGATTCGGGCCATGTCGACGCGCTGGACCTGAAGGTGGTGACCCAGCGCAAGCCGACCGAGGCGGAGCTCGCCGACCTGCTGTTCGCCTGGACCGTCGCCAAGCATGTGAAGTCGAACGCCATCATCTATGCCAATGATGGCGCGACGGTGGGCGTCGGCGCGGGGCAGATGAGCCGGGTGGATTCGACGCGGATCGCGGCGCGCAAGGCGCAGGACATGGCGCTGGGGCTGGGGCTGGCGCAGCCCTTGACCGTGGGGTCGGTGGTGGCGTCGGATGCGTTCTTCCCCTTTGCGGACGGGCTTCTGGCCGCGGCCGAAGCGGGCGCCGTGGCGGTGATCCAGCCGGGCGGGTCGATGCGCGACGCCGAGGTGATCGCGGCGGCGGATGCGGCCGGGCTGGCGATGGTCTTCACCGGCCAGCGGCATTTCCGGCACTGAGATGCGGCTGACCGCGCTCACCGCGCTGATCGTCTTCGTGCTGGACCAGCTGACCAAGGTCGGCGTGGTCTGGGGGCTGAACCTGGCCGAGCGTGGCGGGATCGACGTCATCCCGCCGTTCCTGACCTTCCGCATGGCCTGGAACCGGGGGGTGAACTTCGGCATAGGCGCCGGCGAGGGCGACCTGATCCGCTGGGGGCTGATCGTCGTGTCGCTGGTGATCTCCGGCTGGGTCTGGGTCTGGGTGTCGCGCAGCAACCCGTCGAGGCTGGCGCGGCTCTCGGGCGGGCTCCTGATCGGCGGGGCGCTGGGCAATGTGATCGACCGGGTGCTCTATGGCGCGGTGGCGGATTTCCTGAACATGTCCTGCTGCGGCTTCGAGAATCCCTATGCCTTCAACGTCGCCGACATCGCGATCTTCGCCGGCGCCATCGGGCTGGTGCTGTTCACCGGCGAGCCGGGCGGCAAGGCGAAGACGGGCGGCAAGGCGGGGGGCGGCAAGCCTGCTGCGGCGCGTCGCAAAGGCGATGGAAAGACCCCGTGACGGGGCGCGCGCTTTGCGCTAAAGACGGTTTGAATGGATTGAGGAGGCAAGGCATGCGGGCAGGACGGGGCGCTTTTGCGGTCGCGGGACTGGCTTTGCTGATGCTCGGCGCCTGCTCGGATGATGACTCGCTGATGAACATCCGGGCGACGGGCAACGGGCCTGACGAATTCGGCATCCAGCCGGTGAAACCCCTGCAGATGCCGGAGAATCTGGCGGCGCTGCCGACGCCGACGCTGGGCGCATCCAACCGCACCGACCCGACGCCGACCGCCGATGCGATCATCGCGCTGGGCGGCAACCCCTCGGCCGGCGGCGGCATCCCGGCGGGCGACGCCACGCTGGTGTCGCAGGCCGGGCGCTTCGGCGTCGAGGGCAATGTGCGGCAGGTGCTGGCCACCGAGGATTACGCCTTCCGCCAGCGCAACGACGGCCGGCTTCTGGAGCGGGCGTTCAACGTGAACGTCTATTACAAGGCCTACCGGCCGATGTCGCTGGACCAGCAGGCCGAGCTGGCGCGCTGGCGCAGCGTCGGCGTGCGCAACGTCTCGGCCCCGCCGCCGCCGGTGGAAGAATAACTCCGCAGACTTTCTGCGCCTGACCGGGGTGACGGACGCGAGAAGCGCCTGCGGAAGGCGCTGATCCGCCTTCCCGGCGGCGCGTCCCTGCGAAAAGCCGCGCCGCGGCGAGAAAGCGCGCCGGCCCGGCTTGCCCCTCGGGACAAAAGCCCCATCATCCTTTCTCGCTTCCCCCGGGAAGCAAAAGTCATTTTTTACAAAGACCTTGGATCATGACCGCAAGACGTCGCATCGATCTCTTCTATCACGGCTACGAGGTGAAGGCGCTGGACCGGCCCTTCGGGCAGGGCCTGTCGAGCCTCTATCTCGCGGCGCGCACCGGCTATCGCAGCCTGCGGCGTCGGCAGCTCTATACCGGCTTCTACACCGCCTTCTGCAACCTGCGCAGCGGGCTGGAGGCGCTGGGCATGGAGGTGCATGTCAACGATTTCGCCCATGCCCGCCGGCATCCGGATCAGGTGATCGGCATGGCCGGCTTTTCCGATGTCTACAACCGGGTGCAGCTGCCGAACCCGGCGGTCTTCGGCCCCGGTTTCGTGCCCTATCCCGAGGATCTGGACCGGGTGACGGCGGGCTGCAACATCCGCATCTTCACCCAGCCCTCGGAGTGGTATTGCCGGATCTGGCGGCCGAAGCTGGGCGACCGGGTGCAGCCGATGTTCGTGCCGATCATGCTGCAGGACTGGCCCGACCTGTCGGCGGCGCCGAAGACGCATGACGTGGTGATCTACGACAAGATCCGCTGGCATCGCGAGGAGCGGGCGCCGCTGGTGCTGGAACGCCTGCAGCGCCATCTGGCGGCGCGCGGGCTGAGCCATGTGGTGCTGCGCTATGGCGCGCACCGGCTGGCGGAGTTCCGCGCCGCGCTGAGCGGCGGACGGGCGATGGTGTTCCTCTGCGAGCACGAGACCCAGGGCCTTGCCTATCAGGAGGCGCTGGCCTCGGGCATTCCGGTGCTGGCCTGGGACGAGGGCGAGCTGGTCGACCCGCAGGAGCGCCGGATCGCGCCGCCGGAGCTGAAGGCCTCGACCGTGCCCTATTTCGACGGGCGCTGCGGCGAGACCTTCACCCTGGCCGAGATGGAACAGCGGTTCGACGGGTTCTGGGCCGGGCTTTCCGGCTACAAGCCGCGCGACTATGTCGCCGAGGCGCTGAGCCCGGAGCGCAGCGCGCGGCTCTATCTCGACCTGCTTGACCGCGCGGCGGGCTGAGCCGGGCTTCACAAGGCCGTTGGTCGGCGGGGTCGGGGCTTGCGTGAGCGGCCCCCGGCAGTAGCTTGCACGGCAGAACGGGCTGACCTTTCTGGAAGGATATTCGATGCTGCTGCGCCGACTGGGCTTTGCCGCCTTTGCGGGTCTCGCGCTTTCCTCGCCGGTGCTGGCCGAGACGGTGAGTGATTTCACCCTGGAGAACGGCATGGAGGTGGTGGTGATCGAGGATCACCGCGCCCCGGTGGTGACGCATATGGTCTGGTATCGCGTGGGCGCGGCGGACGAGCCGGCGGGCCATTCCGGCATCGCGCATTTCCTCGAGCATCTGATGTTCAAGGGCACCGACACGATGGCGGCGGGCGAGTTTTCCGACACGGTGGAAGCGCAGGGCGGTGACGACAACGCCTTCACCTCCTGGGATTACACGGCCTATTTCCAGCGGGTTGCGGCGGATCGGCTGGACCTGATGATGCAGATGGAGGCCGACCGGATGCGGAACCTCCAGCTGACCGAGGAGGACGTGACGACCGAGCGGCAGGTGATTCTGGAGGAGCGCAGCCAGCGCACCGACAGCGATCCGGATGCGCTGTTCGGCGAGCAGCGGCGCGCGGCGCAGTATCAGAACCACCGCTACGGCGTGCCGATCATCGGCTGGCGTCACGAGATGGAGCAGCTGGACCGCGACGACGCGCTGGCCTTCTACGAGCGGTATTATGCGCCGAACAACGCGATCCTCGTAGTGGCGGGCGACGTGACGCCCGAGGCGGTGCGCGCGATGGCCGAGGAACATTACGGGCCGCTGCAGCCGACGGAAGGCCTTCAGCCGCGGATGCGCCCGACCGAGCCGCCGCAACTGGCGGAGCGGCGGCTGAGCTTCAGCGATCCGCGCGTGGCGCAGCCTTACGTGATCCGCAGCTATCTGGCGCCGGAGCGCAATGCGGGCGACCAGAAACAGGCGGCGGCGCTGACGCTGCTGGCCGAATTGCTGGGCGGCAGCGGCACGACCTCGGTTCTGGCCAAGGCGCTGCAGTTCGGCGATGCCAAGGCGGTCTATACCACGGCCTTCTATGACGGCGGCTCGCTGGACGTGGGCAGTTTCGGCCTCGCCATCGTGCCGGTGCCGGGGGTGTCGTTGCAGGAGGCCGAGGAGGCGATGGACGGGGTGATCGCGCAATTCCTCGAGGACGGGGTGAACCCGGAGGATTTCGAGCGGATCAAGGTGCAGATCCGCGCCGCGGACATCTACGCGCGCGACAACGTGGACGGGCTGGCGCGGCGCTACGGTCAGGCTTTGACCACCGGGCTGACGGTGCAGGACGTGAAGGACTGGCCCGCCGTGCTCGACGCGGTGACGCCGGAGGAGGTGCTGGCGGCGGCGCGCGAGGTGCTGGACCGCAGGCAGGCGGTGACGGGCTGGCTGGTGCAGGACGAACCCGAGCAGGTGGTTCCGGTGCAGGGCGGCGCTGCTGCCGTGCCGGCGCAGGTTGAAGGAGAGACCCAATGATGCTGCGTCTGGCTGCGGCCCTGATCCTGTTCGCCCTGCCCTTGCGGGCGGAAGTCGAGATCAAGGAAGTCACCTCGCCCGGCGGCATCACCGCCTGGCTGGTGGAGGAGCACGAGCTGCCCTTCACCGCGCTGGAGATCCGCTTCAAGGGCGGCACCAGCGTCGACCAACCGGGCAAGCGCGGGGCGGTGAACCTGATGACCGGGCTGATCGAGGAGGGCGCGGGCGATCTGGATGCGCAGGGCTTCGCCACGGCGCGCGACGATCTGGCGGCGACCTTCTCCTTCCGGGCCAACACCGATGCGGTGGGCGTCTCGGCCCGGTTCCTGAGCGAGAACCGGGATCAGGCGGTGGCGCTGCTGCGCTCGGCGCTGGTGGAGCCGCGCTTCGATGCCGATGCGCTGGAGCGGGTGCGGGGGCAGGTGCTGTCGGGGCTCGCCTCGGATGCGAAGGACCCCAATGCACTGGCGGGCCGGGCCTTCGACGCGGCGGCCTTCGGCGATCACCCTTACGGCACGCCGGGCGACGGCACGGTGGAGAGCGTGACCGCGCTGACCCGCGACGACATCGTGGCGGCGCACAAGGGGGCGCTGGCGCGGGACCGGATCTATGTCTCGGCGGTCGGGGATATCACGGCGGAGGATCTTGGGGCGCTGCTCGACAGGCTCTTGGGTGATCTGCCGGCGACCGGGGCGGAGATGCCGGGGCAGGCGGAGTATCGGCTGGACGGCGGGGTGACGGTGGTGGAGTTTCCGACGCCGCAGGCGGTGATCGCCTTCGGTCACGAGGGGATCACCCGCGACGATCCGGATTTCTTCGCGGCCTATATCCTGAACGAGGTTCTGGGCGGCGGGCGGTTCGGCGCGCGGCTGATGACCGAGGTGCGCGAGAAGCGCGGGCTGACCTATGGCATCGGCACCTATCTCGTGCCGATGGACCATGCCGAGCTCTACATGGGCCGCTTCGCCAGCGGCAATGCGGTGGTCGGGCAGGCGATCGACATCGTGAAGGCCGAATGGGCGAAGGCCGCGACCGAGGGCATCACCGCCGAGGAGCTGGCGGCGACGAAGACCTATCTGACCGGCTCCTATCCGCTGCGCTTCGACGGCAACGGGCCGATTGCCGACATTCTGGTGGGCATGCAGATGGAAGACCTGCCGATCGACTATCCGGTGACGCGCAACGCCAAGATCGAGGCGGTGACGCTGGAGGATATCAAGCGGGTGGCGGCGCGGGTGCTGAAACCCGAGGCGCTGCATTTCGTGGTGGTGGGCCAGCCCGAAGGCATCGCCTCCGACGGTTGAGGCCTGTGGCCGAATCTGGAGGGTCATGCTAACTCTGGTGGCATGACCCTGCAGAGCAACAATATAAGCCCTTCCCGCCCGGTGATCCGTCAGCTCAACGAGGCCGCGATCAACCGGATCGCGGCGGGCGAGGTGGTGGAGCGGCCGGCTTCGGCGGTGAAGGAGCTGGTCGAGAACGCGCTGGACGCGGGCGCGCGGCGGATCGCCATCGACTATGCCGATGGCGGCAAGACGCTGATCCGGGTGACCGACGATGGCTGCGGCATGACGGCGGAGGATCTGCCGCTGGCGCTGAGCCGCCATGCCACCTCGAAGATCGACGGGTCGGACCTGTTGAACATCCATTCCTTCGGCTTTCGCGGCGAGGCCTTGCCCTCGCTGGGCGCGGTCGGGCGGCTGACGATCCATTCCCGCGTCGAGGGTGGCGAGGGCGCCTCGCTGGCCGTGGCGGGCGGGCGGATGGAGGGCGTGCGCCCCGCGGCCTTGACCTGCGGCACGGTGGTGGAGCTGCGCGACCTGTTCTACGCCACGCCGGCGCGGCTGAAGTTCATGCGCACCGACCGGGCCGAGGCGCAGGCCATCGGCGAGGTGGTGAAGCGGCTGGCGATGGCCGAGCCCGCCGTGGGCTTCACCCTGCGCGACGTGTCGGGCGGCGAGGCGCGGGTGATGTTCCGCTGCGATCCCGAGCAGGGCGACCTGTTCGACGCGCTGCACGGGCGGCTGGCGCGGGTGCTGGGGGCGGAGTTCGCCGAGAACGCGCTGAGGATCGACGCGGAGCGCGAGGGGATGCAGCTTCTGGGCTATGCCGCGCTGCCGACCTATTCGCGCGGCTCCGGCGCGGCGCAGTTCCTGTTCGTGAACGGGCGGCCGGTCTTGGACCGGATGCTGTTCGGCGCGCTGCGGGCGGCCTATATGGATGTGCTGAGCCGCGACCGGCATCCGGCGGCGGTGCTGAACCTGATCTGCGATCCCGAGCGGGTCGATGTGAACGTGCATCCGGCGAAATCGGAGGTGCGGTTCCGCGAGGCGGGGCTGGCGCGCGGGCTGATCGTTTCCGCCTTGCGGCAGGCCCTGGCCGAGGCGGGGCACCGGGCGTCCTCGACCGTGGCGGGGGAGACGCTGCAGGCGTTCCGGCCCGAGCCTCAGCCGATGCCGCCGCGGGTCTATCAGATGGACCGGGCCTCGCAGCCGACGCTCGCGCGGGCCTATGCGTTCCAGGCGCCGATGCAGACCGAAGTCCAGCCGGTGATGCAGGGCTTCGCCGAGGCGCCCTCGGCCCGGGTGGAAGCGCCGAGCGTGGGCGAGGAGGCGCGGCCTCTGGGGGCGGCGCGGGCGCAGGTGCATGAGAATTACATCATCGCCCAGACCGAGACCGGGATGGTGATCGTCGATCAGCATGCGGCGCATGAGCGGCTGGTCTATGAGCGGCTGAAGCGGCAGCGCGACGGGGCGGGGATCGCGGCGCAGGCGCTGCTGATCCCGGAGATCGTCGATCTTTCGCCGGGGGATGCGGGGCGGCTTTTGGACATGGCCGAGGAGCTGGCGCGGCTTGGGCTTGGCATCGAGGCTTTCGGCGGCAGCGCCATCGCGGTGCGCGAGGTGCCCGCCATTCTGGGGCAGGTCGATGCGGCGGGGCTGTTGCGCGACATTCTCGACGATCTCGATGATGTGGGCGGCAGCGACCGGGTGCAGGCGCGGATGGATGCGATCCTGAGCCGGATGGCCTGCCACGGCTCGGTGCGCTCGGGGCGGCAGATGCGCGCCGAGGAGATGAACGCGCTGTTGCGCGAGATGGAGGCGACGCCGCTTTCGGGCCAGTGCAACCACGGGCGGCCAACCTATGTGGAGCTGAAACTGGCCGATATCGAGCGGCTGTTCGGCCGCTGATGATCACGATCAACGGACAGGTCTATGCGTGGGACGACCCGCTGGTGCTGGCCATCGGCGGGGCCGTGCTGTTCCTGTCGATGCTGGTGCTGATCCTCCGGGCGGCGGGGCGGTCGGGGCGGCTGGTCTTGGGCGAGCTCGGCTGGCTGGCGCAGCGGGTGCAATCGCTGGCCGAGGGGCAGGAGCGGCTGGCGGGCGGGCTGCATCATGTGTCGGAGACGCAGGCGGTCAGTCAGGGCGCGATCCTGCAGGTGATGGAGCAGCGGCTGGCCGAGGTGCAGCGGGCGATGGGCGACAGCCTGCAGGGCTCGTCGGTGCGCACGGCGCGGAGCTTGGGCGAGTTGCAGCAGCGGCTGGCGACCATCGACAAGGCGCAGGAGAATATCGAGCGGCTGTCGGGCAATGTGCTGAGCCTGCAGGATATACTCTCGAACAAGCAGACGCGCGGCGCCTTCGGCGAGATCCAGCTGCATGACATCGTGCTGAAGGCGCTGCCCTCGGACAGCTACACCATGCAGGCGACGCTTTCCAACGGGCGGCGGGCCGATTGCCTGATCCACCTGCCCGCGCCGCCGGGGCCGATCGCCATCGATGCGAAATTCCCGCTGGAGGCCTATGAGGCGCTGCGCCGGGCCGAGACGCCGCAGCAGGTGCTGGAGGCGCAGCGGGCGCTGCGCGGGTCGGTGCGGGTGCATCTGCGGGCGATTGCCGAGAAGTACATCCTCGAGGGCGAGACGGCGGAGGGGGCGCTGATGTTCCTGCCCTCGGAAGCGGTCTATGCCGAGCTGCATGCCAATTTCCCCGAGGTGGTCCGCGAGGGTTTCGCGCTGAAGGTCTGGATCGTCTCGCCCACCACCTGCATGGCGGTGCTGAACACCATGCGGGCGGTCTTGAAGGACGCGAGGATGCGCGAGCAGGCCGGGGCGATACGGCGCGAGCTGTCGGAGCTCTACCGCGACATCGAGCGGCTGGGGGTGCGGGTGGAGAACCTCGACCGGCATTTCGGGCAGGCGGCGAAGGATATCGAGGAGATCAAGATCTCCTCCGAGAAGGCCGGCAAGCGCGCGCGGCGGCTGGATGCCTTCGACTTCGAGGAGCTGGAGCAGGCGCCTGTGGGGCGGGCTGCGGAATGAGGCTGCTGCGCGCGGCGGGGCTGCTGGGTGGGGGAACTTCAGCCGGAGCCTTGGTGCGCAATGAATGCGCACCCTACGGGAGAGGGGGCCGTAAGGTAGGATCATACGCCACGGGGCATGGGGGGTGCTAGGGTTGGGTGGAAGCCCCACCCTACGCCCCCCCGGAGGCAGGTCAGATCCGGAAGAACGGTTGCACAAGCCTCGGGATCAGGCTGTTGAAGCGCAGGGGGGCGTCGGTGGCGGCGAGGCAGATGCAGGCCTCGCCGGGCTCGGCGACCGGGGTGTGCTGCAGGTCCTCGGTGGCGATCTCGATGTCGCCGCGGCCGAAGCGGTCGGTGGCGTCGGTGAAGGCGCCCTGCAGCACCAGGGTCAGTTCCATGCCGCGGTGGCCGTGGTCGGGCACCGCCTGTCCGGCGGGGATGTAGAGCAGCCGGGCCGAGGCCAGCCGGTCGGTCGGCAGGATCGACTGGCGCACCCCCATGCCCAGCGACTGCCATTTCACGATGTTCAGCGTGCCGCCGATGTAATCGGCCAGCGGTTCCGGCGTGGCGATGTCGCCCTGGGGCGAGCGGCGGATCGGGGCGCCGCCATCCAGCCGGGCCATCACCTGCGCCAGGCTGTGCTCGCCCATCCGCGCCGGGGCGACCTCGTCCAGCAGCGCGCCGCCGACGGCGTCATGCGCCGCGGAGCGGGCCCGGCACTCGTCGCAGAGCGAGAGATGGGTGGCGACCACCAGGCTGAAGGCCTCGGGCAGCACGCCCGCTGAATAGGCTGTCAGCAGCTGGTCGGAGATATGGTGCCGGATCGTCATCGTGTCAGCTTTCAACTCATGTGGTGGCGCAGGCGGTCCAGCGCCAAACGGATGCGCGACTTGATCGTTCCCAGCGGCAGGCCGGTTTCGGCGGCGATCTCGCGATGCGAGAGGTCGCCGAAATAGGCCCTTTCGATCAGGGCGCGCTGTTTCTCGGGCAGGCAGGCCAGTGCGGCCGCCAGCCTTCCGGTTTCCTGCTGCATCTCGAAAGCCTCGGCCTGGTCGGGCTCTGGCTCCGGTCCCCAGTCAAGATCCTCCGGTTCGGGGCGGCGCGACTTGCGCAGCGCGTCGATCCGGCGGTTCCGCGCGATGGTGAAGACCCAGGTCGCCACCGAAGCCCGCGCGGGGTCGAAGAGATGCGCCTTCTGCCACAGGGTCGCCATGACATCCTGGGCGCATTCCTCCGCCAGCGCCTCGGAGGCGCCGGATTTCATCAGGAAGCCCTTCACCCGCGGCGCGAAATGCCGGAACAGGCTGGCGAAGGCCGCCCTGTCCCGACTGTCGCGGACCGAGAGCAGCAGGGCCGCCCAATCCGTCTCGTTCTGTTCGCCCGTCACGTCCGGTCTGGCCCCGCATGATCCTGCGAGGTGACCATAAGCATCCCGCGGTCGGGACGCATCCGGTATTTCGGTTCGTCTTTCAGCATCCGGGAGGTTTACGCAGCGGGCCGCTCTCCGGATCACCCGGATGCTGCGACAAACTGTCATGTGGGCGATTCTGATCCGTTAAAGACTTTGCGGCGTATGGTTTTGCAAACAGAGCGGAGTGTCGGATGCCTTTTGAGACGGTGAAGTTTGCCTCCCGGCGGGTGGCGGTGATCGGTGGCGGCATCTCGGGCATGGCGGCGGCGCATCTTCTGTCCCGGGATCACGCGGTGGTGCTGTTCGAGGCCGAGCCGCGGCTGGGCGGTCACGCCCGCACGGTGATGGCGGGCAAGCGGGGCGATCAGCCGGTGGATACCGGCTTCATCGTCTACAACAAGGTGAACTATCCGCATCTGGTGCGGCTGTTCGACGAGCTGCAGGTGCCGGTGACCGAAAGCGACATGAGCTTTGGCGCCTCGGTGCGCGGCGGCAAGCTGGAATATGCGCTGCGCAACCTGGGCGCCATCTTCGCGCAGAAGCGCAACGCGCTGGACCCGCGCTACTGGGGCATGCTGATGGACATCCTGCGCTTCAACGCCCATGCGGCGGAGCATGCCGATGATCCGGTGATGACGATCCGCGACCTGCTGGCGAGGCTCGGCTCCGGCGCCTGGTTCCGCGACTATTACATCCTGCCGATCTCGGGCGCGATCTGGTCGACGCCGTCGCAGGGCATCCTCGATTTCCCGGCGCAGGCGCTGATCCGCTTCTTCCAGAACCACGCGCTCTTGTCCCATACCGGGCAGCACCAGTGGTACACGGTGCTGGGCGGGTCGGTGGAATATGTCCGGCGGTTGCAGGCGGCGATGGTCGGGGCCGGCGTCGACCTGCGGCTGGGCGCAGCGGTGGCCGGGGTGCGGCGGATCGAGGGCGGGGTGCAACTGCGGGCCGCGGGCGGCGAGTGGGAGGGCTTCGACGAGGTGATCTTCGCCACCCATTCCGACGACACGCTGCGGCTGTTGTCCGACGCCACGCCGCAGGAGCGGCAGGCGCTGGGCGCGGTGCGCTACCAGCCGAACGAGGCGGTGCTGCATGCCGATCCTTCGGTGATGCCGAAGCGCAAGGCCGCCTGGGCCTCCTGGGTCTATGTCGAGCCGGTGAAGCCGGAGGCGGAGCGGATCGACCTGACCTATTGGATGAACTCGCTGCAGCCGATTCCGCAGGACGATCCCTTGTTCGTCACGCTGAACTCCAACCGGCCGATCCGCGAGGAACTGATCCATGATACCGTCACCTTCCGCCACCCGGTCTATGATCTGGCGGCGCAGCTCGGGGTGGCGGCGGTGAAGGTGATGAACGGAGCCAACAACACCTGGTTCTGCGGGGCCTGGATGCGCAACGGCTTCCACGAGGATGGCTTCGCCAGCGCGGTGGATGTGGTGCAGGCGATGCGCAGCCGGATCCTGGCGGCGGCGGCATGAGCCGGGTCGATCACATCGGCGGCAAGACCTTCCACGGCCGGCGCGGCGCGGTGGAGAACACCTTCCGTTACTCGATTGACTACGTGCTTTTGGACCCCGCCGCGCCGGAGGGCGGGCCGGGGCTGTTCTCGCGCAACCGGGCCAACCTGTTTTCGGTGCAGGACCGCGACCATGGCGGCGTGCCGGGCCATGGCCGCGGCCTCGCCTGGGTGCGTGAGGTGCTCAGGGCGCATGACGCCGCCGGCGCCGAGAAGGTGCTGCTGCTGACCCAGCCGCGCGTGCTGGGCCATGTCTTCAACCCGGTGAGCTTCTGGCTCTGCCACGATGCCGAGGGGGCGCTGCGCTCGGTGATCGCCGAGGTGACCAACACCTTCGGCGACCGGCATTCCTACCTCTGCGCCAAGGCCAATGGCGCACCGATCACCCGCGAGGATACGCTGGCGGCAAAGAAGATCATGCATGTCTCGCCCTTCCAGGAGGTGGCGGGCGGCTACAGCTTCCGCTTCGACATCGGGCCAAAACGGGTGGGGATCTGGATCGACTATTCCAACGGCGCCGACGGGGTCTATGCCACGCTGACCGGGCCGCGGCGGCCCCTGACCAATGCGGCGATCCTGCGCGCCTGTCTGCGCCGGCCCTTCGGGTCGCGCCGGGTGCTGGCGCTGATCCATTGGCAGGCGCTGAAGCTGGCGGTGAAGGGCGCGCGCTACCGGCCGCGGCCCGCGCCCCCGGTCGATGACGTGAGCCGGTGACCAACGGGCTGCCGCGCTGGGCGCTGTTCGCCGGACTGATCGCGGCGGCAGGTCTGCCGATCTACATCCATGCGCCGAAGGCCTATGTCGATCAGTATGGCGTCGGGCTGGGCGCGCTCGGCGCGGTGCTGGCGCTGCTGCGGCTGGTGGATGTGGTGCAGGACCCGGCGCTGGGCTGGCTGGCCGAGGCCGGGCGGCGCTGGCGTGGGGCGATGGTGGCCGTGGCGGCGGGGCTGATGGCGCTGGCGATGCTGGCGCTCTTCGCCGTGACCCCGCCGGTCGCGCCGCTGCTGTGGTTCGCCGGCGCGCTCTTGGTGCTGTTCTCGGCCTTCTCCTTCCTCAGCATCGCCTTCTACGCCGAGGGCATCCCCAAGGCGCGGGCGCTCGGCCCCGGCGGGCATCTGCGGCTGGCGGGCTGGCGCGAGGGCGGGGCGCTTCTGGGCATCTCGTTGGCGGCGGTCGCCCCGGTGGCGCTGGCGGGGTTGCAGCGGCCCTTCGCCGCCTTCGCGCTGGGCTTCGCCGTATTGGCCGCGCTGGCGGTTTGGGCGATGCGGCGCGAGTGGAGCGGGGCGGCGGTTGACGCGCCGAGGCCCGATCTCAGGGCAGCCCTCGCCGATCCGGTGACCCGGCGGTTGCTGCTGCTGTCCTTGGTGAACGCCGCGCCGGTGGCGGTGACCTCGACGCTGTTCCTGTTCTTCGTCGAAAGCCGGCTGCAGGCGCCGGGGGCGGAAGGACCGCTGCTGCTTCTCTTCTTCCTCTCCGCCGCCGTCTCGACCCCGGTCTGGAGCCGGCTGGCGATCCGCTTCGGCGCGCGGCGGGCGCTGCTGGCCGGCATGGCGCTGGCGATCGTCGCCTTCGTCTTCGCGGCGCGGCTCGGAGCGGGAGATACGGTGGCCTTCGCCGCGATCTGCGCCGCTTCCGGCGCGGCGCTGGGGGCCGACATGACGCTGCTGCCGGCGATCTTCGCCCGGCATCTGGCCGGAACGGGGGGCAACGAGGCGACGGGCTTCGGCCTCTGGTCCTTCGCCTCGAAACTCTCGCTGGCGCTGGCCGCAGCGCTGCTGCTGCCGCTGCTGCAGGCCGGCGGCTTCACCCCCGGCGCCGACAATGCCGAGCCGGCGCTGCGGCTGCTGACGCTGCTCTACGCCGTGCTGCCCTGCGGGCTGAAACTGCTCGCCATCGCCCTCTTGACCCGTATCCCCCTGCCGGAGGCCTGAGCCATGCTGCTGCCCTTTCTCCTCGGCCTCGCGCTGGCCCTCTCCCTCGCGCTGCTGCGGCGGCGCTTCGCCGGTTTCGACGCTCAGCGCCCTGCGGATTACGCCGGGAAAGGGCCGCTGCTTGACCCAACGGTGCATCTGGCGGGGCCGCTGCTCTGCGAGGGGGTGATCTATGGCCCGACCGGGCGCGTCGCCTCGCGCTTCGTCGCCGAGATGAAGGGCGAGTGGCAGGGCGGGCAGGGCGTGCTGACCGAGCGGTTCCGCTATGACAGCGGCATGGTGCAGGACCGGCGCTGGGATTTCCGGCTGTCGGCGGATGGCGCGCTCGGCGCCACCGCGGCGGATGTGCCGGGCGGGGCGACCGGCGCGCTGGCCGGTTCGGCGATGACGCTGCGCTACCGGATCCGGCTTCACGATGACGCAGGGGGGCATGTGCTGGACGTCAACGACTGGATGTATCTGTTGGATAATGGAACGATCATCAACCGGAGCCAGTTTCGGAAGTATGGACTGAAGGTGGCGGAACTGGTGGCAACCCTGCGGCGGATCGAGACATGAGAGATTTTGTAGGTAAACGGTATTGGCTGGTCGGCGCGACCGAGGGGCTCGGTCTGGCGCTGGCCAGGAAGCTGAATGCGGCGGGGGCTTCGGTGATCCTGTCGGGCCGCGACGAGGCGCGGCTGGCCGAGGCGGTGGCCTCGCTGCCGATCCATGCGCGGGGCGTGCGCTGCGACGTGGCGGACCGCGACTCGGTGAAGGTGGCAGCCGAGGAGGTGGGCGAGATCGACGGGCTGGTGTTCCTCGCCGGGGTCTACTGGCCGATGAAGGCGCAGGAGTGGAACGCGGAGCAGGTCGAGGCGATGCTCGACGTGAACCTGATCGGCGCGGCGCGGGTGCTGGGCGAGGTGCTGCCGGCCATGGTGGCGCGCGACCGCGGGCATGTGGTGCTGACCGGCAGCCTCTCGGGCTTTCGCGGTCTGCCGGGGGCGATCGGCTATGCGCCGAGCAAGGCGGGCGTCATGTCGCTGGCGGAATCGATGTATGCCGACCTGCGGGGCACCGGGGTCGAGGTGCAGCTGGCCAATCCGGGCTTCATCCGCACCCGGCTGACGGCGAAAAACGATTTCAAGATGCCCTTCATCATGGAGCCGGAAGAGGCCGCGCGCGACATGTTCGAGCACATGTGCGGCGACACCTTCCAGCGCAGCTTCCCGACGCTGTTCGCGCTGTTCTTCCGGCTGGCGCGCTTCCTGCCGGACGGGATCTATTACCGGATCTTCGGCTAGACCGCCGCGATATGGCGGTCGAACTCGGCTTTCGCCCGCCCCCAGACGCCCTGATCCAGCGCGTCGAGCGCGAGGAGCGAGGGCAGCAGCTGGGCCGCGTAATCCTCGCTGCTTTCCACCGGCAGCAGCGAGGGCAGGTTGTCGATGGCGGTCACGTCCAAGGGCGGGGCATCATGCACCCGGAGCGCCGGTTCCTGCCAGTCGGTCACATGGTCGTAGACCTTGATCGGCGAGAAGTCGGAGGTCGGATCGCAGGCGATGTCGCCGATCACCCGCAGGGCGCGGGGGTCGGTCTTGGCCGAGGCGGGCACGAAGACCGGGCAGCCGGGGCGGGCGAGGATGCAGTTGAGGAAGATCTCATGCGCCAGCACCTCGGGGAAGGGGCCGCCGCTGGCGGTCTCGGCCATGTCCCAGCGGGTGACTTCGACGCCGACCGCCTCGCAGAGATCCGACGCGCCGCTGCCGACGCGGCCGAGCGCGCCGATGACGAGGGCGCGGGGCAGGGGGGCGGAAAGCGCGGCGCGCAGTTCGGCCAGCAGCGCCTCCTTGCCGGGGTAGGTGGAGACCGGGCCGCAGATCGCGCCGCGGCTCTGCGCCGCCCAGCATTTCAACGCCACGGCGGCCCCGGCATAGCCCGCCCAATAGCCGAAGGCGGCGACGCGGCGGCCCGTCTCGTCGACCAGCGACTCGAGGTCATAGAGCGTGCCGCCGCCGGCCTTGAAGCGTTGCAGCAAGATGCGGCCGGCGGGCTGGCCCTTGTAGGCATGGCCGAAGAGGATGTGGCGGTGCGGCAGCGGCGTGCCGTCCTCCGGCAGTTCCTTGATGCCGAAGATGATCGCCTCGGCGGGGGCGTCGGGCCAGGAGTTTTCGGGCGCGATCTCGCAGCCTGCCGCCACGTAGCCGTCGATCGGGATGGCGCGGACCGAGCTTTCCTCGACCGTCACCTTTATCCCGGCGCGCAGCAGCTCCGCCGCGCCCTCCGGCGTCAGCGCCACGCGTTCCTCGTTCGGCCGCTGTTCGGCCCGCACCCAGAGATGGATCATGCTGCGTCCTCGATGGTGTGATAGCCGCGGCGCAGCGCCCTTCGCTGCCAGCGTTCGGCGGCGAGGCAGGCCTCGCGCAGGTTGGAGAACCAGGTGACCAGCTGCCGCCCGGCCCGCGCGCCGCGCCCGCCGTTCAGGCCCCATTCGCGCAGAACCGAATATTCGCCGAACAGGTTGTAGGCGAGCTCGACCCGGTAGAAGCGGCCGGTGCCCTCGGTGCGCAGGCAGAGATAGGTCAGCATGTCGGCCCTCCGGTTCGATCCGTCCCAGAGATACCAGATTTATGCGGCTGTGACAGGGGTTCCGCTGCCTGTTGCGGCTCGCTCTGTCGAAATCCTGCAATGGCGAAGGTCGCCCTGCGGACGGGCGATCCTTCGGCGGTGGCGGCGCCGTGGCGCGGGCAGGGCCCGCGCCGCCTGCTCAACCTTCGCGGGTGACGCGGCCGATGCCGAGCGCGGCGGTGGCGAGATCGGCCGAGAACAGCTGGCGCAGTTCTTCCTTGGTCAGGGTGAGCGGAGCCGGCTTCTGCGGGGCCGGCGCCGCCGGTTTCAGGAAGAACGGCCAGGCCAGACGGAAGGAGGCTTTTTTCTGGAACATCTGGTCGGAATAGCTGCTCATGGCCCGTCTCCCCACAACGAAAGTTGTCGCATCGCCTCGGATCAGACCGGCATCGGGGAATGGCAGCCCCTTCGCCTTGCGGTTGATTCGCCGTCGATGCTCACCCCTCTTTCTATTAGGCGGAATTGTGCCGAATATGCGGAAATTTCTCGTGGACCTGCTAACCATGAGAATTTCCGGGAACCAGTGCAAATGAGACACAGTTGCGCGAAGCCTGCTTTTTCATGAGGTTGAGGTGACGTAGCGGCACTCAACCCCGGATTGACGCGGGACGCTAAATTTTGCCATCTGATACAATTCCGCACAACTGCGCGTGGTTGTTACGCTGAAAAATGCTACCATCACGTGTGATGCACCAGCTGAGAAAGGGCGAATCATGGGCAAGATCGACCTTCTGGTTGACGAGACATTGCTGCAACGGGCGCGCAGCGGCCGGTTGCGGGCGCTCCGCCATCTGCATCGCGACGGTCTCGCGCTGCGCAACATCTTCAATGTCGAGAGCGAAGGCGGCCAGCCTCCCGAGCGCCCGACCCGCGACGCGCCGGTCGAGGATCCGGCGGATCGGGGCTGACCCCGGAGCCCGGTTCCGGCAGGTGCGGGGATGGGCTCTTTTGCATGAAGATACGACACGTTATGGTTGTCGAGCTGATAATCCCGAACACCTGGGTGGAGTGACATGTGACCCCCTGTATTCTGGTTCTGGAGGACGAATCCGCGGTTCTCGCGGTGGTCCAGCAAACCCTCGGCAGCGAAGGCTATCAGGTGGTGACAGCCCGCAGCCTCGCGCAGTTCCGCAAGCTCGACACCCAGCACGAGGCCGACATCTACCTGATCGACGTCTCGCTGCCCGACGGCAACGGCTTCGCCCTGGTGCGCGAGCTGCGCCGCTCCAGTGACCGCGGCATCATCACCCTGACCGGCCGCGGCCGCGACGCCGAGGATGTGGCCGGGCTGGAAAGCGGCGCGGACGACTCGATCGGCAAGCCGCTGCGCGAGCGCGAACTGGCGGCGCGGGTGAACGCCGTCTACCGTCGCACCGCCGGCCGCCCGACCGCCGCGCGTGCCGGCCAGCAGGCGGACCACGAATTCGACGGCTACCGCTTCAGCCTGCCCTCCCGCCAGCTCTGGGGTCCGGACGGGGCCGAGATCGCCCTGACCAGCTCGGAATTCGAGCTCCTCGCGGCGCTGATCTCGCGGCGCGGCGAGGTGCTGAGCCGCGACCAGATCATGAACGCGGTGAAGGGCGGGCATTGGGAGAGCTACGACCGGGTGGTGGACGGCATCATCAGCCGGCTGCGGCGCAAGATCCCGGCGCGGACCCGGAGCACGCCCTTCATCCGCACCGTGCATGGGGTGGGCTACGCCTTTACCGGGTGACCGGCGCGGGGTGCGGCGCCTGGCGTCGCCCTTGTCCATAAGACCTCCGCCCGGGCGGTCAGGCGGCGACGCGCGACCGATTCGCGCAGGAACTGACCCGTGACGCGGTGCGGATTGGCGTATGGACGGCCGGGCTCACAAAAATCAAGCAATGCCAGTGGGTTGGGACTCGCCCGCTGCCGGATTGCGGCTTCAGCCGGGCGCCAGTGGGGGGCCCCGATGCGACGTTGCGCATGCTGTCCATCGCTGCGCCTTCTGTCATGCTGTTTCCTGTCCTGACGCGCGAATCGGCAGCAGGCGCCGCAATTTCAGGCTGAATACTGCTTGAGTTGCCGATTTTCCGGCGTCCGGGGAAACGGGTTCGGCGGAAATCTTCTTGAATCGGTATTTTGCCACGATCCCGACCCGGTCTTTACCCGAAGTTAAAGGATTTGTGGATGAATGGTGTAACGTTGTTGAACCCGCCGCGCATCGCTCAGCCCAGGTGATGCGGCGGCCCGAGGAGGAGGTTGTCTGTGGCTTTTGGAATCGCGTTTGCCGGCATCCTGTCCGGGTTCAGCCTCGCCATCTGGGCCCTGCTTCAGGGCCATTCCTTCCCCGTCGTCCTGCTCGCCTATTCGGTTGCCGGCACGATCGGGGCAGTGCTGTTCATCGTCTTCGCCCTGATCCGGACCGAGCAGCGCAGCCCTCCGGTTCACGACGGGGCAGGACAGCAGGCGCGCTGACGGTCGCTGATCGAGCGGCCGCGCGGTGTTGTTCCTGTTGCTACGGCATTGACCCGCGGGCGGGCATCCCCATCATGTCACGCGGAAAACACATCCGTTTGTCGCGCCTCGGCCGTTCTTCGCTCCGACACGACAGGCGGAAGGCGTGAGGGCAGCGTGATGACCAACGATCTTGCAGCCTTGCTCGCCGCCGCCCGTGAATTCCTTCCCGCCGGGGTCGCCGTCGCCGCCTGCGATCCGCGCGATCCGCAACCGCCGCTCCTGCCCGGCGAAGCGGTGCGCGGCATCGCCCGGCGCCAGCGGGAGTTCTCCGCCGGCCGGGCGGCTGTCCGGCTCTGCATGGCGGAGCTCGGACTTGCGCCGCAGGCCGTTCCCGCCGCCCCCGACCGCTCGCCGCTCTGGCCCCCGGGCCTCTCCGGCTCGATCACCCACAGCGCGACCGCCTGCCTCGCCGCGCTGACCCGGGCCCCGCAGCTGCTGGGCCTCGACATCGAGCCCGACGCGCCGCTGCCGCCGGAGATGCACAGCCTGGTGCTGCGTCCGGAGGAGCGGGATTGCCCCGACCCGCTGCTCGCCTTCAGCGCCAAGGAAGCCGCCTACAAGGCGCAGTATCCGGTGACCCGGACGCTATTCGGCTTCGAGGTCATGCAGATCCGCATCGACCCGCCCGACCGATTCACCGCGATCTTCCGCGACAGCATCGATCCCTTCGCCGAGGGCAGCCGGCTGGAGGGCCGCTATACCCGGACCGGCGGCCATCTTCTGACGGTGGTGATCGGCTAGGCCTCGGCAGGCCGCCGGATCTGCGGCGCGGCTTCCAGCACCAGCGGCTTGAATCCCGCCGCCCCCGCCTCGACCAGCTGGAAGAACTGCCGCCGCATCCGCGGCTCCCAGAAGTCGCTGATGTGATCGGCGATGCCGCGCACGCCCTCGTCATGCGGCTTCGATTCAAAGAAGGTGGCGATCTGGTTCGCCATGTAGATCAGCTTGTCAGGCGACATCTTCGGCCTCGTCAACGGTGATGCGATGGGAATGGGTGAAGACCTCGCAGCGGTCCGGTCGTGCGAGACCGATCAGGGTGATCCCCGCCGCCTCGGCCATCCGCACCGCATGGGCCGTGGGCGCCGAGACCGCGATCAGCACCGGCGCGCCGATCCGCGCGCATTTCTGCACCATGTCGATCGACACCCGGCTGGTCAGCAGCACCGCGCCGCGCGAGGCATCGACCCCGCCGCGCAGCAGGGCTCCCGCCAGCTTGTCCAGCGCATTGTGCCGCCCGACATCCTCGCGCGCGGCGACGATGCCGGCCTCCGGCGTCCAGAACCCCGCGGCATGCACCGCGCGGGTCACGTCGTGCAGCGGCTGATGCGCCGTCAGCGCCGAGATCGCCGCGCCGACATCGTCCAGCGACACGCGCAGCGCCGAGGTCGGGACCGCAGGCGCCTCGCGCAGCGCCTCCTCCAGACTGTCGATGCCGCAGAGCCCGCAGCCCACCGGCCCCGCCATCGTCCGCCGCCGCGCCATCAGCCGTGCCCCGGCCTCGGGCTTCAGCCAGATCTGCAGGTCGATGCCGCGCTCCGTCTCCACCGCCTCGACGCTGTCGATCTCCGCCGCCGTAGCGAGGCCCTCGGTCAGCGAGAAACCATAGGCGAAATCCTCCAGCGCCTCGGGGCTGGCCATCATCACCGCCTGCGTCGAGCCATTGTAGCTCAGCGCCACCGCCACCTCCTCCGGCAGCATCCGCTGGCCCGGATCGGCCCGCCCCGCGGTCAAGGCGAGGCGGGGAAGGCTCCGGCGCGTTTCCATCACTCGGCGGCGGGCAGGATGCGGCGGGCGAGGGTGGCCTGCGACGCGTAATCCTCCTGCCAGTCCGACGGCCCGTTCGAGGGCGAGACCTGCACCGCCGTCACCTTGTATTCCGGGCAGTTGGTCGCCCAGTCCGAGAAATCGGTGGTGATGACATTGGCCTGCGTCGAGGGGTGGTGGAAGGTGGTATAGACCACGCCCGGCGACACCCGGTCGGTCAGTTTCGCCCGCAGCGAGGTATCGCCCGACCGCGAGGCCAGCCGCACCCAGTCGCGGTCCTTCACCCCGCGCACCTCGGCATCATGCGGGTGGATCTCCAGCACATCCTCCTCGTGCCAGACGGTGTTCGCCGTCCGCCGCGTCTGCGCGCCGACGTTGTACTGGCTGAGGATGCGCCCGGTGGTCAGCAGCAGCGGGAAGCGCGGCCCGGTCTTC
Organism: Cereibacter changlensis JA139; assembly: GCF_003034985.1. Taxonomy (GTDB): domain Bacteria; phylum Pseudomonadota; class Alphaproteobacteria; order Rhodobacterales; family Rhodobacteraceae; genus Cereibacter; species Cereibacter changlensis. The sequence continues at coordinate 69,287 of NZ_PZKG01000003.1, forward strand.
TCGTCCGTCGCCACATATTCGGTGCGGATGAACTTGCCCTTGCCGCGCATGAACCCGTCGACATGCATCAAGGGCGTGCCCAGCGGATGCGCCTCGTTGCAGGGCCATTGCACCGAGCCTTCGGTCTCCAGCTTCTCGTAGCTGACGCCGGCGAAGGACGGGGTGGTGGCCGCGATCTCGTCCATGATCTGGCTCGGATGGGTGTAGGTCCAGCCCGCGCCCATGGCATTGGCCAGCATCTGCGTCACCTCCCAGTCGCCGAAACCGTTTTTCGGGGCCATCACCTTGCGGACGCGGTTGATGCGGCGCTCGGCGTTCGTGAAGGTGCCGTCCTTCTCGAGGAAGGACGAACCCGGCAGGAAGACATGGGCGTAGTTGGCGGTCTCGTTCAGGAAGAGGTCATGCACGATGACGCAGTCCATCGCCGCCAGCCCCGCCGCGACATGCTTGGTGTCGGGGTCGGATTGCAGGATGTCCTCGCCCTGGCAGTAGAGCCCCTTGAAGGTGCCCTCCACCGCCGCATCCAGCATGTTCGGGATGCGCAGCCCGGGCTCGTGATCCAGCGTCACGCCCCAGAGCTTCTCGAACACCTCGCGGGCGGAATCGTTTTTCACATGGCGATAGCCCGGCAGCTCATGCGGGAAGGAGCCCATGTCGCAGGAGCCCTGCACGTTGTTCTGCCCGCGCAGCGGGTTCACCCCGACGCCCGGCCGGCCGATGTTGCCGGTCAGCATGGCGAGGTTGGCGATGCCGATGACGGTCGTCGATCCCTGCGAATGCTCGGTCACGCCCAGCCCGTAATAGATCGCCCCGTTGCCGCCCTTGGCGAACAGCCGCGCCGCCGCGCGCAGCTCCGCCGCCGGCACGCCGGTCAAGAGCTCGGTCGCTTCCGGCGCATGGCGCGGGTCGGCGACGAATTCGGCGTAATCCTGGAACTCGTCCCAGTCGCAGCGCTCGCGGATGAAACTCTCATCCGCCAGTCCCTCGGTGACGATCACATGCGCGATCGAGGTCACTACCGCGACGTTGGTCCCCGGCTTCAGCGCCAGATGATGTGCCGCTTCGATATGCGGGCTCTTCACCAGGTCGATCCGCCGCGGGTCGATGACGATGAGCTTCGCCCCCTGCCGCAGCCGCTTCTTCAGCCGGCTGGCGAAGACCGGGTGGCCGTCGGTCGGGTTGGCCCCGATCACCACCACCACATCGGTCTGTTCCACCGAGTCGAAGTCCTGCGTTCCCGCCGAAGTGCCGAACGTCTGGCCCAGACCATAGCCGGTGGGCGAGTGGCAGACCCGGGCGCAGGTGTCGGTGTTGTTGTTCATGAAGACCGCGCGGGTCAGCTTCTGCACCAGATAGGTCTCTTCATTGGTGCAGCGCGACGAGGTGATGACCCCGACCGACTGCCGCCCGTGCTTCGCCTGGATGTCCTTCATCCGCCGCGCGGCAAATCCCAGCGCTTCTTCCCAGGTCACTTCCTGCCACGGATCATTGATAGTCTCGCGGATCATCGGGTTCAGGATGCGGTCCTTGTGGCTGGCATAGCCATAGGCGAAACGGCCTTTCACGCAGCTGTGGCCGCGGTTGGCCTTGCCGTGCTTGTAGGGCACCATCCGCACCAGCTCGTCGCCGCGCATCTCGGCCTTGAAGCTGCAGCCCACGCCGCAATAGGCGCAGGTGGTGATGACCGACCGCTCCGGCGTGCCGATGTCGATCACCGATTTCTCCTGCAGCGTCGCCGTCGGGCAGGCCTGCACGCAGGCGCCGCAAGAGACGCAATCGGAGGTGAGGAAGCTGTCGGAGGCCGCGCCCGCCGAGACCCGGCTGTCGAAGCCGCGGCCCTCGATGGTCAGCGCGAAGGTGCCCTGAACCTCTTCGCAGGCCCGCACGCAGCGCGAGCAGACGATGCATTTCGCCGGGTCATAGGTGAAATAGGGGTTGGAATCGTCCTTCGGCATCCACTGCCGGTTCAGCTCGCCCGCGGTGTTCTTCGGGGTGAAATGGTTTTCCACTGCCTCGTAGCGCACGTCGCGCAGGCCCACGGCCCCGGCCATGTCCTGCAACTCGCAGTCGCCATTGGCCGAGCAGGTCAGGCAATCCAGCGGGTGGTCGGAGATGTAGAGCTCCATCACCCCGCGCCGCAGCTGCTTCAGCTGGCCGGTCTGGGTATGGACCTTCATCCCCGGCGCCACCGGCGTGGTGCAGGAGGCGGGCGTGCCGTTGCGCCCCTCGATCTCCACCAGGCAGAGCCGGCACGACCCGAAGGCCGCCATGTTGTCGCTGGCGCAGAGCTTCGGCACCGTGATGCCCGCCTCCGCCGCCGCCCGCATGACAGAGGTGCCCTCGGGCACCGTCACGTCGAATCCATCGACGTTCAGCGTGACCATGACCTTCGACTTCGACTCCGGCGTGCCGAAATCGCGGTCGGGGATGATGAAATCTTTCATTCGGCAGCCTCCTTGAGGGGAGCGAAATCGTCGGGAAAATGGGTCAGCGCCGACATCACCGGATAGGGGGTGAAGCCGCCCAGCGCGCAGAGCGAGCCGGCCTTCATCGTGGCGCAGAGATCGGTCAACAGCGGGATGGCCGCGGCGTCGCCGCGCGCGATCCGGTCCACCGTCTCCATCCCGCGCACCGCGCCGATCCGGCAGGGGGTGCATTTGCCGCAGGATTCGATGGCGCAGAACTCCATGGCGAAGCGCGCCTGTTTCAGCATGTCCACCGTATCGTCGAAGACCACCAGCCCGGCATGGCCCACCAGCCCCTCGGCCCCGGCGAATTCCTCGTAGCAGAACTGGGTATTGAACAGCGCGCGGGGGAAATAGGCACCCAGCGGCCCGCCGACCTGCACCGCCTTCACCGGCCGTCCGGTCGCCGTGCCGCCCGCGAGATTATCGACGATATCGCCCAGCGTCATGCCGAAGGCCACCTCGAACAGCCCGCCGTGCTTCACGTTGCCGGCGATCTGCAACGGGATCGTGCCGCGCGAGCGGCCCAGACCGAAGTCCTTGTAATAGGCAGCGCCCTTCTCGAAAATCACCGGCACCGAGGCCAGCGAGATCACGTTGTTCACCACTGTCGGCTTGCCGAGGAAGCCCTCCAGCGCCGGCAGCGGCGGCTTCGCCCGCACCACACCGCGCTTGCCTTCCAGCGAATTCAAGAGAGAGGTCTCCTCGCCGCAGACATAGGCCCCCGCGCCGGTCCGGATCTCCATGTCGAAGGCCCGGCCCGAGCCCATCACCGACGGCCCCAGGAGCCCGTGATCCCGCGCGATCAGCACCGCCTGCTCCATCACCCGGATGGCATCGGGATACTCCGAGCGCATGTAGACATAGCCGCGCGTCGCCCCCACGGCGAGCCCGGCGATGGTCATGCCCTCGATCAGCGTGAAGGGGTCGCCCTCCATGATCATCCGGTCGGCGAAGGTGCCGGAATCGCCCTCGTCGGCGTTGCAGACGATGTATTTCTGGCTGGCCGCCGCCCCCGCCACGGTCTTCCACTTGATGCCGGTGGGAAAGCCCGCCCCGCCGCGCCCGCGCAGGCCCGAGTCGAGCACCTCCTGCACGATCGCCTCCGGCGCCATGGCGATCGCCTTGTGCAGGCCGACAAAGCCGCCATGCGCCTCGTAATCCTCGAGGCACAGCGGGTCGATCACCCCGCAGCGCGCGAAGGTCAGCCGGGTCTGCATCTTCATCCAGGGCAGGTCTTCGGTCAGCCCCAGCGCCAGCTTGTGCTCGCCCCAGCCCGCCTCGAACAGCGAGGCGACATCCGCCGCCTGCACCATGCCGAAGGCCACGCGGCCGATCCCGGTCTGCACCTCCACCAGAGGCTCCAGCCAGACCATCCCGCGCGAGCCGTTGCGGATCACCTCGATCGCCACGCCGCGCTTGTCGGCCTCGGCGCGAATCGCCTCGGCCACCTCGTCGGCGCCCAGTGCCTTGGCCGCCGCATCGCCCGGAACATAGATCCTCATGCCCGCACCTCCGTCAGCAGCGCCTCGAGCCGCGTCTCGTCCACCCGGCCCACCACGCGGCCATCGACCAGCGCCGCCGGGGCGCAGGCGCAGAGCCCGAGGCAGAAGACCGGCTCCAGCGTCACCGCGCCGTCGGGCGTCGTCTGGTGCCAGTCGATCCCCAAACGGTGCTTCACCCGTTCCGCCAAAGCGTCACCGCCCATCGACTGGCAGGCCTCGGCCCGGCACAGCTTCAGCACATGCCGCCCCTGCGGCTGTTCGCGGAAATCGTGGTAGAAGCTCATCACCCCGTGAACCTCGGCCCGGCTGAGGTTCAGGTTCGCCGCGATCAGCGGCAGCGCGTCCTGCGGCACATAGCCGAAGCTTTCCTGCACGGCATGAAGGATCGGCAGCAGCGGCCCCTCCAGCCCCTCATGCGCGGCAAGAATATCCTGCAGACGTGCGGTCACCTCGCCTGTTTCCACGCGCATGCGGCTCTCCTCCCCGGTTGGCTGCGACCTTTTTACGCGCGACGATAGAGATTTCAATATGGATATGCCGTCAAACGATAGGCTTTCCCTATCGCTCCACCTCCGCCGACCGCCGCGCCGCCTCCAGCAGCGCCGCGAGGATCGGTGTATGCGGCTCGCGATGCGCCGCGATCAGCCCCACCAGATGCCGCACCTCCGGCGCCACGATGGGGATCGCCCGCAGCCCATCCGCCACGAACATGTCGGCCAGCTTCTTCGGCAGCACCGAGGCCCAGCGCCCGGTCATCACATGCGAGATCAGCGAGATGGTGGAGTTCGACTCCACCGACGGGCTGGCGCGCACTCCCGACTCCGCCAGATGCTGGTTGACGATCCGGCGGTTCTGCATGTCCTCGGTCAGAAGGCACAGCGGCAGCGTCGCCACCTCGGCCCATGTCAGGCTGTCGCGCTCCGACAACGGCGTGCCGGGACGGCAGACCAGCCGGTAATACTCGGCATAGAGCGGCACCTGCGACACCCGCCCCAGCGGCTCGTTGTCGAGATAGGTGATCCCTGCATCGAACTCGAGGCTCTCGATCCCGGCCAATATCTCCGCCGAGGTGCGCGACAGCACCCGCACCCGCACGTTCGGATGCCGCTCGGTGAAGGGCGCCGTCAGATCCGCGACGATCGGCAGCGCGGTCGGGATGACGCCCAGCCGCAGATTGCCCGACAGGCCCGAGCGAACCGCCCGCATCTCGTCCTTCAGCGCGCGCGCATCGCCGACGATGCGCCGCGCCCAGTCCAGCACCCGCAGCCCCTCCGGCGTCAGCTCCTGAAAGCGCGAGCCGCGGAACACCAGTTGCACCCCCAGCTGATCCTCCAGCTGCCGGATCGCCGAGGACAGCGTGGGTTGCGTCACGCCGCAGGCCTCGGCGGCATGGCCGAAGTGCCGCTCGCGCGCCAGGGCGATGAACATTTCCAGCTTGTCGATCATCCCCCCGGTTTCGCAGCAATTCACCCGAGCGGCAAGAAGTGCGAAGACCCCCGGCGAGCGCCTTGTTCCAGGGACGGGCAGGCTCTACATCGGAGCCATGAAACAGTATATCCCGTTCATCAAGAAGCCGCCGGTGGTCTCGGTCCTCCGCCTGCAGGGCACCATCGCCGCCAGCGCGCGGGGCGGGTTGTCCGATCCGGCGCTGGCCCCGCTGATCGAGCGGGCCTTTTCGCGCGGCAAACCTGCCGCTGTGGCCATCGTCATCAACTCCCCCGGCGGCTCGCCGGTGCAGTCCAGCCTGATCGCCGCCCGCATCCGCCGCCTCTCGGTGGAAAAGGGCGTGCCGGTCCACGCCTTCGTCGAGGATGTGGCGGCCTCGGGCGGCTACTGGCTCGCCTGCGCGGGCGACCAGATCTGGGTCGATG